>JBGUYH010000044.1:0-127015 GCA_045118595.1 Bacteroidales bacterium | reverse complement strand
GGCTGTTGCTGCTACTGTTGCTTTTACATAGTAAGTTCCAACATTAGCGGGTACACCGCCATTTTTTACCGCACCATTTGCAGAACTTGTCGGCACTGTGAGTGAGGCATCGGTATAGTATGTATAAGTTATTGCACCATTACCTGTATTGCCTGTAACAACTGGTGTCTTTGCCGAGGACCCATATACCCAATCTGACATTACTACTGTAAGTGCTGTTATAGAGGCTTTAGTGATTGTAAAATCCGCTGAGGTAAATGATATACTATAATTAGCACCTGCTGTTAGTGTGCCTTGTGTAAGGGCATAAGTACCAACATTCTCACCACTTTTTCGTGATAATGAACCTACCAACTCATCATCTCCCAACAAGCCACTTACCGTATAAGTGAATTCAGGATCAGGAGCACCATATACTTTTGTAGCTGATATTGCATTGATAATTAGAGATTTTGCATTGATTGTTGACACTATCGAGGCTACTTCTGTGTCCGAGTGATTGCTATCGCCTTTGACATAGTAGTATATTGTATACGAACCAACATTTGTTCCTGTCGGAATTGTTGTACTCCAGCCACTTGTTGATGACAGACTATAGTACAACGTTCCACCGGTTGATGTACCTGATGTAGCAAGAGTTTGAGCTGTACCTGTGTAAGTGAGAGTCTTTGACTTGGGCGCGGTGACAGTAGCTTTCGCCTTTGTTATAATAAATGTTGCACCAACAAACGAATCGATTATATAATTATCGCTACATGTAAGTGTACCTTGCGAAATAGCATACTCGCCAATGTCTTCACCCGATGTTCGTGTGAGTTTTCCTGTCAATACATCTGAACCAACTAAACCAGTAACTGTATAGGTGAGAGTAGGATCTGTTTTGCCATACTCTTTAGTAACATTATTGGCAACAATCACAATTGGCTTTTGTGCTATGTTTACTGAAACAGAACTTACAGATGAATTACTATGATTCTTATCTCCCTTAACATAATAGTATATGGTATAAGTACCAGCATTTTTAGCAGTTGGAATGGTTGTTATCCATGTGCTATTATCAGTGCTGTACATAATAGTTCCACTATCTGTTGTCCCAGTAACAAGTTTCTGCGCAGTTCCGTTGTATGTGAGTTCGTTGGCTGTTACTATCGGAATTACACCATCGGCTTTTGTAATAGTAAACGTTGCTCCTGTGTATGAGCTAATTGTATAGTTTGTTCCACCATCAAGCGAACCTATTTTTATATCATACGTGCCAACATCTTCTCCAGCAACTCGCTCAAGTGAGCCAAGGAGTATGTCAGAACCATATAAACCTGTAACAACATAAGATAACGCAGGGTCGGAATCGCCATATATTTTCGTATTGTTTTCAGCAACAACTTTTACATTAGCCTTAGCTATAGTTGCTGTAACCGATGCTACATCACTATCTTCATGATTACTATCGCCTTTGACATAATAATATATAGTGTAGCTACCAGCTGCTGTGGCTGTTGGAATTGTTGTAGACCATTCATCGCTAGATGATAGACGATAATATATTGTACCTCCGTTTACAGCTGTTGCAGTTACAAGCGACTGATTCGTAGCATTGTATGTAAGTGTATTACCTTTAACTGTGCACGATGATGCAGCTTTTGCTATTGTTATAGTTATGAATGATGGACCTGCTTCAAGTTTATATCCATTGCTATAACTATATATTGCATAATAGAGAGTATAAGTTCCTGCATTTGTTCCTTTAAGCGTAGTAATATCATAGGTATATGTATAATCTTCTGGTAAACGATAATAAATATAATAGTTATTATTTACCGAACCTGCATTTGCAAGTTGCTGAGCATAACCAGTATATGTAAGCGTACGAGGAGTAGGGGCTGTTACGGTATATGTTGTTATCATAAACGAAGTCTTTGCCGTAGCAGCATTGTAATTAGTTGTTGCAGCTATCGAAGCTACCAAATAATATGTTCCTGCTTTTGTTGGCTGCCCACCAGTTGCCAATGCTCCGCTATTTCTACTTGTTGTCTTTGTAGTGCAATCTTCGTTGGTATAATATGTATAAGTAATGGTGCCATTACCTATGTTATTACTAACCGAAGGTGTACTTGGTGTATTTCCTTCTCGCCAATTGGCTATTGTAACCATTGGTGTAATATCAGCCTTAGCTATGGTATAGGTAACTGAAATATTATGCTTACCAGATGTTACTGAAGCTATATAAGTACCTGCATTGATAGGTGCTACTGTTGTTTTACTATACGATGTTCCGTTTGTGCCTACATAATATATATCTCCAACAGTCTGCTTCCAATCATCAGAAATGGTTGTTGTAGCTTTTTTCTGCACACCATCATACACCAAACTATTTGGTGCCGAGATTGTTAAGTCGGTTGTAACCGCATAATATATAACATTTTCAGTTGCTACTTGTGTTGACCAATCAGTAATCACAGAACCATTTTTTTGCAAACTCCAACCTATAAATTCATAAGCTGTGCTTTCTTCATCGGTGATAGTTGCAACGTTATTTATAGCTTTTGCAGAAACTGAAGTGCCATATTTTTGTGTTTCTGTCAGATAAGCACCAGCATTAACATACCAAGTAATCTTGACATCTTTAGGCTCATAATACACATTGAACACTGTATTAACACCACATTCCAATGTTGCTGCTTCATCGGCTTCGGCGTATGTATAACCTGTTACCGATACAGCTTCAGGCAAAATAACATCACCAACTTGAGCTGTAAGCGTTTGCGATGCTGCCACTTTTGTATTTGTCTTCACCCCATCAACCATTGCATAGTGATTGACTGTGTATGTAATGTCATCACCGTCCCATATTGCATACATATGAAGTTCATCACCACCAACAACATCGGTAAGTTTGTCACCAACACTATGCGTAACGTTTGTAGTTTGATCTTTTCCCCAACCAATGAAAGTAAAACAGTCGCGCACAAATGCCGATGGCAATTCTATAACCTTATTGCTAATCGAACCTTTACCAGCATTGAAAAGTTCTACATTGTTAATATCATAGGTTATAGTCTCACCACAACCATTACAATCGTATATAAGTGTTGCTTTTTCAACATGAATAATTTTATAATTTACACTTGCTGTGTTGTTTTCTTCGTTGCAATCGCCCGATGCATTGTTAACCACAGCTGTTGCCGACTGAGTGAATGTTGCATCTGTAGCAGAAATAGGATGAACAGTTAGTGTTAGGGTATGAGTCTCGCTGGGCTTGAGTGAACCTACTGTCCAAATACCTTCAAAATACGTATCGCTCGACTTCGACTGCACTGTAGCAACCTCATCACCACTGATATTTTCAGGCAATAACTGTGGAATATTAACATAAACATCTGTTACCGTTGTCGATGTACTTATGTTGGTAACCTTTACGGTAAAGGTAATTGCGTCACCACTATATATTTGAGTTTTATTAGCTGTTATTGAGACTTTTACATCATAATCGCCAATACCAAAAATATCTTGTTTGTATGTTTCGTTGGTTGTGATAGATATAGGTATGTATTGACCCGAAACATTTTTATTGGTAAGCTTATAAGCATTACCATCAGCCATGTCTGGATTGACATACACATAGTATGATGTTGCTGTACCAACAGTGTAAGGCACACCAGCAAAGGCATACTTACCACCATAGTTAGTTGTAGTTTTTATTGTGTCGCCATTAGCATCAAACATCACCTTTTTATTCTTATCACACAGAATTAATGTCAGACCACCAGCCGGATTTTCACCCGAATCGTAAGTACCATCCATATCTTTATCAAAATAGGCTGTACCTGTTACGTATCCATAGGCATCTTTCTCTGTCGAAATTGTGAATGTACCATATAGAGCATCAGATGAGGTTGAATAGGTCCACACATCGAGAATTCGATTGTTGCCATAACCTCTGTTGTATGCCGAATTATTAGAGTAATATAAGAAACCACCTTTGCCATCGCTACCTATTTTACTCGAAAGCATCTCACCATATTTCACAACGTACGGACTTGGCTCGTGAACAATTGTACCTGTATTGTTACCAGCATATTCGCCAACTACATCGCTATGTATGAGCAACGATGTACCATTGAAAGTTTGATAGTCGGAACCATCATACCATATGCGATACTGACGATCATCGGAAAAACTGCTACTACCCGAGGCCAATGTGTTGGATAAATAGAGTTCGTAACCATTGATATTGTCCTCCAAGTCTGACATAGGTAAGTGTAATTCACCAGCGTGAACTTTCAACTGCACTTCGTATGTGCCCGATGCTAAAACATTACCCTCAGAATCTTTACCATTCCATAACAATACGTTTTCGCCAGCACTTGCTGCATCCATCAAAATAATGTCCGAACCATCAAAAATACCATCTCTATTACTATCGATAATAAGTTCGTAGGTACAAGCTTTACTAAACGATACAGTAAAAACACCACCCATACCAGTGTTTGCTAATCCTTCGTTGTCGGAATTCGAACGATTACCTCTGAATGTTATTTTATCACAAGTTATCTGTGCATAGTCTTGTGGTGTTGTTGCTATGTTTAATATGTCGGTTATAGAGTTATCTGGCTCGTTAAAAAATATGCGATGTGTCATTCGATCGTATTCGAGGTCGCAATTAGGATATACGATACTTACATCACCATTTCTGACGTTAGTATTGTTGGTATGTTTGTAAAGTGTCTGATTGCTACCATTGTCGATAAGACCAACATTGTCGGAATAGAATGTTATGCCATCAGGGTCGAAACCATTTGTATTTATTCGATACAGATAACCATCGTGTGTGAGCAAATAGAGCATTGCATATATACCATCGGCGCCATTTATTTTACCTATATCGCCATCACTAATAACCAAAAACGGAGCAAACATACGACCTGTCTTTAGGTTGTCCTGTGCATCAAACACCGATATATCCCATGCTGCAATACCATCGCCTTGACTATGATCAACATTGTGACCATATGTCTGATACCATTGAGCATCGCAACGTTGATCGGATGGATTTGAATCTTCAGGTATATTGCCATTATCACTCATTGTATGAAAAACCACAGAATAGATACCATCAAAAGGCACGGTGAATGTTAGTGGCACATATCTATTTCCTTTTGCTCCTGTTGCAGGATAATACGGTCCAGCTTTCTCGGCTGCTCGATTGGCAATAAAACCAACATTGTTAGTTACATCAAACGACCACGAACGACCATCTTTCACTGAAGTAACAACAATATCGTTATTGTCATACGAATTCAATATTGAACCTGCTAACGTAATGGTTTCACCTGCACGTGCTACTACATAGAGTGTCGACAAACCACTTAAACCAAAATCCGATTTAGTTTTGTATTCCAAATAAGTACGTTTACCATCATCATTTGGGTTAAGTTGTAGTGAGCCCTCAGCTCGTGCTTGACCATTAGTTACAAAAAGGAGTGCCAGAGATATAGTAAACCCTGACAAAATTCTGTAGCACTTTTTCATTTTTCCGACTTATTATAATAATATAGCGAATCTACCTTTCGCTAAAGAAATTTTTCTAAGTTTGAGTAAATTACACATTCTGTTAATGTGCAAGTTTAGTGTTTTTTTGTGAGAAAAATATATCTATACACTGATTATCAATCTTTTTTAATTTCTATAATAAAAAAATGAGGCTATTGAAAGAATCAATAACCTCATCTGTTATTTGTTGATATACTAATTTAATAATATCGACACTTTATTTTCTGAGCATTCTAAATAACCTGCTCGACAATCAAACATTGTCTCTTTGCCTGCAGTATCTTTTACTCTTATTTCACCTTTGTCAAGTGTTGATATAATTGGCGCATGATTGAGCAACACGGTAAATCTGCCTCGCTTGCCCGGCACTTCCACCAACTCTACAACGCCTTTATATAGCGTTTTTTCTGGTGTTATTATCTCCAATTGTAATCCATCCATAATTGGTCAAATATGAAACATGAATTATAATTGTCAATTGCTAATTACCAATTGCCAATTTTCTATTTCGTCTCTTTCAGCAGTCGTTCACCCTTTTCTATAGCCTCTTCAATTGTTCCTACAAGGTGGAATGCTGCTTCAGGATACTTATCGAGCTCACCATCCATTATCATGTTAAAGCCCTTAATAGTATCTTCTATCGATACATAAGCACCTTTCAAACCAGTAAATTGTTCAGCTACGTGGAATGGTTGTGATAAGAATCGTTGTACACGACGGGCACGAGCTACTACAAGTTTATCTTCTTCTGAAAGTTCTTCCATACCCAATATCGAGATAATATCTTGCAACTCATTGTAACGTTGCAATATCTCTTTCACACGCTGAGCGCATTCATAATGAGCTTTTCCTACAATCTCAGGTGTCAATATACGTGATGTTGAGTCGAGTGGATCAACTGCAGGGTAGATACCAAGTTCGGCAATCTTACGACTAAGCACTGTAGTGGCATCGAGGTGAGCAAACGTAGTAGCTGGTGCAGGGTCTGTAAGGTCATCGGCTGGCACATATACTGCTTGCACTGATGTTATCGAACCATGCTTTGTTGATGTAATACGCTCTTGCATAGCACCCATTTCTGATGCCAACGTTGGCTGATAACCTACTGCCGATGGCATTCGACCAAGCAATGCCGATACTTCTGAACCTGCTTGTGTGAAACGGAATATATTGTCGATGAAGAGCAATATGTCACGGCCAGCACCACCTTGTCCGTCACCATCACGGAAACTTTCGGCTATGGTCAGACCTGATAATGCTACACGCGCACGTGCTCCTGGTGGTTCGTTCATCTGACCAAACACCATTGTTACTTGCGAATTTTTGAGGGCCTCTTGGTCTACGTCTTGAAGGTTCCATTCTCCCTTCTCCATTCCCTCTTTAAATTTTTCACCATAGTTCACAATGCCTGATTCTATCATCTCACGCAGAAGGTCGTTGCCTTCACGCGTACGTTCACCTACACCAGCAAACACTGACAGACCATTATGTCCTTTGGCTATATTATTGATAAGCTCTTGTATGAGCACTGTTTTTCCTACACCTGCACCACCAAATAATCCGATCTTACCTCCTTTTGAATATGGTTCGATAAGGTCGATGACTTTAATGCCTGTGAATAAAACTTCGGCCGATGTCTGAAGTTCTTCAAATTTTGGAGCTGGTTTGTGTATCGGACTACCGCCCTCTTTCGTTGGGTCAGCAAGTCCATCAATCGATTTGCCTATCACATTGAGCAATCGCCCTTTTACGTTGTCACCCTTAGGCATCATAATAGGTGAGCCTGTTGCATCTACTTCCATGCCTCGTGTTAGGCCGTCGGTCGAGTCCATGGCAATACATCTGACAGCGTTTTCGCCTATGTGCTGTTGGCATTCTATAACCACTACTGCACCATTAGGACGGGTCACTTCTAACGCATCGTAGATTTGAGGCAACTCGGTTCCTGCAACGTCGAACTCAACGTCGACAACTGGGCCTACAATCTGGATTATCCTTCCTTTCTTACCCATAGTGTTAAGCTATATTTTTGTTACTTTTACCTTATTCTCATTTGACGTCGATAAAGTTACGTCAAAAAGGGTCTGTTTGTTTTATCTTTATTTCACATTTGCTTTGCTATTTTTATCGTTTTCTTTTGAGCAAAGCATCGGCAAAATCAGCAAAAAATCGTTTTCCTTGTGCCGATATATCCATTTCTCTCAATATCGACATGGCATTGGCGTGCAATTCTTCCATTTTTGCCTCAGTGGCTTTGCGTGCTCCTGTGATTTCATAAAGTGCTCGCACTGCACTCACTTTTTCATCACGCACCACCATATCACGATCTTTACTAATCCATTTGTTTAATTCACCTCGCTGTTCATTATCGGCATTTTGCAAGGCACTTATCAACAGATATGTCTTCTTGTTTTCCATTATATCGCCACCTATTTCTTTGCCAAATGTTTTTTCATCGCCAAAGGTGTCGAGTAGGTCGTCTTGCAACTGAAAAGCTAATCCTATGCCTATGCTGAAATCGTAAAGTGCTTGCACCTCTTTGTTGCTTCCACCACCAATGAGGGCACCTATCTTAGTTGCACCTGCCAGTAATACAGCTGTTTTTAGACGTATCATCTCCAAATATTCATCGAGCGTTACGTCGTTACGCTTTTCAAAATCCATATCATATTGCTGACCTTCACATACTTGTGTTGCTGTCTCACTAAATGTACTCATAATGAGCGAAAACATTGGTGAGTCGGTTTGTGCCAAGAGTTTATATGCTTCGATGAGCATCTCGTCACCAGATAATATTGCAACATTCTGACCATATTTTGCTTTGACTGTTGGCTGGT
Source organism: Bacteroidales bacterium (assembly GCA_045118595.1). GTDB lineage: Bacteria > Bacteroidota > Bacteroidia > Bacteroidales > Marinilabiliaceae > W3P20-009. The sequence goes on along the minus strand of JBGUYH010000044.1, from coordinate 118,628 downwards.
TTCTGCGTAGGTCAGCATTATCCATAACATCGTCGTGCAAAAGTGTGAAATTATGAAACATCTCTATTGCCAATGCGGCTGACATGGCTTGTTTGTAATCGTCGGTAAAGAGCGAACAAGCAGCAAGACACATTATTGGACGTAGTCGTTTGCCTCCAAGCGACATCGAATATTCAATCGGCTCATAGAGTTCACGAGGTTTCTGTGGAAAATTGAAAGCTTTTATCTCTTGCTCTATTTCTTGTAATAATATACTAGAGGATAACATATCTATGTTTTGAATAAAAAATAATAATATTTTTTTGTATCAACGATTTTCCAAAGGTATAAAAAGATTTTAAATAAAAGTTACACGCCTCTTTCATTATTTTTCGGTTGTATATGCTTATTGATAACTATTAGTTAATTCTTCGTAAAAGAATTTCGCTATAATTCAAGAAAGGCACACTTTTTGATAACTTGCATTTGTTTTCGGGTAAAATTGATCAATCGAATGATGTTAATAGCTTGTATTTCGTAACATTATGCGTTGATTTATAGTAAAATAACTATACAACAAATTGACAGATGAAATCTTTATTTAGTATATTTACTCTTTTCGTGCCTTTATGCACATTAGCTCAAACTCCTACTACATATGGTTCTGGTTTTGCAGTAACCAACAACTATGTTGTAACTAATTTTCATACCATAAACGGATCAGATGGAATATTGGTAAGTGGTATTAAAGGCAATACTTCTGTTGGTTATGTAGCAAAAGTTGTAGCCACCGATGCACCTAACGACATTGCATTACTCAAAATAACTGATGCTAAATTTACTGGCTTTGGTGCAATGCCATATAACCTAAAAGCCAATAATGAATCTATTGGTACCGATGTTTGTGCAGTAGGGTATGGTTCGCTAAAAGCTACAGATACAAAATACCAAACACTAAAAGGTAAAATAACAGATACATCGGGCATTGGTGGTAATAAAAATCACTTTCAAACTAATATGACAACTCAAGTTGGACATTCAGGTTCACCTATCATCAACTCTAATGGTGATGTTATTGGTATTGTTGTGTCATATGTCCACAATGGGAAAAGTATAAACTTTGCCACCAAAAGTAATATGATAAATAAACTACTAACAAGCAAACAAATAACAATACCTGCAAGCACAACTCTAAAAAGCCTTAAAGCCGAACAACGAGGTTCAAAAATGAGTAGTGTAACATGCATTGTGATGTGTTTCAAGGGTGGAGTAGGGTCTGTAGACAATTTTATAAAAGCTAAAGCCGAAAATAATGAAGTAAGCAATATTGTCAACGGACATGAATGTGTCGATTTAGGACTTAGTGTTCGTTGGGCTACATGCAACCTAGGAGCAAATAAACCCGAAGATTTTGGAAACTTCTTTTCGTGGGGTGAAGTGAAAACAAAAAATAACTTCAGTCCTGGTGACTATGCATATAGTAAAAGTTTTGCCGACACATGGGTTAATATTGGTACCGATATAAAGAACACCAAATACGATGTTGCCAAAGCTATTTTGGGCAATGATTGGAGATTACCAACAGCTACCGAAGCACGAGAATTACTCGAAAAATGTAAATGGGAATGGATTGATATAAATGGTAAAAGTGGATTTAAAGTAACAGGACCCAATGGAAAATCTATATTCTTACCTGCTGCTGGCATTAAGATGCTTGATGAAACATATTACGAAAATTCGTATGGTTACTATTGGACTAGCACACTCAATACAGCCGATGCTGGTAATGCTTACAACTTGTATTTCTTCTCAACATATAGGGGTATCGATTCTATCCGTCGATATTTCGGACACATGGTGCGTGGAGTTACAAAATAACTAAGAAAAACATAACGTGCATATTTTCATGATGTTATTTTAGCCATAAAAAAATTATTGGTTAAACAACTAAAAAATAGGCTTTCATATTTTGCAGATTCAAAAATAACATCTACTTTTGCACTCGGATTTCAAAACCGACTCGCTAGCTCAGCTGGTAGAGCAACAGACTCTTAATCTGTGGGTCCAGGGTTCGATCCCCTGGCGGGTCACAAAAACTCGACATCATAACGATGCCGAGTTTTTTGTTTTTACATCTTAAGATAGCATAGTGAAGTCTGAATGTATGAATACTATGATGATACTTTCCTTATCTTTGGCCTTTCTTTTTCATGATTTGGAGGAGGTGATAGTGCAACATAAATGACTGTTGGTACACGAGGAAAATTTACTTACAAAGTTTCCATACCTTCGACCCATGCTTCTGCATCTATTAGGTCTCAACACCAAAGCATTTACCATTGCTGTCATTGAAGAATTGCTATTGTTGCTTCTGGCAACAACACATTATTTTTTTTGACGGCATCTACGCCATGGTAATCTGGATAGCATTATTTGTGGCTTTCTCCTTACATTTATTAGTTCATATCGGCCAATGGTTCTTTATCCGAGGTTATGTACCAGGACTCGTTACGTCTATTCTATTATTGCCATACTCTTTTTACGGAATCAATTGTATCTATCAGGAGATGAACTATGACAAAATTTTCGTCTTAGGGGCTATCGGATTTATTGCCATAGCAGTCAATTTATGTTTTGCACATTGGTTGGGAAAGAAATTCAAATAGATTAAAAGATATGGGCTACAAGCATTGTTACTTGCAGCCCATGACCATGTGTATGAGTAAATCTTTAACAACTAACGCTATAGTCCGTTGACTATTTCTTTTTTCAGTGTGCCTCACGGCTCGCTGTAATCAAACCTCTATTTATGAAAAACTTATTCTATCAATCTTCATATATCGGTTGTATGTCTCAACCTTCACATCACAAATGTATTAGATATGTCTGAGTACACGAAAGTTTTTCACCAAATGACATAATAACCTCAACAAACGAACATAACATACAGCAAAAACATCGTTTCTTTCAACAAAAACACTACACAAAAGATAAAAAAACTTTTTGCGCTGCTTTTTCAGATAAACGTTCCATATGTTTACACTTAATATGCTTTTCTTAACACATTAATAATAACTACCTTTGTTGCTCAATAAATTATGCTTAATTACAATCATACAATATGACAGTAGGAGAAATACTGCGCAACCGCCAAACAACTGGTTTTTCAATCGAAGTATTACCACCAGTGAAGGGTAGTGGACTGAAAAAAGTATTCAGCAGCATTGATGCATTAAGAGAATACGACCCCTTATTTATCAACATAACAACACACCACTCAGAGGTTGTATATAACACTTCATCCGATGGCAGCATAAAAAAGTTGTTTATAAAAAAACGTCCTGGTACACTTGCAGTAGCAGCAGCCATACAACAGAGATATGGTATTCCTACCGTACCTCATATCATTTGCCAAGGTTTTTCGCGTAGCGATACCGAATATATGCTTATCGACCTTAACTTTTTAGGCATTCATAATTTGTTTGCTCTCAGAGGCGATAACGACAAAGACTCTATTGTTCCACCAGAAGAGTGTCATCAACATGCCACCGATCTTATAAAACAAATAAACGATCTTAACAATGGTAAATTTCTTGATGGTACACTCAACGACCCTTTTGATGAAAAATTTTCATTTGGCGTAGCTGGTTATCCAGAAAAACATGCCGAAGCACCTAACATTGATAGTGATATTCGATTTTTGAAACAAAAGGTCGATATGGGTGCTGAATATATCATTACACAACTCTTTTTCGATAATAATAAATTTTTTGATTTCGTAGATAGATGTCGTAAAGCTGGAATTAATGTTCCGATAATTCCAGGACTCAAACCATTAACAAAAAAACGACAACTAAGCATATTGCCTAAAGTTTTCAACTGCGATATACCAGAAGCTTTTGTTAAAGCTATTGAGGCTTGTCATACCGATAACGATGTAAAACAGGTCGGCATCGAATGGCTTACTATGCAATGCAAAGAGTTAATAGCTGCAGGTGTGCCTGATTTACACTTCTATACATTAATGGCCACCGATAGTGTCTGTGCAGTAGCTAAACAAATATATTAAATGACATTTAGGCAATTACGACAACATATAGTTGATATGCTTTGTACATTGCAAAATAGCGATGTACAATCTGTTGCTACATACATAATGTGCGATGCTATGAATTGGACAACAGCTCAAATGCTTATGCACGACCCTGATATTGTCAACGATGATACTATAAATCATATACTCAACATTGCAACACAAATATCAACAGGAGTCCCATTGCAATATGCCACACATAAAGCATATTTTTGCGGCAACACTTTTTACGTCGACAACAGAGTTCTTATTCCTCGACCAGAGACAGAACAACTTGTTGATATGGCTGCACAAAAAGCACAAGGCAAACAACTACTCGACATAGGTACTGGAAGTGGTTGTATTGCTTTAAGTATCAAAAAACTTCGCCCAGATATTGAAGTTACAGCTATTGACATTTCATCAGATGCTCTGTCTGTAGCCAAACAAAACGCTACAACATTGAATCTTAATATAAAATTTGTACAAGCCGACATACTAAATTCTAATAACATACTTGGAACATTCAACACTGTTGTAAGCAATCCACCATACATATGCAATAAAGAAAAGACTGATATGAAAGCTAATGTGCTTGATCATGAACCACACACCGCACTTTTTGTTCCAGATGCCGACCCACTACTTTTCTATCGCACAATAACTCAAAAATGCCGCGAAGGATTATTATCTAAAAAAGGACTATTACTATTCGAAATAAACGAAAACTACTCAACAGAAGTAATGCAAATGATGGAAAATGAGGGGTTTAGTAACGTTAAACGCTATAAAGATATGTATGATAAATGGCGAATATGTGAGGGACAACTTTTATAGAACAAACTTTTTACTTTCTATTCACATAATATAAAATCATGTAACTATAGTATACACCATCAATCAGGTTGTATATCTTTTAGTTCCTCATCAGCCATAGCCTGTATCTGTGGATAAAAAGTATTAAAATGCCCCAAAAAAATATCGTAATTATCTTTCAATATTTTCATAGCATCTTGTGTGTTAGCTGGTAACGAAGTATTGCGTGCCATTATATTGAGCGATCGAGCTAAACCAGATATATTAGCATAATTCTCAAGTCGCCTACTCTTTATCAAAAAAGGTAACATTCTTTTTACCTCACCAGGCAATCTAAAATAATTGAACAGCATTATACGATGAACTCTGCTTACAAATTTTGCGAGCGACACATCAGATTTAAAATTGGCCGACACATGCCTACAATCGACCCAATTATTAGCCAAAAAATGATCGTAGTACATATCTGTAATAATGCCTGCATATCTGCCATAAGCATCTTTCAGAAACAAGTTTGTTTCATGCACTATAGGATGATTATCGGTAAAATCGTCGATCTTACGATGTAGTAATATGCCAGCTCTGACCTTTGGCGAATAACGAGAATAGTTACTACCTTTAACAAAATCGCCAATGAAATTACCAAGCATTACACTCGAATTGTCGTGCGACAAAGCCAAATGTGCTAAATAGTTCATTGATGTGGAATTGGTGTGATTTGATAAGGCGAAGATAAGCAAAAAGTTTACTACACGACAAAAAGGTATATAAAATGAGTAAATTTGCGTATAAACAACCATATATAAACCTCAAACAATAACATTATGCTGATAGAACTTACCGATAGCAACTTCGATGCTGAAGTGCTACAAAACGAAAAACTTGTAATTGTCGATTTCTGGGCTGTTTGGTGTGCTCCATGCCGAGCATTGGCTCCTGTTGTTGAAGCTGTAGCAGCCAATTTCGATGGAAAAATACAAGTAATGAAATTCGATGTAGAAGGTGGTACTGACATACCTGCACGCTATGGTATTCGTAACATTCCAACTCTCTTGTTTTTTAAAAATGGCGAACTAATTGATAAGTCAACCGGAATATTATCAAAAGCTGCTCTGATTGACAAAATCAATGCACATCTTTAACACAAATAAAACTTCCGTTGGTTGAAATAAAATAGACAATTGTAGCACGAACAATCCGTTTGTTGACATTATTCACACCTTCGATGAAAAACTTTCGTTTACCATAACATATCTAATATCTTTGCAATGTGAGGGTTAAGAAATACACCATCATAAACTGAAGAAGATTGATTGAATAAGTTTTTCATAAATAGAGGTTTGATAAAGATATTGTCGTGAGACAATCTGATTCTGGAAAGCCAACGGGCTTTCGCGTTAGTTGTTAAAGATTTACTCATACTCAAGTTCGGGCTGCAAGTAGCAACGCTTGCAGCCCGAAACTTGTTTATATGATTACATTTCCATTTAAATACATAATAATGATGAAAACATATTTTTGATTAAAAAAATTCAAACACATAGTTCATACACTACTTTTCAATACATTGTAGTTTATCTTTGCATTAAAATATAACAAGCCTAAATGGAAGCGCAATTCACACAATATCCTAACCTAATGCGTGGTAAAAAAATACTCTACGTACATGGTTTTGCTTCGTCTGGAGCAAGTGGTACAGTTAAAAGCTTACGTCAGCTCATGCCAAATGCTACGATAATATCGCCCGATTTACCTTTAAGCGCAAAAGCTGCAATAGAACTTCTGCATAATATATGCAATACTGAAAAACCAGACCTTATTATTGGTACATCGATGGGTGGTATGTTTGCAGAGCAATTATATGGTTTCGATCGTATATTGGTTAATCCTGCCTTCCAAATAGCTGAAACATTCAAAACACTTCATGCTATGGGCAAGCAGAAATGGCTTAACCAACGACAAGACGGACAAACAGAGTTTTGGATGACACAAGACCTTGTTGAAGAATTTAGAGAAGTAGCACAACAATGTTTTACAAAAGTAAGCGAAGAAGAACGCAGAATACGAGTATTTGGTCTATTCGGAGATAAAGACCCTGTTGTACATACTAAAAATATCTTTGAATCGCACTATATCAATGCTATATCATTTGATGGCGAACATAGACTTAATGACCACATACTTGTCAATTCTGTTATACCAGTTATAACATGGATTGATGACCGACAAGAGGGTAGACAAAAGCCTATTTTATACATTGATCTTGATGATACATTAGTCGACTATAAAAATGGTTGGCGACATTTATCTGATGATATTCAAAAAGAATATGAAGGTCACCTATATGATGCACCTAACTATTTTGCTAATCTCGAACCCATGCCAAGTGCTATCAAAGCATTTAGAAAATTATCACTTACATACGACACATATATTTTGAGCAGTGCTCCATTTAGTAATCCTACAGCATGGAGCGATAAACTATTATGGGTACAAAAATATTTAGGTGTAGGTTCTTTTCGTCGTTTAATAATATCACATCATAAAAATTTGAACTATGGTGACTATTTAATCGATGACCGTGAGGTAAATGGTGCAAAAGATTTTATGGGCACATTTTTACATTTTGGTACCGATCCATTCAAGACATGGGACGATATATTAACATTCTTCGACCGACTTGGAGGACAATAAAGTTCTATATTTATAAAGTTTTAAGTACATAAAAATATATGCAATCAAACGTAAAAATAGAATCACTCGATTTATATAAACATGCTGATTCAAAAGTAGCCATAATAGTTGTTGATGGTAAAGCTGGATTTAATGATATTTTACACGTTTTCTTAACTAATGATGCTTTAGCTGCATGGTTAAAAACAAACCGCAAAACATATCCTAACATTGATTTCAGATACGTTGAAGATTATTTAGGAACAGCTGTAAATTTTGCAATATGGAATGATGTTGAAGGTATGAGCTTACATAGTGTACCTGATTCATCATTCGATGTTACACGCGAAGATCTTACACAACTATCATCACTATTCGATGCTTTTGGTGTAATGATATCACTAAAAAAAGGACGTACATCTATAGCTGAAGCTGCCGATATACTGAAGAAAAAAATTGTATACTTTATTGGCAATAAACCATCAGACGGACAATTAATAGAGAAGAAAGATATGGTATTTGGTAAAACTATTATAGGCACAGCCATAGCTACATTTCTAACTCATGAAAGTGCACTCAACTATGTTGGAATTGATGCCAAAGTGCCAATAAATAGTTGTAAACTTGCTGAATTAGCAAAAATATTCAATTACAAAAATTCTATAAAACTCGAACCTGAACGTTCGTTTAGTATTGAATTACCAACTGAAAGCTTGATGTAAAAATCAAGCTTTTCTGGTACATTTATCAGCAAATACTTCAAACACACTACCTACCTCATAACGGCTTGCATGCATTATATTCATTTTATCAGTAAAATCAACAAATGCTTTATGCGCAATAAGCGGATGATTATTATCAGCACTTAGATGTGATAATATAATTGTATGCAAATATGGTGGATCAACTTTACGCACTATATCTGCTGCTTGTTTATTTGATAAATGTCCATAATCAGATGCAACACGTTGTTTAAGATGCATTGGATATTTACCTGCCCATAGCATATCTTCATCGTAATTTGATTCAAGAAAAGCTACATGGCACTCATGCAGATGTTCACACAAACCTTGACATTCGCAACCTATATCAGTAAATACACCAATATTAAGACTATTTACCTCAACTCTAAAGCTACATGGTTCTTCAACATCGTGAGGTTTTTCAAAACAATAAACACTAAAAGAACCTATAACTATTTTTTCATTATAACTAATAGCAATTGGAGGTTTAATAGGCATATAGAACGAACGACATTTGAGTGCTGTTCCGCGTGTCATATAACATGGTACATTATAATTTTGACAAAACACTCTAAGTCCGCGCACATGGTCAGAGTGCTCGTGAGTTACAAATACAGCCTTTACGTTGTGTAAATTAATTTTTGCCTTTTTAGCTCGTCCTATAAGCTGACGATAACTTATACCACAATCTATAAGTATTGCTTCATCATCAGTGCCTATGTAATAAGCATTACCATTACTACCTGAAGCTATCGAACAAATATATGTATGTTTACTATCTTGATTCATCAAATATTTAATATAGTGCGCTGATAAAACAATGTACAACAAAAGCACCTCAGATACCTAATTTTTGGCACTGGGGTGCATATTTAATTTATCAATTTATTTTATCAGAATGGAAGATCATCGGCAGGACTACCTTCTGCTGCAGTTGATTGCTGAGGTGCTGCTTGAGGTTGAGTTGGTGCCATTTGAGGTGCAGGTTGCTGATAAACAGGTGCTACTTGAGGTTGCTGATAACCTTGTTGTGGATAACCTACTTGTGGTGCCATACCTGGTACTTGTGGACGATCAACACGCCATGCATTGAGCGACATAATATAACGTACAGTACCATCAGGTGCTGTCCATTTTCTACCACGAAGGTCAAATGTTACTTGTATCAATTCACCAATTTGATATTGATCAAGAAGTGCACATCTATCACCTGTTAGTTGGCACAACAGAAAGTCGTTAAAACGTGGATCACGTTGATTTTCTATTTCTATAACAAATTCACGCACTACAAATGTAGCTGAAGCCTGTCGTTGGTCTCTCTTTTCAATAAGCTTACCTATAATTTCCATTATATTATTTTTCTTTTTTAATCTTCAGTTATAACAATTTTATCTATGCTATCCCATTTTTTTATTTTTTCAATAACATCGAGGCCTTCTACCACTTTACCAAAAACGGTATGAACACCATCAAGATGCTTTGTTTGCTCACGATTGTAGCATATAAAAAATTGCGAACCGCCAGTATCTTTACCTGCATGTGCCATCGAAAGTACACCACGATCATGAAACTGACGTTTACCTTGTGTTTCACATTTTATTGTATAACCTGGTCCACCTATTCCAGCACGTCTATCACCTATTTCACGAGAATATGGACAACCTCCTTGTATAACAAAATCACGTATCACACGATGAAAATGTAAACCATCATAAAATCCTTCGTTAGCCAACTTTATAAAATTAGCTACTGTACCTGGAGTATCATCATCATACAATTCTGCTATCAGTATTCCTTTTGATGTATGTATTTCTGCTTTCTTCATAAAAAATAATTAAGCGACTTCAAAGGTAAGTAAAAAATACGAACGAATAACTAATCTTTTTCGATATGAATGGTAATTTTGAGAGTCATAAAAAACATAATGAACAAAACAAAAAAAATAGTAGACATAATTAGTCTTATACTTTCTGTAATAGGAATTATTTATTTTATATATAAATGCTACACAGAGAGTGATAATATAATATTAGGTTTAAGCGAACTTAAAGAAAAATGGTGGATATTGGTATTTGAAATAGCATTGATGGTAATAAACATATTAACCGAAACTTGGAGATGGACTATTATAGATAGTGAAAGAAGTGGAAAAAAGAGTTTTTTTTATAATATAATTACAGTTACTGAAAGCATAGCATTAAGTTTAGTAAGTATAGCAGGCGTAGGAGAACATATTGCAAAATCGAGAGAGAGTAATGATATAAAAAACTCATTTATCGCATCTATAGTTGGAAGTATAATCCAGACAATAATAATAATAACAATTGGAATTATATGTATATTGATACTCAATATTAACTTAATAAGCTACTATATTAAATACATTTTAGTATCAATAATTATATTATCAATAGTTATATTATTTCTCATAAAGAAAAGAAAAACAAAAATATTCAGTATAGTAAATGAGTTTACTATTAATCGTATTATAAAAATATCAGTAATTAATATAATCAGATATATAATTTTTGCATATCAGATGTATATAATACAAACACTAAATATATTTAATATTAATATAACTGATATAGCATATATTTTGATATACTACATGATAATAACAATAATACCATCAACAGGTTTGGCCGATATTGGAATAAGAGGTAGTGTAGCAATAACTGTAATAGGTAATAATCAAAACACATGGTGCGGCATTGCAGCTATTATAATATGGTTATTAAACAGAGTAATACCAGCTATAATAGGTTTTCAGAGCATCATTTTTTCAGTAATTAAATCGAGAAGAAACCATTTAGAATCTACAATTCTATAATATTTATCAGTCCACAAACAAAGCATTTTTTCTTCAATAAGAATTGAAGATTTTTCAATAAAATAGGTTTTATATTTTTCTGGTATATCATCAATATTTACACCAAAAGAGGTTCTAAGACCAAGCATTACTATTTCATTATAAACATCCTTATCAGATAAGGATTCATATTCTCTAAAAGTTTTTTTTCTATTTATTAAAGATATATATTGCTTTATATTTGATATATTATTCCATCTTTTATAACCATCAAAAGAATAAGCTCCTGCACCTACACCATAATATGGTACACGCAACCAACATGAAGTATTATGTTTTGAATTATAAAACATATTATTTAATTCAGTCGGCAAATATTCATTTTTAAATATATACTGCTTATTATTTTTACATCTACAATAGTTTGATATTTCATAATGACAAAAACCATTTTCACATAATATAGATGATATATATTCATATTGAAAAGCAACATCATCATCTGGTAATTGTTTTAACTTTCCATTTTTTAATAAATAAGAAAAATAACTATTATCTTCATAAGATAAAGAGTAAGCTGAAATATGCTTAACATCAAGATTTAAAAATTTATTTATATCATCAATAAAATTATAATCATCTATTTTAGGTAAGCCAAAAATTATATCAACACTAACATTTTCTATTTTTGACTTATTTATCAATTCAACCGAACTAAATACTTTTTCTGCACTATGTCGCCTATTCATAAATTTCAACATATTATTATTAAGCGACTGAACACCTAAACTAATTCTATTTACTCCATAATCAATAAGCAGATTTATCAAATTTTCATTAACATCTTCTGGATTACATTCAACAGTAAATTCTTCAACAGAATTTAAATCAAAAAATAAATTTATAGAGTGCAATATTTTTTCTAATTCACTATAATTCATTATTGATGGAGTACCACCACCAATATAAATAGTTTTCATTTTTTTAATTTCATTACTCAATTGAAATAATTCATTTACTACTGCATCAGTATATTCTTTTATAAGTGATAAATCTGTTATTCTAAAAAAATCACAATATGCACACTTCGATTTACAAAAAGGAATATGAATATATAATCCGTTATCTTTCACTTTAGTAATATATAGTTTTTAGATAATTGTTCCACGTGAAACAATTTGATTTTTAGCGTGTTATATTAATTTTATAAACACTTTATCAACAAAAATAATAAAAATATCCACTTTTTTATTTTATCACTTTATATATTATGAACATGTTATTAAAAAATAAGAAAAATAGTAGATATCTATATAGAATTAATACTAACTATAAAAACTATGTTAGTAACTATGTTTAAAAAAGCAATTTTATAAACAATAGGGTATATAATATTGTTTATTTAATAATAGAAATCGAATAAAATAGAAATCAAATAACTATGATGTTAATAACACAAGCATATTTTAAACAATTATAGACATAAAAGAGCTAAAAAATAAACAACAATAAAAATACTATTTACTAACTTTGCAAATAATCAACAAGTGATGATAAGTATATTATTAAATAATTGAAAAACAAAATATTAGACCAATTATCATATTGTCAATAAAACGTTTATAACTAAAAATAAAAATACAATAAAATAATAAACAAGAATATTGCAAAAAAGTTTTAGATAGTTTCAACAGATTATAAATATCATCATTAGATAAGAATATAAAATGAATAATATAAATAATAGCTGGTTAAAAAAAGGGTTTGTCGATATAGATATACCAGAAGATATAGATCTTGTTTCTGAAATAAACAAGTTGAAGCATGAAAAAAATGCTATACTGATGGTTCATTATTATCAAATAGGCGACATTCAAGATATAGCAGATATAATAGGCGATAGTTTAGCTTTGGCACAGAAAGCAGTAAACGTTGATGCTGATATTATAATGTTAGCTGGAGTACATTTTATGGGCGAAACAGTTAAAATACTTAATCCTAATAAAAAAGTACTGGTGCCAGACCTTAATGCAGGTTGTTCGTTAGCCGATTCATGTAATGCTAACGATTTTGCAAAGTTTATATCTGAACATCCAGATCATAAAGTTGTAAGCTACGTAAACACATCAGCTGAAGTTAAAGCTCTTACTGATGTTGTAGTTACATCTACAAATGCATTAAATGTTGTAGAATCTTTCCCTAAAGATCAAAAAATAATATTTGGTCCTGATCGTAATTTAGGTTCGTATATCAACGCAAAAACTGGGCGTAATATGCTTCTATGGGATGGAGCATGCCATGTTCATGAAAAATTTTCACTTGAAAAAATCTTAGAGCTTAAAAATCAGTTTCCTGATGCTGAACTTATTTGTCATCCAGAGTGTAAAAAAGCTATAGTTATAGCCTCTGACTATGTAGGTTCAACTGCTGCATTACTTAGTTATGTAGGTAAAAGCAGTAAAAATAAATTTATAGTAGCTACTGAAAGTGGTATATTGCATCAAATGCAAAAACTCTATCCATTAAAAGAATTTATAGCTGCTCCGCCTCTTGATTCAACTTGTGGCTGTAATAATTGTGAGTATATGAAACTTAATACACTTAAAAAAATATATCTTACATTAAAATACGAATGGCCAGAAGTTATTGTTGATACTGAGATTGCAAAAAAGGCAAAACGTTCAATAGATGCTATGCTTGCACTCTCAAAATAGATAAATTTGTAATAAAAAATACAGAATAATAAGTTCAAGCTAAAAATCCTATGATTCAATTGAAAAAACCTGTTAGCATTTTACTTGTTGAAGATAATATGCTAAACCAAAAACTGATGTATTTTAACCTTACTAAAATGGGATTTAATCTCAAAATGGTTAATAATGGTCAGGAGGCTGTTGATGCTTGTAAAAATGAAAAATATGAATTCATTATGATGGATTTAATGATGCCTATAATGGATGGTTATCAAGCAACAAAAGCTATTAGAAATATAGAAAAACAGACAGGTAATAAATCCTACATAATAGGATTAACGTCTAATGTGTACGATTCAGATAAAGATAAATGCCTTGATGCAGGAATGGATGAATATATGCCAAAACCTTTCGACATTGATGTTTTTATTAATACACTTAAACGAGAAAATTTCTTGTAAATATATTTTCAATTAATGGATGTACGTAAAATAAACAATACCGATTCTGAGTTTGATAAAAAACTCAGACCATTGACATTTGATGATTTTACAGGACAATCGGTTATTGTTAAAAATCTGAAGGTTTTTGTAGAGGCTGCAAGGCAACGTAATGAACCTTTAGATCACGTACTCTTATATGGACCTCCTGGATTAGGAAAAACCACTTTATCGAACATTATAGCTAATCAATTGCATGTTAATATGAAGACAACAAGTGGTCCAGTACTCGATAAACCTGGCGACCTTGCTGGTATATTAACAAGTTTGGAACCCAACGATGTTCTTTTTATTGATGAAATACACCGATTAAGTCCAGTAGTTGAAGAATATCTATATTCAGCTATGGAAGACTTTAAAATTGATATTATAATCGATAAAGGTCCAGGAGCTCGTACTATTCAAATAGATCTTAATCCATTTACACTTGTTGGCGCTACAACTCGCAGTGGATTGCTTACAAGTCCGTTACGAGCACGTTTTGGTATCAATTTACACTTAGAGTATTATGATGCTGATACATTAGCTAAAATTGTATGTCGAAGTGCTAAAATATTGGGTGTTGGAATAACAGATGATTCAGCGTTTGAAATATCACGTCGTTCGAGAGGAACTCCACGAATAGCTAATGCATTACTTAGAAGAGTTCGTGACTTTGCTCAAGTTGTTGGCGATGGACATATCGATAGTAAAATAACAGATATGAGTTTGTCAGCTCTTAATATTGATAAATACGGACTCGATGATATGGACCGAAAAATATTACTAACAGTTATTGATAAATTTTCAGGTGGTCCGGTAGGTATATCAACTATAGGAACAGCCATTGGCGAAGATGCAGGAACTATTGAAGACGTGTATGAACCATATCTTATTCAGCAAGGTTTTTTAAAAAGAACATTGCGTGGTCGTGTAGTTACTGAATTGGCCTATAAGCATTTTGGTAGAAGTGGATTTCAATACGAAAATAGTTTATTTGACGAATAATAATATTTTATAATGACAAAAATTAAAATAGTAAATAAGAGTAACAATCCGTTACCAGAATATAGTTCTGAAGGTTCAGCTGGTCTCGATTTACGAGCCTTTATAAATGAACCTATACTTCTTAAACCACTTCAACGTGTAGCTATACCAACAGGAATATATATAGAACTTCCGTATGGATATGAAGCACAAATTAGACCGCGAAGTGGGTTGGCTATAAAATCAGGTATTACTATTCTTAATTCACCAGGTACTATTGATAGCGATTATAGAGGCGAAATAAAAGCTATTTTGATAAATTTGTCGGATACTGATTTTGTTATAAATAGTGGCGACAGAATATGTCAAATGGTGATAGCTAAACATGAACATGCCGATTTTGAACTAGTTACTGAACTTGGTGAAACAACTCGTGGCGAAGGTGGGTTTGGTCATTCAGGTTTGAAATAAAAATATTTTTTGATGATAAGAAAGTACATCATATTTTTAGTATTAGCATCGTTGTCATTATCAACATTTGCTCAAATTAACGACGATTCTAAAAATAATTTATTCTCTATTTTTTTTAGTGAAGCTTTAAAAAATAGATTGCAAGGTAATTATCAAAAGTCGGTTGAAATGTATATCAACTGCTTAAAAGTTGATGAAACATCAGCTGCTGTTCCTTATGAACTAGCCAAGATACTCAGAGCATCAAACGACTATGAAAATGCCAATAAGTTTATTGATATGGCATTAAAAAATGATGATTCATCAAACAAATTCTATATTGAACTTGCTGTTGATATAAAACTTGCACTTCAAAAATATGATGAACTTCTTCCACTTATCGACAAACTTATAAAATATAATAATAATGATATTCAGACATATATACTTGCAAGCAAGATAGCTGCTGAAATAAAACAATATGATACAGCACTAAAATATCTAAATTCTATTCCTAATGCCGAATTGTATGAAGATTATATTCTTCCATCTAAATATGATATTTTGATGAAGAGTGGTAAGACAAAAAAGGCTTACAAATTAATCAATTCAAAATATGAGAAAAACAGAAAGAATGCAAAGTATAATTTCTACATGTCTGATTATAGTTTTAGAACAAATAAAAACCAAGATGGTATAGGTTATCTAAAAATGGCTACAGATTGTGTTGATGGCGATATATATAATTTTGATATGGCATCAATAATGCTTAAAATCAATAAATTAGAATCGTTCAAATATTACACTATGCGTGGTTTTACTTCAACAAACATTGGAGTTGAAACAAAGATTAATAAACTAATATCATCATTATCAAACGAAGACAGACATATAAACTTAGATGATGCTCAGATACGTACTTTTTACGAATCTGTCTTTGATACACTTATTTATCAATATCCTGATGAAGAAAATATCTATTCCATCTATGTCAAATTTTGTACAGCCGAATTGGGTGTAAAATATTTAGATGAAAATAGTATATACAATAAGATTGTTAATCTCTATCAGAGATTATATGATGTAGGTACTTTATCAGTCGAATCATGGCGCGATTTTTTATTAAATCTCAGCAGATTAGGTCGTAACGATGATGTTATGAAGTATTCTACTGAAGCATTATTAAAATATCCTGACGAACCTCTTTTGTTATTATTACAAGGCGAGTGCTATGTTATGAATAAAGATTATAGTAAGTCACTTCAGCCACTCAAGCATGGTTATAGTATTTTATCATCGCTAAATAACTCTAATCTCAACTACCTTAAAGTAGCAATGATGAGTACACTTGCAACAGCATATTACTATACCGATAGTGCTTCGTCAGCATTTGCCTATTTTGATGAAATTCTAAAAATAGATCAATATAATGTAGGTGCACTTAATAACTATAGTTACTACCTATCACTTGAAGGTAAAAACCTTGATTATGCCGAACAAATGGCTCGTAAAGCCAACGATATTCAGCCAGGTAATCCTACATTTCTTGATACTTATGCATGGGTACTTTATAAAAAGAAAAACTATAGCGAAGCATTGTTTATTATAGAAAGAGCAATTGATAAAATAAAATCAGATTCTGATAACTCAGAAATATATGATCATTATGGTGATATTCTCTATATGAATAACAATACTGATAAAGCTGTTGAGTATTGGCAAAAATCGTATATATTAGATAAATCAGATAAAACAAAAAAGAAAATAGATGCTCGTAAAATCGTTGAATAGGCTATTATACGCTTCATTTACTTGCATTATAGTAATAATATTAAATGCATGTAGTTCATCAAAAAAAATTGATGTTAGAGACGATTCTACGCTTATATCTTCACGTAAAGAATTTTTTGAACGACTATATTCCTCTATCGAACAAAAACAAAATGGAATATCAAGTTATTATTCAAAAAAAATTAATGTATCATCTAATTCTATACCCCTCTACAATAGTGTAAACGCAGCAGTTTATATAGGTTCTGATAGTATTTTTGTAAGTAAAGTCTACTTACCATTTCCTGTGGTAGAAGTAGCTAAATTGCAGATATATAATGGATTTTTAATGTATGAAAGTAAAGTTGCAAACAAAGATGGAATAAAAACTTTTCCTGACGATATGTTGCCACTTATGCGTTCATCAATAATTGGTAATGTACCACAAGCATTCAAATTTTTTGGCGATAACGATTTTCGTAATTTTACGCTTTATATAGAGAATAATAAATACGTACTCTATAGAGCAGATCAATTTGTGAGCATTAAAATAATAATTAATGATGATATGACCTTATCTAAGGTCAATGCCAATTACATGGGAATGTCTATGATATTCGACTGTTCAGATTACACAAATGTCGATAATTTTATGCTACCAAAATCGATGAATCTTGCTATTAATCAAGGAAATAATAATTTTGACTTCAAAATAAATGTAAAGAATATAACCCTAAATGGGTCAGCTAAACTTGAATACTAACCAATATGCGATTATTCTATATTATCATATTAATTGTCTTTGTCGAGTCTGTTGCATTTTCGCAATCACTTTCTGATCTCAATCAAGAGAAAGATGCAATATTGCAACTCATCAATGAAAATAATAAGCTTCTTTCAGATTATTCTGAAAAGAAAACATCTGAACTAATGCAAATATCAGTTGTTGATGATAAAATATCTAAGCGCAAGCGACTTATAAATATATATAACAATCAAATATTTGCATATACAAGTCAAGTAAAACGACTCAGTCAGCAATTAGATTCACTTGAAAAAGAGATCTTTAAGCTCAAAGATGACTATAAACGCATTATATATCAGCAAAGCGTTAAGAAAATAGAGAAAAATAGTTTGATATACATACTATCGGCAAAGAGTTTTAACGAGAGTTATAGGCGCTTTATTTATATCAAACAATATAATGAGTATAAGAGAGTACAAGCCGAACAAATAAAGGAAAAAATGGCCTTTTTTGAAGAATTAAAAGAGAAAGTTCTTCAGAAACGTGCTCAACTCGACAAACTATTGGCCGATGCTCGTCGAGAATCTGTTTTACTTGAATCAGAACTGACAGATAGGCAGAGTAGGGTAGAACAATTTTCAAAGCGCCAAGATAATCTATTGCAGCAAATAACAGACGCTGAAAAAAGAAAGCAAGAACTTGAAGATAAGATAGTTGCACTCATACGTGAAGAGGCTCGTAAAGCAAAAGAAAATGGAACAAAACCAGCTTTAGCTTCAGATATAACTAAAAATAAAGGTATGTTGCCGTGGCCATGCTCAAAATATGTTGTAGTTAGTACATTTGGCGAGCATGAACATCAACTGATACCAAATTTAATGGTGAAAAATAATGGTATCGACATTGATATTCTCGATAGTAAAAAAATTCACCCAATACATGCAGGTAAAGTATCTCGTGTTATAATGATACCAGGTAGCAATGCATCGGTTATAATACGTCATGAAAATGTATTAACTGTATATTCAAATCTATCTGAAGTGTGGGTTCAAAGTGGTGAAAATGTAACAGTTAATACCGAACTTGGAAAGGTATATTCAGGTGAAGGAATAAACTCGAATATACTACATTTTGAATTTTGGATAGCTGATGAAAAACAAAATCCACTTGATTGGCTTGAAGATTATTAAAATATATTACTTTATTACGTTTAAATGTGAAACATTAAAATATCTACGAACGTATAATAGTTAAAATATATATATTTAAGCGATGAACAGGTTTCACATAGGTGATACTATTGAGTTTGCGTCAGACATTCAGAATATAGGCGTTGTTGAAAAGTTGATTGATAATCAATCAGCGGCATGTGAATTAAACGATGAGGTTTATGGCAAGTTGCTTTTGGCTGTTGTCGAAGCTCTTAATAATGCCATTGTTCATGGTAATAAATCTGACAAGAATAAAAAGGTTATTGTTAGTTATGTTATTGATAATGAATTTATTGAATACACAATAACTAACGAGGGTGATGGTTTTGACCCTGATTCACTTCCAGACCCTACTGCGCCTGAAAATATTGAAAAGGATTGTGGGCGTGGCATATTTCTGATGCGTCATCTTGCCGATGAGGTTATATTTTCTGATAAGGGGCGCACAGTCACTTTAAAATTTAAATTAGAAGAATGATTACTTTTATAGAGGAGGATGTTAATGCTAAACTTAATGAACGTCTCCTTATTAAAAAGTGGATTAAGCAAGTAGCTCTGTCATATGGTTACAGAGTAGGTGAGTTGTGTTATATTTTTTGCAATGACGATAAAATATTAGAAACAAATCGTCAATACCTTCAACATGATTATTATACCGATATTATCACCTTTGATTATGTAGAAGACGATATTTTATCAGGTGATATGTTCATATCTGTTGATACAGTAAAATCAAATTCTGAATTATTCAAAACATCATATATTGATGAACTACATCGTGTTGTAATACATGGTGTGCTGCATTTATGTGGCTTGAAAGATAAAGAGCCTGCCGATGAGGCTAAAATGAGAAAAGCTGAAGAAGTGGCTTTAAAGATGCTTTCAGAACTCAAATCTGAAATCTCTAAGTAGTTAATATTCATTTAATTATCAACTAAAATGACTTTTGAATATGATGTCATTGTAGTTGGTGCTGGTCATGCAGGTTGTGAAGCTGCATGCGCATCAGCTAATTTGGGATGTAAAACTCTGCTTATTACTCTTGACTTAACAAAAATAGCAGCAATGTCGTGTAATCCAGCTATTGGTGGCATTGCTAAAGGACAGATTGTTAGAGAGATTGATGCTTTAGGTGGATATACTGGCATTATTACTGATAAATCATCGATACAATTTAGGATGCTTAATCAGTCGAAAGGTGCTGCAATGTGGTCGCCACGTTCACAATGTGATAAAACAAAATTTTCGCTCTATTGGAGGCAACAACTTGAGTCGTTGCCTAATCTTTTTTTATGGCAAGACTCTGTTGATCAACTTTTGATAGAAGAAGGTGTAGTTTGTGGTGTACATACGCGTGAAAATGTTAATTTCAGATCAAAAACTGTTGTTATAACTGCAGGAACATTCTTAAATGGCCTTATTCATATAGGAAGCGTTAATTTTTCAGGTGGTCGTATGGCTGATGCTTCTACTGGCGGTATAAACGAACAATTATGTAAACTTGGTGTTCGCATGGATAGAATGAAAACAGGTACACCAGTTAGAATAGATGGCAGAACAATAGATTTTTCAAAAACAACAGAACAACCAGCTGAAGATAATGGCTATAGATTTTCATTTATGCCAATAAATAACAAGACACAAAAACAAATGCCTTGTTATATTACATATACAAATGAGCATGTTCATGATATTTTAAGAAATGCGCTTCCATATTCACCATTGTTTAATGGAACAATAAAATCAAAAGGACCGCGTTATTGTCCGAGTATAGAGACTAAGATTGTAAACTTTGCAGATAAAGATAGGCATCAATTATTTTTGGAGCCAGAGGGTACTGACACAGTAGAGTATTATCTGAATGGATTTAGTAGTAGTTTACCACTTGATGTACAATTTGAAGCAATAAAAAGTATTGATGGATTGCAAGATGCTTATATATATCGTCCAGGTTATGCTATTGAATATGACTATTTTGATCCTACTCAGCTCGAACGCACATTAGAATCGAAAGTTGTAAGAAATTTGTATTTTGCCGGACAAGTTAATGGAACAACAGGTTATGAAGAGGCAGCAGGGCAAGGATTAATGGCTGGTATCAATGCTGCTAAAAGAGCACTCAATCAAGATCCATTTATATTGCGCAGAGATGAAGCATATATAGGTGTTCTAATAGATGACTTAATAACTAAAGGTGTTGATGAACCATATAGAATGTTTACATCGCGTGCTGAATTTCGTATACTACTACGTCAAGATAATGCCGATGAGCGTCTAACTCCAATAGGTCGATCTATAAGATTAGTTAGTGATGATAGATATAATCATTTTCAAGATAAGTTGAAGCATAAAGATATTGTACACACATATTTAGCAAAGAAAAAAGCTACACCAGAACAGTCAGCTGCATTTTTGGAGAGTAAAGGCACTGATAAGCTTCAATTTTCTGTACGCCTCAATCAATTACTCTCTCGTCCTCAGATAACAATTTATGATTTAGTTAATGAGTATGGTGATTTTAAAAAAATTGCAGACAAAATACCAGAATCGTTACGCAGAGAAGTATTAGACTCTGTTGAGATAGATATTAAATATTCTGGTTATATAGAGCGTGAAAAGCAGGCTGTAGAAAAGCTTAACAGACTCGAATATATAAATTTGAGAGGAAAAATAGACTATAGTAAAATATCGGCATTAAGTTTTGAAGCGCGCGAAAAACTAATAAAGATAGATCCAGAAAATATTAATCAAGCTCGTCGTATTTCTGGTGTTTCTCCGGCTGATATTTCAATACTTTTGGTATTATTAGGACATTGATGTTCCACGTGGAACGGTTACACTTATGGAAGTATGGAAAATAATGAACGATTAAAATACCTTCATTCACTTATTGAAGTTTTACCAGAAACACCAGGTGTATATCAATATTTTGATAAAAATGATAAGATTATATATATAGGGAAGGCAAAAAATTTAAAAAGAAGAGTTTCTTCTTATTTTCTTAATAAGAAGCATAATCTAAAAACAAAAATACTTGTAAGTAAAATTTTTAATATAAAACATATTGTAGTTGATACAGAAAGTGATGCTTTTTTTCTTGAAAATAATCTTATAAAAAAATATCAACCACACTATAATATACTGCTTAAAGATGGAAAATCTTATCCGTGGATTGTTGTAAAACAAGAACCTTTTCCACGTGTATTTATGACAAGAAATGTAATAAAGGATGGTAGTATTTATTATGGTCCTTATTCCTCTATAATTCAGCTTAGATTTATTACTGATATGCTGAAGAAACTTTATCCTATAAGAAGTTGTAATTACGACTTATCTGATGAAAAAATAAAACAAGGGAAGTATAAAGTTTGTTTGAAATATCATATAAAAAATTGTTCAGGACCTTGTGAAGGTTTAATATTATCTGACGATTATATGAAATATATTTCTGATATTAGAAATATATTACGTGGTAATACATCGATAGTTGTATCGGCATATAAACAACAAATGATGGAGTGTGCTGAAAATTTAGAATTTGAGAGAGCACAGGAATTAAAGCGAAAAATAGAATTATTATCAGAATATCAAGCTAAATCGGTAGTTTCTGTTAATTCGTTGTTAAATGTTGATGTATTTTATATTATTGAAAATACAGAAGAGGAGAATGTTGATAAAACATATTTTGTAAATTTTATTCGAGTTCTTAATGGTTCTGTTGTAAACTCTTTTACGATGGAATATCAAAATAAACTTGGCGGTGATAAATTTGAAATATTATCGTATGCTATAGAAGAAGTGAAAGAGAGAATGGGTGTGTTATCAAAAGAAATAATTGTACCATTTAAACCTGATGTAGATTTTGAAAATATACGTTTTATTATACCACAATCTGGTGATAAAAAGAGTTTGCTCGATTTGTCGAAGAAAAATGCTATGATGTATAAGCTTGAAAAAATTAAACAGAATAGTATTAAAAATAATGAGAGTAGAGAAGATAGATTATTGGCTGTAATTAAAGAGTGTTTGAATTTAGATAAATTGCCACGTTATATAGAGTGTTTTGATAATTCAAATATTCAAGGAACTAATGCTGTTGCAGGATGTGTAGTGTTTAAAAATGGAAAGCCTTCAAAATCTGATTATCGAAAGTTTAATATAAAAACAGTTGAGGGACCTGATGATTATGCTTCGATGTATGAGGTTGTTTATCGCCGCTATTCAAGATTGAAGGAAGAAAAAGCAGAAATGCCTGATTTAATAATTGCTGATGGTGGTGTGGGGCAGATGGAAGTAATTAGACAGGCTACTGAAGGTGCTTTAGGTTTGCATATATCTATTCTTGGTCTTGTGAAAGATAATAAGCATAGAACAAAAGAATTACTTATAGGTTTTCCTCCTAAGGTGGTAGGATTAAGTAAAAATGATCAAATATTCAGATTTTTTACTCGTATTCAAGATGAAGTGCACCGTTATGCAATATCATTTCATTGTGAAAAGAGAAGTAAGTCTATGATTGCATCAGAGATGGATAATATTTCTGGTATAGGTCCAAAGTCAAAAGAGATGCTTTTAAAAACATTTAAGAGTGTGGTTAATATTAGTTCTGCAAATAAAGAAGATTTAGTATCTTTATTAGGTAAGAGTAAAGGTAATATTGTGTATAAATATTTTCATAATGAAGATATGTAATGTTTCATGTGAAACATATCTATATATTTAATATTGAAACTAAAAACAGGTTTATAAATTACATAAATGAATGTAAAATATCTATTATGTGATTAAAATATAAGTTTATGCTCTTATGAAGAGTAATTTTTTTAATTATATCCCAGCTCTGATTACATCTTTTGTGTGGGGATCTACTTTTGTTGCATCTAAACATATTTTAGATGCTGGAGTGTCGCCTATTATGCTTATGACTATCAGATTTGTGTTGGCTTATGTGGTATTGTGTTTTATAAATACCGACAGATTATTATATTTTGAATGGAGTGTAACAGAATTAAAGCTATTTTTAGTTGGAATATGTGGTGGTTCAATCTATTTTTTAGTTGAATATATGGCACTGCAACGAACAATGGCTGTAAATGTTGGGCTGATAAGTGCAACTGTTCCCATAATATCAACAGGAATAGATTTATTTTTGAAACGGGAAAAACCAACAATTACATTTCTTTTAGGTTCGTTTTTGGCTTTTATTGGCGTTTTTATATTGGTTACTAATGGTAATTTTGAGTTAGAAATATTTCCACTTGGTGATTTTTTAGCCATATTGAGTTCTTTACTTTGGGCTGTTTATACAGTTGTTTTAAGTAGGGTGGAGAAGAATATTCCAGAAACTGTGGTTGAGCGTCGTATGTTATTTTATTCGCTTGTTACTATATTACCAATTACTATTTTTATGTTCGATAAGCAAGAAATATATGCACTTGCATCTTCATCAGATGTGTGGCTTTCAATACTCTATTTAGGTATTGTGGCATCGGCTCTATGTTTGTGGTTGTGGAATGTTTCTATAAATAGAATAGGTATAGTGGTAACGAATAATTTTTTGTATTTATTGCCAATTGTTTCACTTCTTGTATCGGCATTTTTTATGGATGCAGAAGTAACTTTAATTACAATTATAGCAACAATTTTTATATTGATAGGAATAGTTGTAGCCGATTATAAAAAGAGTGTTTTAGATATTTAATTAGCATTATATATTTTATAGTTAATAATTTATAATACAGATATAAATAGAAACTTATTTAAAGAAAAAGATTAATATGAAAGTTATACTAATAAATGGTAGTGCACGAGCTAATGGTAATACATTTATAGCTCTTAGCGAAGCAGCACGAACGTTAGAGAAAAATGATATTGAGGCAGAAATAGTACAGATAGGCACAAAGCCTGTACGTGGTTGTATAGCTTGTGGACAATGTAAATCTAAAAAGTTGGGTCGATGCATTTTCGATGATGACGTGTGCAATAGGGTAATAGAGAAGCTTGCTACAGCCGATGCTCTTATTGTTGGTTCGCCAGTTTATTATGGTCAGCCAAATGGTAGTGTGCTTTCACTTATTCAGCGAATGTTTTATTCAGCAGGTGCCATTGCTCAAAATAAGCTTGCAGCAGCTGTTTGTGTATGTCGCAGAGGTGGTGCAACAGCTGCTTTTCAGACGCTTAATATGCCATTTTTGATGATGAATATGCCTGTAGTAAGTTCACAATATTGGAATATTGTTTATGGCAGAGAAGAGGGACAAGCAGCGCTTGATGCTGAGGGGTTGCAAACTATGCGTACAATGGCTAATAATATGTCGTTTTTACTCAAGAAAATACATGCCAATGGCGTTCCACAATATCCAGAATGTGAAGATTGGCAACCAATGAATTTTATTAGATAATAAAATTATTTTCTGGTATTGTTACCCAAAATGAGTTGATGTAAAGCATTGACTCATTTTGGGTTTTATTGTATCATCTATTTTCTTTTTATCCACCACATGCGTAAGTAGAAGTAAATAGCACTTCCTAATATAGCTCCAATTGTATCGACTATCCAATCGGCAACAGAACTATCGCGTCCAGGTGTAAAACTTTGGTGTATTTCATCTATAACACCATATAGCGAAACAATTATTATTGGCAGCAAAATAAGCCATGTGTGTTTGATAGTTTTATTATCTATACCAAAGGCGGCCCAAAAAGTTAATGCACCAAAACAGATGCAGTGAACAAGTTTGTCGGCGTTCCAAAAATTGGGCATTTGTTCAACGTGTTCTTGTGATGATAAATACCAGTTACAACAAAAAATAAGGAGTGCAGGTAACGAGCGCAAAAGTATTTTGAAAATTTTTTTCATTGTTATTTTATTATGAGTAACAAAGATAGTCAATAATATTGTTTTTTTTTGTTTAAAAAATATATATAGATATGATTGATAATCAGATAGATATAAAATATTGACGTATTATTGGCGTATTAAAAAAAGTGTATTGACGTAGTTTTGAATTAACTATTTTTTGCATTTAGCAATATCTGAGAATACATTTGTGGCATTGGATTTCAGAAAATGGAAGCCTTAAATCATTCAATTTATTTTATTCAGTAACACGAACTTTATTATGAAAAAAAGTTTAATGCTAATGATGCTCATCTTTGCATCGCTATCTGTAGTTGCGCAGAGTGTTAGCGGTGTTGTGACGAGCTCAACTGATGGTCAGCCGTTACCAGGTGTGGCTGTCATGGTAAAAGGAACGTCAACTGGTACAGTCACTGGCATAGATGGTGAATACAAAATCAGTGTACCACAAGATGGTACGTTGGTTTATTCGTTCATTGGCTTTGCGACACAAGAGGTACTTGTGGGTGGACAAACAACAATCAATGTTGTTCTTGAAGAAGAGACAGCAATGCTTGAAGACCTTGTGGTTATTGGCTATGGTGTACAAAAGAAGAGCGTAGTAACAGCAGCAATAAGCAAGGTAACAGCAGAAGATTTGGAAGGTAAAACGCGTTTACGTGCAGAAGATGCTCTTAAAGGTATGGCCGCAGGTGTAAACGTTACATCAGCGTCAGGACAACCAGGTTCAAAGTCAATGATACGTATACGTGGTATAGGTACAATTAATAATTCTGAACCACTTTACATCATTGATGGTATGCCAACAGATCAAGATGGTATGGAGGCAGTTAACCCTAACGATATTGAAAGCATGGAGGTGCTCAAAGATGCAGCTTCTGGTGCTATCTATGGTGCTCGTGCTGCCAATGGTGTTATCTTGGTTACAACAAAAAAAGGTAAAAAGGGTAAGTCAAATATCAATTATAATTTCTCAACAGGTTGGCAAAGCGCATGGCGTCATCGCGATGTTACTGGAGCTACTGATTATGCTCTTTTGCAGAACGAGAAATATGTGAATGGTGGACAAGAGCCACTATATGATGATCCGTATAATTTAGTTGATGACAATGGTGACAAAATAGAAGGTTTTGGTACCGATTGGCAAAAACTTCTCTTCAATGACAATGCACCAATTACGCAACACGATTTATCGGTAAGTGGTGCAAACGATAAGGTTAATTATTACCTTTCATTGGGTTATATAAATCAAGAAGGTATTGTTGGTGGTAATTTTGGTCATTCTAACTATGATCGTTTGACAATACGTTCAAATAATCAGTTCAACATCATCGACGATAGTGCTGAACGTAATTTCTTGAACAAGTTAGATTTGGGTGCCAACATTTCATACATGCGAGTGCACAACACAGGTATTGATACTAACTCTACATGGGGCTCGCCACTTGGTTCGGCACTCTATTTAGCTCCTACTTTACCAGTAACACTTCATGGCGATATTGCTCAAAAGATGATTGAGCAGTATAGTAAGTATGATTTGTATTACGACGAAAACGGTGATCCATATACTATTCCAGGTTTCCTTGGTTCGTATAATGAGCAAAACAATCCTATTGCAATGATGCAAGGAAATCCAACAAAGAATTGGTCACAAAAGTTTACACCAAAATTTGCTATTGATTTGCAGATTTGGGATGAATTGAAGTTCCATTTTACATGGAATGCTGAACAATCGTTCTGGGGTTATGATGCTGCAGTATTGCAGAAGTATTATTTATCTGGCAACAATAATGCGGATCATACAAGTGCTACTTCTTATAAAGGAAATAAAACAAATTGGCAGATTGAAAACACCATAACTTACGATAAAGTATTTGGTGATCATACCATAAACGTAGTGCTTGGTCAGTCGGCATTAAAAGAAAAGGGCAATGAACTTGGTGGTTCGCATCGTAACCTTATCAATGTGAACAAACCTTCAATTAACTATACCTCAGGTGGTGATCTAACTACTACAACAGACGAAGATGGTAAAATAACAGGTGTAACAAGTAATGTAGGCGTATGGGGCGGACCATATAGTGAGCACCGCATGTCATCGTTATTTGCCCGATTGAGCTACAACTTTGCTGAGCGATATATGTTGCAAGCCACTGTGCGTCGCGATGGTTCGAGCCGCTTTGGTTCAAACAATAAATATGGTGTATTCCCATCAGGTTCTATAGGATGGAATATCATTAACGAATCATTTATGGATGTAACACGTTCGTGGTTATCAAATCTTAAGTTCCGTGCTAGCTGGGGTAAGAATGGTAACGACAACATTGGTGACTTCTCGTATACCACACTTACAACATCGGGAGGTACAAGTAACTATTATTTTGGTGTATCAAACACTATGACAGATGGTTCGAAGACAACCAAATTGCCTAACCAAGATTTGAAGTGGGAAGAGGTAGAACAAACCGACATAGCTTTAGACTTTGGCTTCCTTGATGGTGCTCTGACATTGACAACAGATTATTATATCAAAAAAACCAATGGAATGATAATAGAAAAGCCTATACCAAGCTATGTAGGTGAAGCAAAACCATTATACAACATTGGTGATATGAAAAACTCTGGTTGGGAATTTGAATTGAGCTATAAGTTTAATGTATCTGACGTAAACTTTGCTGTTAGTGGTACTGCAGCTTATCTCAAGAACGAAATCAAAAATCTTGGTAACGAAACGGGAATACTCGATTTTGGTATCAATCAATTCTCTGATGGTGGTACTCGTGCTCAAAATGGCGAACCATTCCCATTCTTCTATGGTTATAAGACTAATGGTGTGTTCCAAAACATGGCTGAAGTTGATGCCTACACAAACAAAGATGGTAGTCTGATAATGCCTAATGCGCAACCTGGCGATCTTCGTTTTGTAGATGTTAATGGCGATGGAACTATAACATCTGACGACCGCACAAACATTGGTAACGCTAATCCTGATTGGACATTTGGTCTTAACCTAAATGTAGAGTGGAAAGGACTTGACTTCTCTGTATTCATGCAAGGTGTAACAGGTGTTGATGTATTCGATGCTACATATCGTCAAGATATTGCTTCAGGTAACTATCCTACATGGATGCTTAATCGTTGGACTGGCGAAGGCACATCTAATCGCGTACCTCGTATAGCACTTGGCGATAGCAAAAACTGGGTTTGCAGCGACCTATATGTACAAGATGGTTCATATTGTCGAGTTAAGAACATAACACTTGGCTACACATTGCCACGTGAACTTACACAACGTGTTCGCATCAACCGTTTCCGTGTTTATGCTATGGCAGAGAATATGTTCACTTGGACAAAATATTGGGGCTTCGACCCAGAAATCGGTTCAAGTGTTAACAGTTTGGGTGTAGACTATGGTGTATATCCACAAGCTCGTACATTTACAGTTGGCTGTAACGTAACATTTTGATGTTAAACCATTATAAATGCATTTCAATATGAACAAATATATATTAATGGCAGGTTCTGTTGCGGCATCACTTCTTACCGTAGCCTGCAACGATGACTTTTTGGAAGTGACTAAGCCTGATGGTGAGCCACTTGAAGAATACTATACTAATGACGAAACACTATTCGAATCGCTTGTATCGGCGTACTCACCGCTTCATTGGCCCGATTGGGATGGCACAGCTTACAACGATTTGACTGTAGATGCTGAAATTTTGGGCGACGATTTCTGGGTAGGTGGTGGTTCTATTACCGATAACCAGCATTGGCATAAACTTTTCAATTTTGAAGGTGACGGTAATAACACACTCTCTACACTTTGGGGCGATTTCTATAGTGGCATTAAACGTTGTAACGATGTGCTTACATATTGTTCATGGGGTGGTGGTACTGAAGAGGCTAGAAACCTTTATACTACAGAAGCTCGCTTGCTTCGCGTCTACTACTACAATATTTTGTGGCATTATTATGGCAGTGTACCATTCTATCTTGAAAATCTATCGGGTTCGTATACAGCACCACAACTCTCAGCTGATGAGATATATAGCAAATTACTTCCCGAGTTAGAGAGTATCATCGAATCTGACATATTACCTATGCGTTGGGATAACTCTAATGCCGGAAGAGTATCAAAAGCATTTGCTTATATGCTCTATGCCGAAATGGTAATGTATCAGAACGACAATTCACGTTATGCTCAAGCGCTTGCCTATATGCAAGAAATAATATCTTCGGGCGAATATGCACTCAATCCTAATTTTAAAAATATATGGGAAGAGAGTGGTGAATGGTGTTCTGAAAGTATATTTGAGATAAATTACAACGACGACCAAGCACAACGCGATTGGGGTACTGCAATGTATGCAGGTGGTTCTGTATTACCAACACTCATATCACCCAATAATTGGCCAGGTGGCGATGGTTGGAACGCTGGTGAAGACGGTTGGGGCTTCCTTCCTGTCCGTCTCGAGACATATGAAATGTATGAAGATGGCGATGTGCGTCGCGATGCTACTGTTTGGGATGTGCGTGATGTAAGTTATAAAGATCGTTATCAAGACACACATTTGTGGCTTGCTAAATATCGTCCATTCTCGGCCAACAACCAAGATTGTCCGACATCTAAAAACCTTAATTACAACAACAATAAGCGCATCTATCGCTACGCAGAAACATTGCTCAACGCAGCCGAATTACTTATCAACACAGGAGGTAGTCAGGCTACAGCTCTTAATTATCTAAATCAAGTACGCACACGTGCCGGATTGGGAGAATATACAGAGTGCAATATTGAAAACATACTCAACGAACGTCATCTTGAATTTTGTGGCGAAGGAAAGCGTTATTTCGATCTTGTCCGCACTGGTTTCGCATCAACAGTTCTTGTACCTGATAAATATGGTTATCGTACAAATAGCTGGACAATAAACAAAAAGCACATTCCACTTGCACAAAGTGAACTTGACGCTGACCCAACATTGGTGCAGAATAACTATTAGTAACCAGATTAAAGACATTGAATATGAAAAAGATATTAAAATATTCATTAGGAGCTTTGCTATTAGGCTGCATGGTATCATGTTCGCCTGAAGAGTTTGAAGGAGCTAATCCTAATGCTCAGCCTACTACATCGGCTAATACCATCAGTATAGATGTGCAAGAAGATGATCCTAGCATTAATACAGCCATTTTCTCTACACAAGAGATAGCAGGACAATATCCTATTTGGTATCTCGATGGTAAATTCTATTCAAACCTTGCCAAAGCTACTTATTCTACACTCGAAGCAGGTAATCATACCCTCGAACTCTATATTGGCAATCGCAATGGTATTTCGGTGGCTTCTGTTAAATCTGAATTCACATTTAAGCAGACTAAGGTCGATTACACATCACTCTTCAACAAGTTGTGTGATAAAGATTGGAAAATAAATTATTCAATAGTTGGTCACTTGGGTTGCGGTGAGTCAGGTACCGATGGATCTAACTGGTGGTCGGCACAACCTAATGACAAAGCCGATTGGGGAGTATACGATGATGTTATAAAATTCTCGCACACCGATTCTGACCCTGTTACTGGTGGCTCATATACTTATGAGCCTGGTGAAGGTGGTACGGTATACATTAACACTGGTTGTAAAGACGTGTTTGCAGATTCGAACACCAACGATGGGAATGACTATATGGCAACTGTTGAGAAGCAAACTACCACATTTACCATCGAAACAGGTACATTCAACGATGAGAGTGCGCTCTTTATACATTTGCCAGCTAAGACATTATTCCCATACATACCAAATGATGAAACATACGCTGATCCACTTTATCGTATAGAAAGTATTTCAAGTACTACTTTAATACTTGTTTGCGACAATGGTAGCATATCATGGCGTTTCGTATTCACATGCAAAGAGATTGAAGAGAATGAAGAAAACGCTAACGAGGATGTAATGGATTGGGATTATAATAGCGACAGCAACTTATGGAAGAGTGTTGACAACGGTACTTCGTTAGTTGAAATAACCACATGGTTTGCTAATGGAAGTTGGGAAGAACTTGCCAATCAGCCAACAATAACTCACGACAATGCTACCAACACTTATGAGTTTGATGTTCCAGAAGGTATTGGTAGCGATCAGTGGCAAGGACAATTGAAGATAGCTACTAAGCTTAGTGCATCAGTGGCAAAAGCATATAACTTCTATCTTACTATTGATGCCGATGATGACATAGCTAAAGCAACTATCAAGTTTACCCAAGCAGGTGGAGGTGATGCAGATAATAACTACTTCTTTGCTGATCGCCATGACATAAAAGCAGGTAAGCAATTTGTTTATAAAGCCGAAGATGTTGTTTTGCCAAACGGAGATGCAGAAGAGATGACTCTTGTATTTGACTTTGGTGGAGCACCTGCTGGAGCACATGTCAAAATAAGCAATATATATTTTGAAGAAACTGTCTTATTATCGTACACTGATCCTAATAACTTATGGAAGAGCGTTGATGATGAATCAGCATTGGTTGAAATAACCACATGGTTTGCTAATGGAAGTTGGGAAGAACTTGCCAATCAGCCAACAATAACTCATACCGACAACGCATACGAATTGACCATACCTGAAGGCATTGGTGGTGACCAGTGGCAAGGTCAGTTAAAGATAAGCACCACACTTAGTGCATCAACATCGAAGAAATACAACTTTGCTCTTATCCTTGAAGCTAATGACGATATAGCTAAAGCAACTATCAAATTCACCCAAACAGGTGGAGGTGATGCTGATAACAATTACTTCTTTGCTGATCGTCATGACATAAAAGCAGGGAAAGCATACAAGTACAAAGTTTTAGGTGTTACATTGCCTAATGCTGATGCGAGTGCACTTACTCTTGTTTTCGATTTTGGTGGAGCACCTGCTGGAACGAATGTGAAAATTTCGGATATAATATTCGAAGAGGCAGAATAAAATTTATATAAACAAATAGATTAGGTTGCTCATCGCAACTGCTTGAGCAATCTAATCTTATGTAATATAAACAATAATAGAATGAACAAGAAAATGTGTATAATCGCGACAATGCTATCCCTAGCGTTTGGAATCTACGCTTGTGGTGGTGATGAAACTGACAACAATGTGCAACCAGAGGCTTCTATATCGCTTAATGTATCAGAACTTAGTTTTGATGGCAACGCTGGTGAACAGAGTCTGACGGTTACAGCATCGCAAGAGTGGGGAACGATTGTGAGCGATAGTTGGATAACAGTAACACCCAATAGTTCAGTTGATAATACAACTACAATTGAAGTATCGGTGCAAAAAAGTGATGAATACGATGCACGCGAAGGCAATGTAATATTTAAATGCGGAGCTGCTCGTGCCACACTTATCATCAAGCAAGAGGGTGGCGATGGAGTGCCCGACCCCAATGCTATTGTTTGCCCTATCAGTGGCTACGAACTTGTATGGAACGACGAATTTGATCAACAGTCGAAAGACCTCGATGGCAACCATTGGACTCATGAAGTGCAAAAATCAGGTTGGGTTAATAATGAGCTTCAGAATTATGTAAACACCAAATCGCCAAGTGGTAAGCGTGTTACTGAAGTAAAAGATGGTACATTGCGTATTAATTGTTTCCAAGAAGAGGATGATAACGGAGTACTGAAGGTATATTCTGGTCGTGTTTATGCTAATGTTAGTACAGGTTGGCAATATGGCTATATAGAAGCTAAGATAAAACTGCCCAAAGGCAAAGGTACATGGCCTGCATTTTGGATGATGCCAGTCAATGTTGATTGGACTAACGAAGGCTGGCCAAAATGCGGAGAAATCGACATCATGGAAGAAGTTGGTTATAATCCAAATTATGTATCATCAAGTCTTCATGCCGAAGGACATGTACATACGAATAACACTCAGGTAACTCATGAAATGTATTGTGAAGGTGCCGAAGATGATTTTCACATTTATGCTATTGAATGGACAAAACAAGGAATAACCACATATGTCGATGGTAAAATACAGCTATCGTATGATAGTGATGGAACAGTTACAAACTATCCATATGACAAACCTTTTTACGTTATTCTCAACCTCGCATGGGGTGGCAGTTGGGGAGGTGCTCAAGGTGTTGACACCAATGCGTTGCCACTCACTATGCAAGTAGACTACGTTCGTGTTTTCCAAAAGAAGTAATCTGAATAAACTATAGACAACGACAATGATGATTAGGAAAATAAGTACGTATATAGCTACAATGGCATTGATGGTTGCTTGCGTATGTGAGCCATCTTCACCCAAATCAACCGATTTTGTGCGAGTTGATGGGCCTAACCTCATTAAGCCCGATGGAACAAAACTATACATACAAGGCACCAATCTCGGCAATTGGCTCAACCCCGAAGGCTATATGTTTGGTTTCTCAAAAACCAACTCACCGTGGATGATCGACCTTATGCTAAAACAACTTGTTGGACCTAACGCCACTGCCGAATTTTGGAGCAAGTTCAAAGATAACTATATCACTCGCGCCGACATAGAGTTCATCAGTCAGCAAGGTGCCAACACCATTCGCTTGCCATTCCACTATAAGCTCTTCACCGATGAAGAGTATATGGGCTTGCACAACAATCAAGACGGATTCCGTCGCATCGACCAGGTAGTGAAATGGTGTAAAGAATTTGGGCTATATCTCATCCTCGATATGCACGACTGTCCGGGCGGGCAAACTGGCGACAATATCGACGATAGTTATGGCTACCCATGGTTATTTGAAAGCCTTGAATCGCAACAACTTTTTTGCGACATTTGGAAACAAATAGCTTCGCATTATAAAAACGAAACGACAATTCTCGGCTACGAACTTATGAATGAGCCTATTGCCCCTTACTTCGACAATAAAGATACGCTCTATACGCTGCTTCAGCCATTATACAAAAAGGCGGTAGCTACCATACGCGAGGTTGACCCGAACCACGTCATACTGCTTGGTGGAGCTAATTGGAACTCGTTCTTCTTCATGTTCGACGATTGGAAGTTCGATAATAACATAATGTATACATGTCATAGGTATGGTGGCGAAGCGACAGCCGAAGCTATAAAAGAGTATATCGGTTTTCGCGACAAGACGAACCTGCCTATGTATATGGGCGAAATAGGTCATAACACCAATGAGTGGCAAGCTCAATTTGTAGAGGTGATGAAGCAAAACAACATTGGTTACACCTTTTGGCCTTACAAGAAAATAGATAGTTCATGCATGTTGGGCATAGAACGCCCAGCGGAGTGGGATTCGGTGATAGTGAAGTTTGCCGAGGCTTCAAGAAATAGTTACAATGAATGGCGCAAAGCACGTCCTAATCAAGATAAGGCAAAACAACTTTTGATGCAATTTACCGATAACATCAAGTTTGGAAACTGTAAGGCTCAAGATGATTATATCTCATCTATGAGATTGAAAGAGAATAACTAAAAATGTAATAAGAATAATATGAGAAATTTGGCAAAGATGTCAATGGCTCTATGCGGCTTTATGGCTCTCGTGTCGTGTACGCATCAAGCGCAACAGGCTAACGGTCGCGATGCTGAAATAGAATCACGCATAGAGTCGTTGTTAAGCAAAATGACACTTGAAGAGAAAATAGGTCAGATGAATCAGATTTCATCATCGGGCAATATTGATGAGATGCACGATCTTATTGCTAAGGGTGAAGTTGGTTCTATCTTGAACGAAACCGATGCAAAGCGTGTCAATGCTTTACAAAAAATAGCTGTAGAAGAGTCACGACTTGGTATACCTATACTTATGTCGCGCGATGTTATCCACGGCTTCAAAACCATTTTCCCTTTACCTATTGGTCAGGCTGCAACATTCGACACATCAGTGGTTTATAATGGTGCACGTGT
Organism: Bacteroidales bacterium; assembly: GCA_045118595.1. Lineage (GTDB taxonomy): Bacteria > Bacteroidota > Bacteroidia > Bacteroidales > Marinilabiliaceae > W3P20-009. The sequence goes on along the minus strand of JBGUYH010000044.1, from coordinate 82,432 downwards.
AGCAGCAGTTGAAGCCACATCAACAGGTATTCGTTGGACATTTTCGCCTATGGTCGACATAGCTCGCGACCCTCGTTGGGGACGACTTGCTGAGGGCTATGGCGAAGATCCATACTTGGCATCTGTTATGGGCGCGGCTACGGTCAAAGGTTATCAGACCGACGACTTGTCGGACCCTACTGCAATGGCTGCATGTGCTAAGCACTTTGTTGGTTACGGTGCTGCTGAAGGTGGTCGCGATTACAACTCGACATACATCACCGAACGCCAGTTGCGCAACATCTATTTACCATCGTTCAAAGCATCGAGCGACGCTGGTGCTGCCACTTTCATGACTTCGTTCAACGATAACGATGGCGTACCATCGACGGCTAATAAGTTCATACTGAAAGATGTATTGCGTAACGAATGGAAGTTCGACGGCTTTGTTGTTACCGACTGGGCTTCGGCGAGCGAAATGATAAATCATGGTTTCTGTGCCGATAGCTACGAGGCTGCTGTAAAATCGGTGAATGCGGGTGTCGACATGGAGATGGTGAGCTACACATTTGTAAAGCAATTGCCCGAAGCCATCAAGCGCGGCGATGTTAGCATGAACGACATCGACAATGCTGTGCGCAACATTTTGCGTGTAAAATTCCGTTTGGGCTTGTTCGACAATCCTTATACCGACGAGGCTCGTGCAGACAAAGAACTCTATGCCGCTAATCACTTATTGGAGGCAAAGAAAGCTGCAACCGAAGCTGCCATATTGCTCAAGAACAATGGCGTTTTGCCGCTGAGCGATAAAGTTAAGTCGGTAGCTATTGTTGGTCCAATGGCCGATGCTAAGCACGATCAATTGGGCACGTGGGTTTTCGATGGTGAAAAAGATCACACTGTTACGCCACTTGCTGCCATCAAAGAACTTGTTGGTAACAAAGTGAATATTGTATACGAACCAGGATTAACCTTTAGCCGCGACAACAACAAAGCAGGCATAGCAAAAGCTGTAAACGCAGCACGCAAAGCCGATGTTGTATTGGCATTTGTAGGCGAAGAGTCTATTTTGTCGGGCGAAGCACACTGCTTGGCCAACATCGGATTGCAAGGAGCACAAAGCGACCTTATTGCCGAACTTGCCAAAACGGGTAAACCTGTGGTTATGGTTGTCATCTCTGGTCGTCCACTTACCATTGGCAACGAGGTAGCCGAGTCGGCCGCTGTGTTGTTCAACTTCCATCCGGGCACTATGGGTGGTCCAGCTATTGCCGATTTGTTGTGGGGCAATGCAGTGCCATCGGGCAAATTGCCAATGACATTCCCTAAATATGTAGGTCAAATTCCTATCTATTATTCGCATAACAATACTGGTCGACCTGTTGAAGGTAATGAGATAATGATAGACAACATTCCGCCTGAAGCCGGACAAACATCGCTTGGTTGTCGTTCATATTACTTAGATGCTGGTTGGGAACCTCTATTCCCATTTGGCTACGGACTTTCGTACACCACATTTGAGTATTCAGACATAACACTCTCGTCGAATAGCTTGACAACAAGCGAAACACTCAAAGTGTCGTTCAAGCTCAAGAACACTGGTTCAGTTGAGGGCACAGAAGTAGCACAGCTCTATGTACGCGACAAAGTTGGTTCGGTAACCCGACCAGTAAAAGAGCTCAAACGATTTGGACGTGTAACGCTTAAGCCTGGCGAAACCAAAGACGTGGTATTTGAGTTGCCTATAAGCGACCTTGCTTTCTGGAACTACGACATGCAATATGTAGTGGAACCTGGCGATTTCGACCTTTGGGTAGCAGGCGACAGCCAGTCGGGCACACCAATAGCATTCAGTGTAAAATAGTTTGATAGATTCATACTTGTTTTGATGGGCGGTAGTCACAATTTTTCTGTGGCTGCCGTTTTTTTTGTGTGTATGAAGAGAGTTTGAATGTTTGCAATTAACTGGTATTTTAATTTTGCTTTAACATGTTTCTTATACACTACTCATAGTTGCTATGAGTACAAATATTATGTCTATTCTATGTTGTTTTTTTGCTGTGCTATTCTTTGATATGGTTTTGGGTTATTTTGAGACTTTATTTTTATTGTTCTGTTTTTATAATGGAGATAATTGTATCGATGCTCTTATATGACAAAATACGCCATATATTTTACCATAAGAAATGGATTGCTGTTGCGAGAAAAAATAGTAAGGGAATAGGTATTTTCAGATTAATGGAGAAGGTGATATGCAAAAAAATTCCGGCATGCAATCGCTGCAGCCGGATTTCTCGAATCAATCAATCTATCGTTGTCTATGAAAAAAGTCTTTTGCTATATTTACTTTAGCTATCGTAGTTGTTATTTTACAACTGTGTTGCTTTCAACTACGAAGATTTTCGAAACTTCGCTCATATCGCTGAAAGTGAAGTTTACGTTGTATACACCGTCGCTAAGTTTTGCAATGTCGAGAAGGTACTGTGCCGACTTAACGTTTGCAATGCGCTTGGTTACATATACTATGTTGCCAGTTTCGTCAGTTACTTCCATCTTAGTGATAGCATCGCCACTCTGTGGAACAACCGAAACAACGGCGTAGTTAGGCTTCATATAAGAGTTAACGAAAACCTTTGCTTTTGCTTCTGGTTCAGCGTTAGCTACTACTGCAGTGAACAATGCTGCTACGGCAGCTACAGTCTTAAGTGAATTAATCAATTTCATAATTTCTCGTTTTTTTGTGTTATTAATTAAAAATAGTAAGTAGTTTCGTGTCGAAGGTTGTTTCTTTCTTTCGACATTGCAAAGATAGAGGGTATTTTAGTGCAATTTTGTTAATATAGAACGCTCTACGGTTAAAAGATGTAAGAACAGCCAACAGACGTTAAACAACACCCTCAAAACATACCCAACATATGGTATATTAGCGTGTTTTTGTGCCATTTTGGGTATTTCACGTTAAGTATTATTTGCAATATTTTCATTGCTTTTATTTATATGCAATATGCGCAACCGATTGCACATTCGCTGAAATACTGCTTGTAAAGTGAAAAATGTTAAAATAGCGACCTCTAATGGTATTTTAAGAAGTTCGGAACGTCAAAAAACGACTCATTATGTGGCGCATATTGAGCACTTTATCCTCATTTTCTTTATTACAATGAAAAAGCAACAAAGCAATATTGTGTTTCGTATCACAATGTAGTGTCAAGAACAGTCACAAAGCCTAAATATTATAGTATCAGAGAATCGTTTACTTAAAAAGAGATTCACATGAAAGTAAAGGTGTTGTCAGTATTTATGCTGGCAACACCTTTTTTCTTTATCTTGCATTCAAAAATAATAAATAAGGGAGATATATGCCTTATGGCACTTCAGCGGCGCATAATACATATAGATATGGATGCCTTTTTTGCATCGGTAGAGCAGCGCGATAATGCAGTGTTGCGTGGGAAACCTATTGCAGTGGGGCACGATGGTCCGCGTGGTGTGGTGGCAACTGCTAGTTACGAAGCTCGGCGCTGGGGAGTACACTCGGCTATGTCAGTTGCTATGGCAAAGAGGCTTTGTCCGCAACTCATTGTAGTTGAGGGTCGATACTCTATATATAAAGAGGTATCGGCACAAATGCATCAGATATTTCATGAATATACCGACATTATTGAACCCATATCGCTCGATGAGGCTTTTCTCGATGTAACGGAGAATAAACCAAATATAGAACTGGCAGTCGATATTGCACGAGAGATAAAAGAGAAGATACAGAGCAGACTCAATCTGACGGCTTCGGCTGGCGTGTCGTATTGTAAATTGCTTGCTAAAATAGCATCTGATATGCGCAAGCCCAACGGACTAACCACTATTCATCCGTTGCGAGCACTTGATTTTATTGCACAATTGCAAGTAGAAAAGTTATGGGGCGTCGGACCACGTACTGCTGAGCTGATGCACAACTTGGGCATTTTTAGTGGTGCCGACTTGCGTCGATGCTCGTTGCCGTATCTGACAATGCATTTTGGAAAAATGGGGGCTGTATTCTATGGTTTTGCCCGTGGCATTGATACTCGTGAGGTCACAACCTATCGCGAACGGAAGTCGGTGGGATGTGAGCAGACTTTTTTGCATGATATAGCCCAAAAGCAAGAGGCAGAGACCGAGTTGGTGCAGATAGCTATTGAATTGGAACGACGACTAAATAGAGCTAACTTCGTAGGAACAACTCTTACGCTGAAAGCTAAGCATCACGACTTTACGCAACATACTCGCAGTTTTACGGCAACACGACCATTGCTTACGGTTACTGATATTGTGCCAATAGCAAATCAGTTGCTCAGCGGTGTAGATATAGAAAATAATCCTGTCCGATTGCTCGGTCTAAGTGTTTCGAATCCACATACCGAACCAAGTACTATGCGTGGTACACAACTTGAAATAGATTTTGGCGAAGAGATGGTATGGTGATATAGTTATTATATATTCAACAAAAGATTAAAATATATGTTTCTTGAAACATTATAATTAATAGTCTGTTATATAGCTATATAAAGTTTTTTATTTAAACTAATACTTTATTATTGTATATATTATATTGTGTTGATTATCAATAAAATATATATTTATCTAATTGTTTATCACAAATAGACGATGTTTTGTTTTGTACCTCACATTTGAGGTTGTGTAATATTCTCTACAAAAAAGTGAAATAAGCCTAATTTTACCCCATTTTTGTCCTGATTCGTCCCTTGTTAAGGCTTTTATGTCCCTTTTTGCTATATTTGCGGCAATTTTTGCCAGATGGGCATAAAAAGGGTACAAATGATTAAAAAGCTAATTAGCGCAAACGAAGCCTGTGCGAAAATAGAATCTGGGATGACACTTTTTGTGGGCGGTTTCTTGAAATGCGGTTCGCCCACTGATGTAATCAATGAAGTACTTCAGTCAGACATAAATAATCTCACATTGGTTGGCAACGACACTTCATATCCCGACTCCGATCGTGGATTGCTTGTTAGTGCTCACAAAGTGAGTAAAGTTATAGCTTCGCACATCGGGCTCAACAAAGAGACGGGTAGGCAGATGATGGCTGGTGAGATAGAGGTAGAACTTGTGCCTCAGGGAACGCTTTGCGAGCGCATCAGAGCAGCAGGAGCTGGCTTGGGCGGCGTGCTGACACCAACAGGTGTGGGCACTGAAGTGGCTCAAGGAAAGCAGGTTATAACTATTGATGGTAAAGACTTTATTCTCGAAAAACCTTTGCATGCCGATGTGGCACTCATATATGGTTCGCGTGTTGACAAAGCTGGTAACGTGTCGTTTGTGGGTACTACACGCAACACCAATGTTGTTATGGCCACAGCAGCCGATGTGGTAATTGTGGAGGCCGATGAGGTTATAGATGGATATATGGACCCTAACGAAGTGGTTATACCTTCGGTTTTTGTTGATTATATAGTGAAACGAAGACAAGCATGATAACTCCAACCAAAGAACAAGCACGAGAATACATAGTACGTCGAGTAGCACAAGAGTTTGCCGACGGTGAAGTCATAACCCTTGGAATAGGACTACCTACGCAGGCTGTGCGCTACGTACCTAATGACGTTCATATATTCATTCAGGCCGAGAATGGAATATTGGGTTGTGGCTCGCAACTGCTTGGTGATACCGATTCACACATAACCGATGCTGGTGGCAATGCTGCTACGGTGATTGGTGGTGGCGCCTTTTTTGATACAACAATGTCATTCACAATGATAAGAGGTGGACACATCGACAAAACTGTGCTTGGAGCATTGCAAGTTGACGAGAAAGGAAATCTTGCTAACTATCTTATACCTGGTAAATTTGTACCTGGTATGGGTGGTGCAATGGACCTAACAGTGGGAGCTAAAAAGGTGATAATAGCCATGGAGCATTGTGCCAAAGATGGTTCGCCTAAGATATTGCAACAATGCACATTGCCACTTACTGCTGTGGGAGTTGTCGATTTGATTATAACAGATAAAGCTGTGATTAGGGTAGAGGCCGACGGATTGCACCTGATAGAGGTTAGTCCATACTCCTCAGTTGACGATGTAGTAGCAGCAACAGGGTGTAAATTAATGGTAGATTGCGCACAAAAATAGCGCACACAACAAATATATATGTTAGGTTGCATAGAGACGTGCCATATAGCACATCTCTATTTTTTTGTGGCTACTTTTTCTCGTTAAGTTTTTCGTTTAGCATTTCAAGTTGCTTCTCTAGGTTGCGAAGTTGTTGCTTTACGTCATCGTTGTTATCCGATACCATTTCATCTACAAATATTGAGTTGATGAGCGACATACCAATTATGCCACCAAATATCAATAACATACTGAATGCCACTTTTGCCACTGCACCCCACATTGGTTCGGTTGCTAAAGCTATAGCATCGGGTATTTCATACCAACCCTCAATGGTGCACATGCGAAATATGGTGTATATCGATTCCCATATTGTGCCAAAATATTGAGGTACGGTGCTTTTGAAAAGGCTGGTGCAAATAAGTGCTATAATGATTATCATGAGTAGCAATGAGCATAATATGCCAAAGGTCTTTTTCATAGCTACCCAAAAGTGTTGCGCTATGATGCTAAAATCGGGAAAGAAACGAAATGTGCGGAAAAATTTCAAAATGCGTAATGTTCTGAACGATTGAATCACATCAAGACTGTCCCAAATAGGGAATAGCGATGGTAACGAAAATAGTATTACTATGAAATCAAAAACATTCCAGCCTTCGTGCCAATAGTTGCGCCAACCATAATGATGCATTTTTACTCCAACTTCGACAATGAAGAAGATGGTACACAGTATGTCGGTAACATCGAGTTCAAAGCAGTCGATGCCACACTCTTGCATAAAGATTATTAATGCATTGAATATGATAACACCTAATACTATTTTTTCGTTCAGAAAGATGTTTTTCATTTTTATTATATTGTTTGTCAAATAGTTAAGTAAAATGAGAAATAATTGTGAGCAGTTTTTTGTTTGTAGTTGTTTTTTATGGCGATGTTTCTATAATACAAAAATAGGTTTTCATTATCTTCGTGCTTGAAATTTTATATAAAAATCTATGAAAATGAAAATCAGTCTTCTTTTTATGTCGATGTGCATTTTAGTTAGTTGCACACACAATGAAAAAATGCAGCACCTTCCTGTGTCAGTGTCTGAAACTCAAATTGTTGATCTAAATAAATACTTTGAGCAACCAGAATATTCTCAACACGACGTTATTGATTCGATAAAGAATATTGTATTCCTCGAAACGACCGACGAGAGTTTGGTCTATACACCCATAAGTATCGAAGTCACAGATGACAGAATTTATATTGGTGATTTATATCAAGGTTTGGGATTAATAATATTCGATCGTAATGGCAAGTTTATCAAGCGAATGCTATTAGGTTCTGAACCAGGGCAAGTGCCTCACATCAGTGACTTTGCATTTGATAAATATGCTAATCAATTGTTGGTTTATGGCAATCCATCGGTCTACATCTTCGATGCAGATGGTAATTATATTGACGCAAAAACCAGCAGCTTTTCTGCCGACCGTATTTCTGTAACTGCCGACGAATACTTATTTGGCAAAATTCCCGGGCATCCAAATCCTGAACTTGATGCTGAAGATAACTATGCAGTAATAGTTACCGACAAAGATTTGAACGTGAAGCACTTGATGTGTCCACATCCATCTGATAGAAATAGTAGTTTGCATAATGGACACATCGGTGACAATATGTATATAAGTTTGCCCGATTGTGACACAATATATTACTATGGTAATCATCAACTTACGGCAAAATATGCACTCGACTATTCTACTCACAAATCAAAGCATAGAGGCATAATAGATTATACCAAGCCCATAGAAGAAGATGGCTTTAGATATAGCGGTAAATATTTTGAAACCAACAATCATCAAATAATAAACTTAGACTTGGGAATCTATGCTTGTACTTATTACCGAAATAAGCGTAATGGTCACGCAATAGGTGGGCGCGACAAATCCTACAACGTAGAAACAGAAATATCTGTAAATTCTCCTATAACAACGTATCGTAATCAATGTGTATCGGTAGGAGAACCTAAATATTATACAAAAGATCGGCTAAAGAGCAATCAATTCGTCAGCGAAGAATTCCGCCAAAAACTCGAAGCAATGGACGTAGAGGATAATCCGTATTTGGTATTCTACACTCTAAAAGATTTCTAAAATGATGATACAAACAAAGCTAAGTCGTGCTATAATAGTTATTTTGCTGATTTGTAATGCAATAACATTGTATCTATACTTTACTGCGAAGCATACAGACGGGGAATGCCAATTGTGCAAAACCTACCAAAGAGACATTAATACCCTAAAGCAAAACATGTTTTATAACATGATGACCAACAATGTCGATTTATCCAAGTTGAGTATAAGCAATAGTCATAGAGAAGAGATGTTGCTCGAAGATTTATTTGGCAGTGAGGACTCGGTGATAGTTATTTGCCGAATACCCAAGGAATGTTGCCCCACGCATAACGTAAACACTATTATGCATACCCGAAGCCTTGATGGTGTACGCACAATATGCTTAACCAACGACGTGTCGCGTCGAGGCTTCAAAAACGTAAAAGATACTTACGGTTTGCCCGATGAAGAGATTTTTGGTTGTAATAGTATTGATATGAAAGCCGACAGATTGGCAACCCCATATATAATTGTTGCAAAGGACAATGGTCGCCAAGCGCAGATAATATTTCCAATATCAGGCAGTTCTGAACTTATTGCAGAATTAATACACGCAACAATGAAGATAAAAAATGAAAGTCTCTCGCATCAGTAATGCTTCGTCTTCCTATTTATGAAACTCGTTAAATTGTTGTTTTTTTGTGAGTGGTAATCTACAAATGTGTAAATAAAATTCTACTACATTCGCATGATTATCAATTAAATACCAATTCATCATGTCACCCGTTGGGAATCGGATGCGCTAAACGATAATCATTGATAGTTGGTATTACAATAATGATTTATCATTCTCAATTATAAAACAAAACAGAGCCACAACCTTATGGTTGCAGCTCTGTTCGTTGGTTTCGTTATTGTGTTCTAACAGTTTTTATGCTATTGAAATGGTGCGTGTCTGTTTCTTTTCTTCCTTTTTGGTTCGAGGTAGAACGACAGTCAAGATACCATTTTCTACTTTAGCCGAAATGTTGTCGCGGTCGACATCCTCAGGCAGAGAGTAGCTTTGTTCATAGTTGGAATATGAGAATTCACGGCGCAAGTAGTGGTGTTTCTTATCCTCCTCTTTGTGCTCGAGTTTATTCTCAATGGCAACATTAAGATTGCCATCTTCGTTGATGCCTATGCGGCAAAACTCTTTTTTGATGCCTGGCGCAGCCACTTCCATGGTATAGGCTTTTTCATCCTCTCTCACATTAACTGCTGGCGCTGTAGCATTGGCGCGAGGCATAAAATCTGTGTTCATAAAATCGTCGAACACTGTAGGAAACCAACTGTTTTTAAACATTACTGGTAACATAATTAATACCTCCAATTATCTGTTTTTATTCTTTTTATCTCAAATTATCTTCATCGATGCTTTAACATCGACGACGCTCACTGATTAGGCAAAGTGTGTGCCAAAGAATGAATTGTGTCATATTGACATAATATTTGACAAAATGACAACAGACAATATGTCTGTATTAACACAAAGAGGGTGGTGCAACGAGTCTGTTATTTTTGCCAATCTTTTATTCGCTGTAGTCCTTCGGCGAGTGTGGTGCGCGGACAAGCTAAGTTGATGCGCATAAAGCCCTCGCCCGATGTGCCATACATTGTGCCTGAATTGAGCCATACGTGTGCTTCGTTAAGCAAACGATGTTCTAATGTGTCAGATGATAAACCCCATGCTCGGCAGTCGACCCAAAGCAAGTATGTACCTTCGAGGTCGATAGTATTAAGATGAGGTAAGTTGATTTTTATAAAATTGGTGGCAAACAGATAATTATCATGAATGTATTGAAGCAATGCTTTAAGCCAATCTTCACCCTCTGTGGTGTATGCAGCCATAAGGGCTTCGACTCCGAATGGATTAACATCGCACACTTCGTTGATGTTGATTGCACGGTCGATGCGGCGGCGTACTTCGGCATTGGTAGCGCTAATGTTGGCTATTTGCAATCCTGCTATGTTGAATGCTTTGCTTGGTGATGTACAGATGGCTGCATTGTCAGCATACTGACAGCCTAAAGATCCAAATGGTGTGTACCGATGAGGTTCGAATACGAGTTCGCAGTGTATCTCATCGGAGATAACAAACACATTGTGACGTTTACATATCTCGGCTATCTGTAGTAACTCGTTGCGAGTCCATACCCGACAGGCGGGATTGTGTGGGTTGCATAGTAAGAAAGTTGTTACACGAGGGTCGGCAGCACGACGTTCAAAATCAGCAAAGTCTATTTCGTATCGGTTGCCATGTAGTTGTAGTTCGCTCTCTTCAACCATGCACCCATTGTTTTTTATCGATGAAAAAAAGCAGTTGTATACGGGTGTTAGCACAAGCACTTTGTCGCCTGGCATTGTGACAGCCTTCACTATGGCCGAAATGGCAGGTACAACGCCAGTGGTGTATATTATTGAGTCGCTACTTACATTCCATCCATGTCTCCGACCAAACCAGCTTGTTATAGCATCGTAATAGGTGCGAGGTACGTGTGTGTATCCGAACACGCCATGAGCAGCACGTTGTTCGATGGCCTTACGCACACATGGTGCTGTAGAAAAATCCATGTCGGCAACCCACAAAGGTATAATATCGTCGTTTGCAGCAGAATCCCATTTGTATGAGTTGGTATGGCGGCGGCTGATTATTTGGTCGAAGTTGAATGGCATGGTATAGTTTCTATTTTCGTGTTTCGATGATGCAATTGTTTGGTTGTCGAACATTCTTGTCGATAGTTATGCTGCCAATACTATCAGCAACGATGTGTCCGGATGTTGGGTTTTTGATATTTTCGATGTGTCCTTTTATTTGGGCATTTACTGTTGAGTACTCAAAGACGCGATCGCATGCAGCATCAAAAGTACAGTTTTCGAGCACGAGGTTGTCGCAGTAGCATAGAAGTTGCTCGCCCGACAAAGTGCAGTTGACAAGACGCACATTTTTTGAGTGCCAAGCCAAATATTCGCCATCGAGAACAGAGTCGTAGATGGTTACATTTTCGCATTCCCAAAACGAGTCTTTGGTTGTGATATGAGCGTTGTGGATTTCAACGTTTTGGCAATACTGAAACACATATTTCGAATCGGTTATAAGTCCGTCGATGAATATGTTTTTTGAAAACATAAAAGGATAAGTACCACCGTTGAGTGTAACGTTACGTAGTTTTAGTCCATCGACTTTCCAAAATGTCTCGTCGGCATCAGTAATTTTTACATTTTCGAGCTCAACATTGTGCATCTCGCGGAAGAACTTAGGTCCTTCTATGCGGCAATCGTGCATTACGAGGTTGTTGGTATACCATATGGCCGAACGAGAACCAGCATCGAAGAAGCAGTTGCTTATGCGTGCTCCATCAACATGCCACCATGGGTATTTGCCGTAGAATCTACAATTATCGGCTTCTATGTTTTGACATTGTTTTATGCCACTCTCGCCATCGGTGATGACGATGTTTTCGAGGCGTAGGTCGTGTGTTGCAAAGAGTGGTCGTTCACCACCAAACTCTTTGTCCTTAATAAGTTCCATATTGTTGTGTTATTTGTTGATTGCTGCAAATATCGGTGTTTTTATTAAAAAATGAGGTATATGTTTTGGGGAGAGAAATGCCATTATATGGTTATAAGCCACCCAAAGCACTCTTTCTATCATTTCCCTGTCTTCAGTTTGCTCCACTTGCTGCTACTTAGTCTGATGAGGAAAATTGTACCACGGAAGCATAGTTCGATGCACATTGCGAGCCACACTCCATGTAATCCCATAGAAATTACCAGTAGTGCAGATAAGGTGATGCGCACAGCCCATATGCTAAATAGGTTCATTATGCAAGGCACGAGAGTATCGCCAGCGCCCACAAAAACGCCGTATGCCACAATAGAAGCAGCAAACATAGGTTCGGCAAAAGCTTCAATGCGCAGTGCATCGATGGTTAGACTTTGCACTTCGGCATCTGGTGTCATAAGTTGCATTACCCAAGGGGCTGTTATGTACATCACAACACCCATAAAGGTCATTATGCTCATACCCATACCTACGGTAATGCGAGCAAAACTACGAGCTAGTGGTATACGTCCGGCTCCTAAACTTTGTCCCACAAGTGTTGTTGCCGACTCACCAATGCCGTAGCCAGGCATATAACACAAACTCTCTACAATGATGCCAAAAGCGTTGGCTGCAATGGCAGCTGTGCCTAATGGTGCAACAATGATGGTAGCAACAATTTGTGCACAGCAAAATATGGTATGCTCCACACCCATTGGTAATCCTATTGTTAGAGCTTTAGATATTATTTTAGAGGTGGGGCGATAATTTCCTGTTGATGATGTTATGTTGAGTATTTTCGATTTGCATAGTAAAAACCACATCATCAGCGAAGCACTAATGAGCATAGCTATGAGTGTGCCTAATGCAGCACCAATAACGCCTAAATTAGCACCAGGAACAACAATGCTAATGCCGCATATCGAAATGTTGCGAGTGGGGAAGATGAGTAGTAGATTGAAGATGACATCGAGCGAACACATAAGCACATTGAGCATACTTGGTACGTGCATGTTGCCACTACTGCGTAACATTCCGCCAGATAACGAATTGAGTTGTAGCACAGGCATCGATAAGCTAACGATGAGAAAGTAGAGCGAGGCATCGTGTTGTATGTCTGCACCACCGCCCAGCCATTTAGGCAACATGCCACTTATGCTTACACCTATTGTCATTAGTGTTAGTCCAACAACTAATGCTGCTACAACCGATTGTCTGAGTACATTACGAGCGCCTTCAAAATCTTTTGCGCCAATGCAGTGAGCTACTTGTACATAGAATCCAGTAGAACAGGCTGTGCACAAACCACCGAGTAGCCATATTGTTGTTGATACTAAACCAATGGCAGCCGAGGCTTCGGCTCCTAAGCTACCCACCATTGCTGCATCAATGTATTCCATCACTATGGTCGATAGTTGTGCCAACATTGAAGGCAAACTGAGCCACGCTGCCAACGACATCTTCTGACGACGTGTCATGGGCTGACCACCGCGTATGAGTTCCATCAAACTTTCGGTGGAGCTTATCATTTTGCGAAGTCTGTTTATCATATATTTATAAAAATGCGCAGCAAAAGTAGTTGAAAAATAAGAATTGATAAAAACAAGCAAGCTAAGTAGAGGAGAAGGATAAAAATAAAAAGCACGAGAAACACATTAGAAAGATGTGTTTCTCGTGTATATAATTAAAGAATCGTTAATTGCTATTTCTTTTGTTCTGCAAGTATATCGCGAATTTCGGCAAGCAACTTCTCTTCGGCTGATGGTTCAGGAGTTACATTAGCAGCGGCAGTGGCAGCGTCAGCCTCCTCTTTCTTTCGTAAATTGCTCAAAGTGTTGATGAGTTTAACCACGAGGAAGATAGCAAATGCAATGATAATGAAATCGATAACCACTTGCACAAAATTGCCATAGTTGAGTGTGACAGCTTCAACTCCATCGGTAGCCTCTTTCAAAGTAATTTTAAGATCGGTAAAGTTGACACCACCAATGAGTAAACCAATGGGAGGCATTATTATGTCAGAAACAAGTGATGAAACAATTTTGCCAAATGCAGCGCCAATCACAACGCCAACTGCCATGTCGACAACGTTGCCACGCATGGCGAAATCTTTAAACTCTTTTAGGAATCCCATTTTTATTATGTTTTTTAGGTTATTACAATGTTTTAATATAAAACAATGACAAAGATATGAAAAGTTGTGCTAAACTATTTTTATATGCAGATGTTGGGGTATGTTTGCAGCAGATATGAATTATATTTTTCTATTTTTGCGGCGTACTAAATCATTCAACATTAATATGATAAATAAAAATCTACTGTGCATATCATCGTTGTTTTTCCCCATGATATGTTAGCTACATCTTGTATGAACAATGCACTTGTTGTTACAAACCAAGAGAAGGTGTATTTTCAACCACACATTTCTATTTGTTATAAATAGTATCATTTTAAAGATAATTTGTAACGAATAATACATCATTCTTCATTGGTTTTTATCCGTTAAATAAATTTATATATAAGCAACATACATTATTATTCAGAATGAAACTAAACACTCGGCATTTCATATCTTTGTGCCCAGAAAAACATAGAAAACACCAAATAGAAATGAAACTGTCTAATTTCATCGAGCATTTCGATGGCTACATGTGGAAGCGCGAAATCAATGTGCGCGACTTCATTCAGCACAATTACACGCCCTATGAAGGCGATGAATCGTTCCTTGTTGGACCAACAGAGAAAACCCAGAAACTTTGGAACCAACTTAGCGAGATGTTCAAAGTTGAGCGTGAGAAAGGCGTGTACGATGCCGAAACTAAAATTCCGCAAACGCTTACCTCGTATGGCGCAGGCTACATCGACAAAAAAAACGAAGTTGTTGTAGGTTTGCAAACCGATGCCCCACTCAAACGTGGCATCTTCCCTCGCGGTGGTATTCGTATGGTTGAGAGCGCACTTGAAGCTTATGGTTACAAGCTCGACCCAGCAACCAAAGAGATTTACACTAAGTTCCGTAAGACACACAACGAAGGTGTCTTCTCTGCTTATACTCCCGACATACGTGCAGCACGTCACTCACACATCATAACAGGTTTGCCCGACGCTTATGGTCGTGGTCGTATCATTGGCGACTATCGTCGTATAGCTCTTTATGGTATCGATAACCTTATCGAAGAGAAGAAGCGTTTCCTCGATCGTCTCGACATTCAGGAGATGACAGAAGACGTTATTCGTCAGCGCGAAGAGACATCAGAGCAGATTAAGGCTTTGAAAGACTTTGTTAAGATGTGCGCATCGTATGGTTTCGACGTAACACGTCCAGCACAAGACGCTCGTGAAGCTGTACAGTTCGTATACTTCGGCTACCTTGGTGCTGTTAAAGACCAAGATGGTGCAGCTATGTCACTCGGTCGTGTATCTACATTCCTCGATATTTTTATCGAGAAAGATATTAAAGATGGCAAACTTACCGAAGCTGAGGCTCAGGAACTTATCGACCAGCTCATCATCAAATTGCGTATCGTACGTTTTCTTCGTACACCAGAATACAACGACCTCTTCTCTGGCGACCCAATATGGGTAACTGAGAGTCTTGGTGGTCAGGGTGTCGATGGTCGTACACTTGTTACCAAAACATGTTTCCGTTTCCTCCACACATTGCAGAATCTTGGTCCAGCACCTGAGCCAAACCTCACAGTGCTTTGGAGCAACAATCTGCCAGAGGCATGGAAGAAATACTGCGCAAAAATTTCAATTGAGACATCGGCAATTCAATACGAGAATGATGATCTTATGCGTGTTGAATATGGCGACGACTACGGCATTGCATGCTGCGTAAGCCCAATGCGCATTGGTAAGCAAATGCAGTTCTTTGGTGCACGTGCTAACCTTGCAAAGTGCTTGCTCTATGCTATCAATGGTGGTCGAGATGAGATAACAGGCGACCAAGTTTCACCAGTTTATGCTCCTATCGAAGGCGATTACCTCGAATATGAAGAGGTGATGGATAAGTTTGAGCAGATGATGCGTTGGTTGGCTAAGGTTTACGTCAACGCCCTCAAGATAATCCACTACATGCATGATAAGTACGATTACGAGGCATTCGAAATGGCATTGCACGATGGCGACGTAGAGCGCACTCAAGCAACAGGTATAGCAGGCCTCTCTATCGTAACCGACTCACTCGCTGCTATCAAATTTGGCAAGGTTAAGATTATCCGCGATGAGCGTGGCTTGGCTGTTGGTTTTGAACGCGAAGGAGACTATGTACCATACGGCAACAACAATGATCAGACCGACCGCATTGCGATGATGATAACTGAGAAGTTTATGGAGTTCCTCCGTCAGCATGTTACTTATCGTAATTCGACACCTACACAGTCGATACTTACCATTACATCGAATGTTGTTTATGGTAAGCGCACTGGTGCTACCCCTGATGGTCGTCCTGCATTTGTTCCATTTGCTCCAGGTGCAAACCCAATGAATGGTCGTGATACAAAGGGTGCTGTTGCTGCTTTGGCATCAGTATCTAAACTCCCATTCCAACATGCTCACGATGGTATCTCATACACATTTGCTATATCACCATCGACACTTGGAAAAGACAACGATACTAAGGTGAACAACCTTGTTAACTTGCTTAGCGGTTACTTTACACCAGATGGCGGTCATCACCTCAATGTCAACGTGTTTGACCGTGAATTGCTCGTTGATGCAATGGAACACCCAGAGAAGTATCCACAACTTACCATCCGCGTGTCGGGTTATGCAGTGAACTTCGTGAAACTCACACGTGAGCAGCAGCTCGATGTGCTTTCACGCACAATTAACCACTCACTCTAATTCTTTAGTTTAGGATAAGAGTTTATAAATAGTAAACGGCGCACATCATAACGATGTGCGCCGTTTTTATTGTGTTATAGAATAATTTTTTTGATGCTGATGTGTGTTATGTATTAGAATGTGTAGCCAAGTGTGATAAGATTAGTGCGTGTTTTGACTTTATAATTGTCAATTTTGGCATATTGTACAATATCTGGCTGATAAGCATAACCTAAATAGAGTGGCCCCATATTGAAGCCACAACCAATATTGAGACCTAATTGAATACGATTGGCTTTCTTATCAAACATAGTATTTTCAGAGTCGCTTCCGAAAGCATCAAATTCAGCAGATATATGAGTGTGCTGATTAGAATTAGAAGTATCTAGTATAGCGTAATCGAATGTAATATACTTCTTTTGAGTGTAAATATCGGAATCGTATTTCTCTTTGCCGACGATATTAAACTTGCACACACCACCAGCAAAAGCTTGCACTGAGAACGATTCTGAAACAACATATTTATAAGCCACATTAATAGGTACTGCTACATTGAGAAATATAAACTTGGCATCCACAATGTTCTTTGTGTACATAAAGGTTGTCTCTTCTAAATAGGTTGTGTTAAACTTACGTCTATTGAGAGTAACGTTGCTACCAACTTCGAGGAAGAGAGGAAGCGAATGACTTATCTCTATGCCCTTTATATAGCCAACGCTAACACCTAATAAATTGATGGAGTTATTAGTGCCACCATCGAAATTGAAATAGCTACACATAGGCGCATCTTTAACTTTTATCAATTGTGGAGCCCAATGAATTTGAATGCGAGAGTAGCCTTGCGAGTATGTACAAATGGTTGATAATAATGCACATGCAACGATTGTAATAATTCTGATCTGATTCATTTTGTATGTGAGATAAGATATTTGTTAATAACGGGAGGCAAAATTATGTATAGTTACTTGAAATATATCGTTCTGAAAAAAGAAAAATGGTCATCACTAATAATATGCGATGACCATTAATTCCTTAACAAAAAACCAAAGAACGATACATGGCACGATGTTTTAAGATTGCGCCCGAACACGTTTGCTCGAATATCAGTATTGTTAGTGACACTGCGGGTGGCTTCCCGTTGTGAACTTTCAACATTGCAAAGATACACACCGCAAATAGTGCAGACAATACCTAAAAATGGTTATTTTGAGTCATTCTTGATACCAAGAAATAGGTAGATAATAGCGAAATACAATTATAGCTTTTCAGCAATGCTTTCAATGCGGTTTCCGGTCCATTGTGCTGCGCCAACCGATTTTACAACAATACGACCATTGGCATTTACCATGAAGGTAGCAGGTACAGCTATCAGTATGTCGTGCATCATTTCGGGGCTGTTTTCTATGGTTTCTTTGTTATAGAATAACGGACGAATGGTGTAGCCTTTTTTGTTGAAATAACGTTCAACGTCGGATGGTTCTTCATCGGTGATGAAAAAGACATCGATGCGGTTGGCATATCGCTGTGCAAACTTATTAAGCGAACGCAGTTCGGCACAACTTTGAGCGCTCCATGTACTGCCAAAATTGTAGACTGCTGGGCGCAACAGATTAGTCATTATTATTGTGTCGAGTCCGTTAGCTGTGTGCAGTTGTAGTCCTTCGTTGGGTAAATATTCAGTTTGTTCATAAGCTTTGGGCTGTGTTAGTGCAAGACGCGAGAGTATTACACCCACACCAAAACGTAGTGGCGGGGTAAGCACCACAATGGCAAAAACTAAAAACAGGAAGTCGGTGACGATGCCCAATTTCGACTTGCGTTGGCGATAGTGTTGCCATGCTTTTTGTATTATGCTTTCTGCCATCTGATTCCAAGAGGTAATGTTCGGCGTATGGTGCCGTTGCATTCAACACTTACGCGAATCATTTTGTAGTTAGTTAATTCTTGGTGTTGCTCCATCAATTTTTGCAGCGACACGCTGAATGTGTGTGTGGTACCTTTTGTGAGTGTTAGCGGAAAATCGGTCACTGGCATTCTGAATTTGCGTTGTTCTCTTAGGTTGATAAATTCGATAGTAGCGTTGTTAAGCGTTACGGCTTCGCGACCACGATTAGTAGCTGTGAGCGTATAAACGACTCTGCCATTTAAATCTTGCCATATTTTACCTTTTAGCCACACACTGAATGGCCACCACGATTTGTACCAAGCAAAGCTTAAAATGATACCTAAAGCTATCAAGAAATAGACAATAGTTATGATGGTATTATTGTCTGTTTCAAGTGTAGTGGGGTAGTCAGTGTCGGTATTTGAAACCGATTCTGTTGCCTCGTTATTGATGTTGTTTATAGGGTTTTCGTATTTATCTTTCACAAAAGCCAATTGTGAGCGCAATGTCGATATGGTGCATTGTTGCATAATGCAGCACGCAAGTAGTGCTAATGTAATAGCCCATCTAAATTGGTTGAAAAAGGCCGATATTTTTTGTAATATTTCCATCAGTATTGGTGTTTTTATTTTTTATCTGGAGAGAGAATATAATGCCAACGTTTTATAGCGTTGATTATACGCCTAAATAATGAGCAGTTGTATGTTTGTCTGAACGATTGCACTATGCTTGCATCAATAATGTTAGCATTGGGGGCAAATGTTGTAGTATTGATGAAATCTGTTATAGTTGTGTTATATTTCGATGTGGCGGCAACATTTGAACCGCTACCATCGGCACCTGCATTACTTATGAGCGAGCGTACAGGATAGACGGTGGGTTCGCCATGTTCAAAAGCTGCAAAGCAGAATCGTATCGACCAAGAGTTAATCTCACCTATGCGCCATCGTAACAACATGGCTGAGAGGTCAGAACCAGCTTGGTCAAATTGAGCACGTTGTGTACTATTGCGCACAAAAGTATCGAAATGTGTTACATTCCAATCGGTAGCTTGCCATTTGCTGCGCCATGTAGCCCAGCCCCATGAGCAATTGCGATGTACAAAATATGTAGAGTGCTTGTACGATGCAGGGATATTAACACGTGGTGTGTAGCCCGATATGGCAAACACATTGCGTTCGGCATAGAAACGAAGCGCTGCATTCATGTATTCAAGAAAACCTACCGATACAATTAAGTCGTCTTCTAAAACAATGGCTTGTTCGTATTGTTCAAAAACTTTAGATAGACCGTTTATTATGTTGGCAGCCAAACCAATATTATGCTTTTGCTCAATGATACTTACCGACTTAAAGCCGCTCACTGACATAATATATTTGCGCACATTGGCTACCAATGTTTCGTCGGTAGCGTTGCGAGCAGCATCAGAGTAGATGATAACATCGGTATCCGACGCACCACGCGCTGCTGCTAATGAAGCAAAAAGCTGTTGGGTGTGTTGCAGACGATTATATACAAAAACAATAACTGGCGCATTCATGTTTTACGACCCTTTTACAATCCATTGTATTATGGTTGTGACAACAAGAATAACAAAAGTGACAACTTCGGCTGTCGCATTACTTCTGATGCGTTGCATCATAGCTGCAATAAGTACACCTCCGCTCATAGCAACTAATTGCATCAATTCAAACGAAAATTGAGGCAGTGCTACTAACAGTGAAGAGTAGAGTGCAACCCACATTAATGAGCGTGTGTAGCGACTTTCGGTTATGCTGAGCTTGGGCAGTACACTCATAGCACCCAATAATGCAACAAGTATGAGCAATGCATAAAGCACCGAATATGATATAGTGTAAATGCCCATGCGGAAGAACGACACAAGTGATGTGCTATTGTTCCAAAATACATCAACTGTTGATGCCAAATGGTCATTCATAAACAACCATGTAGAACATAGTGCCAATGGTGTAGCAAAGCCCATTAGGGCTGCCAATATGCAGCGCAACGATGATACGCGTAAAAGCACAAGCATCGAAATAAGCAGCGGAACAAACCACACTCCTTTGCCCCAAAAAAGCCAACCTACACTTGCAAAGAAGAAAGCGTTGTAGACCGATGGCATAGGACGCGAAGTACCCGAAGCATGAAACAGACTTATCAGTGTCAGACACAAACAAATGGCATAGATGTGCACAGGGTGTAGACCCTGCGAAATAACGAATCCGCTCGAGAGTAGTACACAATAGAGCGCTGCTAAAAGGCTCTGACGCTCGGCAAAGTGAAAACTATTGCTTATGGCATTGACCATATATGCCACAATGAGAGTGATGCATATCGATAATACTACGCTTGCCACACTTCCTTCGGCTAACGACCCAAACACCTTATTCCATAGTGGTGTGTAGAGGTCGGCATCGGTAGCGGTGAAGCCCTTTTGTGGATATATGACAAGCCTTAGGCGTAGCAGTATAAGCAGCAAGGGCAGCGCAGCATAGGCGCCTATCGTATTGCGGTTGAAAAACTTGAACACTTTTCGGGTTTATGAAAATATTTTGTGGTCTTTTTTATTTCTGATAATATTTATCAAGGTCTTTGCCAATATCGCGGCGGAAATAACGACCATTGTATTCTATGTGTGCTACATTGGCATACGACTTAGCCAATGCCTCGTCTTTGTTTGCGCCAAGTGAGCTAACAGCTATTACTCGTCCGCCATTGGTGACTATGCCCTTGTCGGTAATTTTTGTTCCAGCGTGGAAAAGCATTGAACCTTGTACTTTGTCGAAACCTGTCATTACATCACCTTTGTTGTAGCTACCAGGGTATCCGCCTGCTACCATCATCACAGTACAGCATGTTTGTTTGCTCACTTCGATGCTCTTTTCGCCAAGTCGGTTAGCTGCTACGGCTTCAAACAGGTCGACAATGTCGCTTTCGATGCGTGGCATAACAACTTCGGTTTCGGGGTCACCCATACGAACGTTGTATTC
Source organism: Bacteroidales bacterium (assembly GCA_045118595.1). GTDB lineage: Bacteria > Bacteroidota > Bacteroidia > Bacteroidales > Marinilabiliaceae > W3P20-009. The sequence continues at coordinate 60,962 of JBGUYH010000044.1, read as the reverse complement.
TATTACCATAGGTTCGCCATCGCAGTTCATTAGTCCGATGAAGATGAATCCTTTGTATGGTATGTTGTCTTTTTGTAATCCGCTAACAGTGGGTTTTACAATGTGTTCTTCTACTTTTTTCATAAACTCGCTACCAGCAAAAGGTACTGGCGAAACAGCACCCATGCCACCTGTGTTGAGTCCGCTATCGCCCTCTCCTATGCGCTTATAGTCTTTGGCTTCAGGTAAGATAACGTACGATTTTCCGTCGGTGAGAACAAAGACTGACAATTCGATGCCGCTCAGATACTCTTCGATAACTACTGTTGACGATGCATCGCCAAACTTGCCGCTCAACATTTGGCGTAGTTCATTTTTGGCTTCATCAAGGTTGTTGAGTATTAGAACTCCTTTGCCTGCAGCCAATCCATCGGCTTTGAGCACATAAGGGGCTTTAAGTGTTTCGAGGAAATGCTCGCCATCGGCTACCGTGTTAGGGGTAAAGGCTTTATATTGTGCTGTTGGTATGCCGTGTCGCATCATAAAAGCTTTGGCAAACTCTTTACTTCCTTCGAGTGCTGCACCTTGACTTTGTGGACCGATAACTGGTATGTGCTTTGTGTTTTCATCGGTTAAGATGGCATCATGAAGACCTTTAACAAGGGGCTCTTCAGGTCCAACTACAATCATATCTATCTTTTCGCGTAGTACGAAGCTTTTTACATCAGCATGATTGTTTGGATCGAGGGCTACATTAGTACCATAGTTGGCTGTGCCTGCGTTGCCTGGAGCAATAAAGAGTTTTGAACATTTGGGGCTTTGAGCCATTTTCCAAGCCAAGGCGTTTTCACGGCCGCCTGCACCGATAAGGAGTATATTCATCGTTGTATGATTTTTTTTTCAAAGGGCAAAATTTTCGCACAAAGATAGAGATTATTTGACTATTTACGATTTGACTATTTACGATTTGACTATTTACGTTGTAGCTCTTGTTGATAGTATCTACACTATTGGGCAATTTGTTTGTTCTGATAGGCATAGAAAAGCAAGCGGCACAATCAAATTCTTGATTGCGCCGCACTATATTGTTTTGCTTTATCTATTGAGAACTATAAAAATAGTTGCTTATTTTGCATCAGTCAAGGCGTCGATAAATGCTTTTACCTTGCTATAGTCTGTGCGAGTGTATTCATCTGTATATGTTTTACCATCTTCTTCAAATGTTTCTGATAGAGTATTGCCACTGATGGTGAATACACCTTCTTCTCCATCAAGTTTTATTGTAACCTTGTTACCACTCTGGCTCCATGTTAATGGGGAAACTTCAAGTTCTATTTTAGATGTACTTGTAGTAGGTGCAGTAACCCAATAACCAGTACCGCCTTCGTTAAGAACTATATAATAGCAGCAAGAGTGATCGGAATCGGGGTCTGCATCTGTTTCTGTCCAATCTTGTGACCATGTCCCTACTGCTGATTCGTTGTCATCATCGTCATCAGAACATGCAGTCATAGAGAATGAAGTGATGGTGAGTAAAGTTGCCATCAATAACCATTTGATTGATTTGATCTTTTCCATTTTTAGTGATTCTTTTTAAATTGTTAAAGAATTAAGTTTGAATATAATTGGCAACAAAGATAAATGAAAAATTTTACCCCTCCGCTATTAATGTTTTTTAACAAAAGCAACTCTATCCTTGTTTTTTAGAGTATGCGCAAAAAATGCAGTTCAGTCGTTAGTTATTGCTCATTAGTAGCTATTTTTGCACGCAATATTTTTTATAATGAGAGTCGTAATACAAAAAGTCACGCAAGCTAATGTGCGTGTAGATGGTCAGACGGTGGGAGAAATAGGCAACGGACTTATGGTGCTTTTTGCCGTCAATGCCAACGATAAATTAGACGATTTAGACTGGTTGGCACAAAAAACGGTCAACTTGCGCATTTTCGAAGATGCTGATGGAGTTATGAACCGTTCGGTGATTGATGAAGGTGGCGACATATTGGTGGTGAGTCAATTCACGTTATATGCCAAGACAAAAAAGGGTAATCGTCCGTCGTATATCGACTCGGCCAAAGGCGATGTTGCCGAACCTGTCTATCTCCAATTCGTAAACCGACTGAGTGAATTGTTAGGGCGAAAGGTGCAAACTGGTATTTTTGGTGCAGATATGCAAGTGTCGCTTGTGAATAATGGTCCAACAACCATCATTATCGATACTTTAAATAAAGATTTGTAACATCATGAATGATATAACATTGCGATGTGCACAACAAATGGTCGATGATTGGATCAAAACTTATGGTGTGCGCTATTTTTCGGAACTGACAAACATGGCTGTTCTGACAGAGGAGGTGGGTGAGTTGGCTCGCATCATATCGCGCACTTATGGAGAGCAGAGTCCAAAACCAGGTGAAAATCTCAATCTTGCCGACGAAATGGCCGATGTAATGTGGGTGTTGCTATGTATAGCTAACCAAACAGGAGTTGACCTAACCGAAGCGTTGCGCAAAAACATAGAGAAGAAAACACAGCGCGATTGCAATAGACATAAAAACAATCCGAAACTAACAAGCGAATAAAATAATCAAAAAACATACAGATATGGATTTACTATCACAGTACCCAATGCCAGCCGAGATAAAAAATATGGCTCAGGCGTTAGAGTTGATAAAGAAAGACTCTGAAAAATTTTACAACGATAGCGATGCTCTTCAAGCTATGTTTAATAGCATCGATCTTACTACATTATCTACTTCAGATTCAGCAGAAAGTGTCAAATCATTTGTAGAAAAAGTTAACACATTTGCAACGGATTATCCACAACTCAAAAATGTAGGTGGCATTTGTGTTTATCCTGTTTTTGCTCCAGTGGTAAAGTCAACACTTAAAGTTAATGGTGTTTATCGTGCAGTGGTAGCAGCATGTTTTCCTTCGTCGCAAACATTTGCCGACATTAAGTGTGCCGAAGTAAAGAAAGCTGTTGAGTTTGGCGCAAACGAAATAGATGTGGTTATCTCGGTAGGTGAGATGCTTGAGGGTAACTATGAGTTTGTTGGTGAGGAGTTGGCACAGATAAAAGCAGCGTGTGGCACAGCTCGTCTCAAGGTCATTCTTGAAACAGGAACACTTGAAACGCCTGAAAACATTTGGGCAGCCAGCATTATTGCAATGGAGAGTGGTGCCGATATGATTAAGACATCGACAGGTAAGAATGGTGTAGGTGCAACTCCAGAAGCAGCTTTTGTGATGTGCCAAGCTATAAAAGCATTTGCAGCTAAGAACGGCCGAAAGGTAGGTTTCAAACCAGCTGGTGGTGTGCGTACTGTTGAAGATGCAGCATTCTATTTCAACATAGTTCGCACTGTTTTGGGTGGCGGATGGAGTGGTCCGGAAATGTTCCGTATTGGAGCAAGCGGATTGGCCAATGCATTGCTTAGTCAGATACTTAAAGTAACTGAAGGTAAAACAGAGGCAATCAAATACTTCTAATGTAAAAATTGATAACAAACAGCGAATGGCGAGTGATGAAAAAAAATCGTCGTTCGCTGTTCATAATTTGTAACTATTTTGGATCCATACGGCAAAGCCTTAATGGCCTACCTCGAAGGTAATAAGAGGGTAAAACTACGTGTTGATAGCGACATAGCCGAAACAGAGTACTGGCCTGTTAGTGAGTTTTTTCACGATTGGAACGCCATGAGCAACATTGAGCGCACAGCTCTTCAGATGTGCAAGGGACGCACTCTCGATGTTGGTGCAGGGTCGGGTAGTCATGTGCTGTGGTTGCAGCAGAATGGCATCGAAGCGCACGCCATCGACATATCGGAAGGTGCTGTGGCAGTAATGGAAAAGAGAGGCATTAGATGTGTGAGTCGGTGCGATTTTTTCAATCTTGAAGGTAGGCAATACGACACGCTGCTGATGCTTATGAATGGCGCAGGTATAGTTGGTACAATTAACAGACTGCCCGAATTCTTTGCTAAAATAAAGCAGATACTTGCACCAGGAGGACAGTTGCTTATGGACTCGTCGGATATAATGTACTTGTTTGAAGACGAAGATGGTAGTGTGTTGATAGATCTGAACGGAGCTTATTATGGTGAGTTGGAGTATACAATGAGCTACAATAAAGAAAAGGGTCAGCCATTTAAGTGGCTTTTCATTGACTTTGACACATTGCAAGCAGCAGCCACAGAGAACGGATTGCACTGCGAAAAAGTGTTGGAAGACGATCATTATCAATATTTGGCACGAATCTATTGATTATAGTGTATTAGATTATAAAAAAGCCTTCTGAATATATGTTCAGAAGGCTTTTATTATTAAGTATTTATCGTGTTTGATTTCAATTAGAAGTTAAATCCAATAGAAATGATATTGCTACGTGTTTTTACTTTGGTTTTATCTCCATTCCAATTGTAACATTCTGAATATTTAGTCAAGTCGGGTTGAAAAGCATAGCTTACATAAAGCTTTTTAGCAATATTGAATCCACAGCCAATATTCAAACCAAGCTGAAACCGATTTGCTTTTTCTTCAAAGAAATAATCATTTTCCACATCTCCGTGTTTTTCCTTTGTGAAAAAGCCTATATCGTAAGACACAGAAGAACCCCAATCAACTTTTTCTATACCTACAATATTAAATTTGAGATTCAGACCCGCATATGGCTGAACAGAAAAAGCATCGGCAACATTGATGCGATAAGCTAAGTTGATGGGAATAGCGAGATTTAAGAATTTGTATTTTGAAGTACATTCAATCTTATCATTATTAGGCATAAAATCGATAGAGCTGCTAATCAAATAATCGAAGTTTATGTCTTCTTTTGATTCCTTTGTGAGGTATGTCAGATTAGCACCTGTTTCAAGAAAGAGTGGGGTTGTTTTGGAAAGCTCAATACCTTTGACAAAGCCTATACCGAAACCTATGGTATTGAACTTAGCTCCGTCCCAACCACGTCCCCAATCATAATCGTTTGGCATTTTGGCATCTTTTACTTCCATTGTTTGTGGAGCAAAATTGAGTTGAAGACGATGGTAACCTTGTGCTAAAGTGCTACTGCTTAGCATAATAGCAATTGATAGTAGTGCTAATTTCATAGTTTTCATTTCGCAATAGTTTGATTATACTTTCACATAGTAACAAAGGTATATAAAAATTAGAGTACATATTCAATAAAAATTCAAATTAACATAATAGTCAATATGAAACAGATATATGGTAGAATAGAGAATAGGTATCTTACACAAAATCGTTGTTCATAACTCATCATTCGTCATTAAATATTATCTTTGCGCCTTGTGTTACAATCAATTTAAATGAAACAATACAACTTTCTTAATCGTCTCGTAGGTTGGATAGTGTTTGCTATATCGGCAGTTACCTACATTCTGACCACAGAAGACTCAGCCAGTTTTTGGGACTGTGGCGAATTTATATCTACATGCAACAAACTCCTTGTTGGTCACCCGCCCGGAGCACCATTATTTATGATTGTAGGTCGATTGTTTGCAATCATGGCTCCCGATGTCACACTTGTGGCAAAGTCGATTAATATTATGTCGGCGTTGGCGAGTGCGTTTACCATATTATTCCTCTTCTGGACTATAACACATTTGGCCAAAAAGATTTTCATAGGCAGTGGCGAACCTGAATTGTGGCGAACTATTGCTGTTATGGGAGCAGGTGTTGTTGGTGCTTTGTCATACACTTTTTCCGATACTTTTTGGTTCTCGGCTGTCGAAGGTGAGGTTTATGCCATGTCGTCGCTGTTCACAGCAGCTGTATTTTGGGCCATACTCAAGTGGGAAGATGTTGCCGATGAGCCTGGTGCCAATCGTTGGATTATACTCATAGCCTACTTGATGGGCTTGTCGATAGGTGTGCATTTGCTCAATTTGCTTTGTATACCAGCCATTGTGATGGTATATTATTATCGGAAATACACCATCACACCACGCAACACTGTTTATGCATTGTTGCTTTCGTGTGTACTTATCGTTGCTATTCTTTATGGCATCATACCAGGTATAGTGAAGATTGCTTCGTATTTTGAACTCTTCTTTGTTAATAGCTTGGGCTTTGGTTTCAACACAGGTGCTGTTATCTATGCATTGTTGCTTGTTGGTGCTATTGTTTGGGGCATTATCTATACCTTACGTCACGAACATCAGATATGGAATACAATAATTACAGCAGTAGCGGTCATTGTGTTGGGTTATTCTTCGTTTGCTATGATTGTAATACGTTCGGTAGCAAATCCAACTATGGACCAAAACTCGCCCGAAGATGTTTTCGCTCTGATGGATTATCTGAACCGAGAGCAGTATGGCGACCGACCTCTATTCTATGGTCAGCATTTCAATTCGCCTGTCGATCGTGAAGCTATGAGTCGCGACGAAGGAAAGCCTGTGTATAAGCAGAAAAATGGCAAATATGAAATTGTTGATCATCGACCAACATACTATTACTCAGATAATATGTTATTCCCTCGCATGTATAGTCGCGAGTCTCATCATATTGAGCAGTATAAGGCATGGACTAATTTTGAAGGTCGTGCAGTGACAGTGCGTGGCGAAGATGGTCGCGAAACTATTACACGTCCAACATTTTGGGAAAATATCAAATTCTTCTGGAGTTATCAAGTCAATTTTATGTATTGGCGATACTTCATGTGGAACTTCTCTGGTCGACAGAATGACATACAAAGTCATGGCGAGTTGATACATGGTAACTGGATAACAGGTATATCGTTTATCGATAACCTAATGCTTGGCGATCAGAGTCTGTTGCCCGATTCGCTCAAAGCCAACAAGGGACACAATCGTTACTTCATGTTACCATTCTTGTTAGGCTTAGCCGGATTATTTTATCAGGTTGGCAGAGGAAAAGAGGGGAAACAAGGGTTTGTAATTGTTATGTTGCTCTTCTTCATGACAGGCTTAGCCATTGTTATCTACCTCAATCAGACACCACTTCAGCCACGTGAGCGTGACTATGCCTATGCAGGTTCGTTCTATGCATTTGCTATTTGGATAGGCTTAGGCGTATTGTCTGCCATCGATTTCTTGCGCAAGTACAAAGTACCCGATTATGCAGCAACTGTAGTTGCAAGCATTATATGTTTGGTGTGTGTGCCTTGTGTTATGGCAGAACAAAACTGGGACGACCATGATCGTTCTGGTTGCACCATAGCTCGCGACTTGGCATATAACTATCTGAATAGTTGCGACGACAATGCTATCATCTTCACCAATGGTGATAACGACACATTCCCATTGTGGTATGCTCAAGAGGTTGAAGGAGTGCGTACCGATGTGCGTGTATGCAACCTCTCATATTTGCAAACCGATTGGTATTGCGACCAGATGAAGCGAAAAGCTTACGACAGCGACCCACTGCCAATATCGTTCACGCACGAACAGTATAGTGGCGACCGTGATGTGATATATCTCATCGACAGAAGCAAACAAGCTATCGACCTTAGAAAAGCCATCGATTTTGTAGCATCTGACGATGTTAGAACAAAGCAAATACCAGAGTATGCCGATCGCATTTGCTACATACCTGGTCGTAAGTTCACATTCAAAGTCGATTCGGCAGCCGTAATGAACAACAATGTGGTTAGTCCAAGTGCCGCTCCACTCATAGCTCCAGAAATGAACATATCGCTCAACAAGAGTTTTATTCTGAAAAACGAACTCATGGTGCTCGATATGCTTCAGAACAACCAGTGGAAACGCCCAATGTATTACGCCGTAACTGTAGGTTCGGAAAATTATGTTGGTCTGAATCGTTATTTCCAACTCGAAGGATTGGCTTATCGCATAGCACCTATATTGTCGTCGGACGGACAGGGACGTGTCGATACCGAGAAGATGTACGACAAGGTGATGAATAAATTCCGTTGGGGTTTTTATAACAAACCAGGTATCTATCTCGACGAGAATAAGACACGCATGGCAAGCAACTTACGCAACAATCTTTCACGTCTTGCTACAGCGTTGCTCGAAGAGGCTGCCGATGCTAACATCTCAAATGAAGATAGTATCGAGAAAGTTCACAAAGCAGTTGCCGTGCTCGACAAGATACAGAGCGAACTACCTGATAGCATCATACCACACAACTATTTCAGTCTTGTGTTGGCACGCAGCTACTATTTGGCTGGTGAGAATGCAAAGGGCGACAATATTTTGCACAAATTCTCGACTGATAATTGGCAAGAGCTTAATTTCTACCTCAATCTCAATAGCCAACGCATAGTAGGGTCGTTGCAAGATGTTCAGCGAGCTATTGCTATCTATTTTGAGATTGATAAAGTGGCCGAAGCTTTCAACCGTACCGAAGTCCGTGATGAAATGACATCGAAATACGAACCACTTATCAGCGTTGCAGAGAGTTTGTTCTCGTACCGATAAACAAAAGCATATTGATGAATATCAATTGGATAATACAGCCGCCTACATTCGTTAGGCGGCTTTTCTGTAAATCGTTGTGGCGACTCCCTCAGAACATGCGCCACAAAACCATAGCACTAACTTTTGACGATGGTCCGGTGCCAGAACAAACACCATGGGTACTCGATTTGCTTGATAGATATCACGTTAAAGCAACATTTTTCTGTGTGGGCGACAATGTACGTAAATACCCTGAATTGTATGCCGAGATAGTGAAGCGAGGACATGCGGTGGGTAACCACACGTTTAATCATTTACAACTCTTTCGTACACCATGGAGCCAATATTGCAGTAATATTGACCTTTGCAACGAGGTAGAGAATGGCAAAGCACATCTATTTCGCGCACCTCACGGACAAATAACACCATGGCGAGCTTGGCAAATAACGCATAAATTTGGCTTTAGCAAACTTGTATTTTGGGATGTTATGCCCAAAGATTACGACAAACGTCTCACACCTGAAGAGGTTTATTGCAATGTGCAACGCTTTGTGCGCGATGGTTCACTCATTGTGTTTCACGATTCGATAAAAGCTGGCGAACGTATGCGCTATGCACTCGAACATACTTTAGCCGATTATACAAATAAAGGATGGACATTTGTATCGTTGCACAATATCTAAACGCCACAATTAACTGAAAGAATCTATGAATAAGATACTTATACCTTATCTTATATCTAATAGTATGTTTTTTAAACAAAGTGTTCGATATTTTCGTAAACACCAAGAGTGTTTTTGGTGCAAAGAATAAAAAATATTATTTTTGTCAACTAATAATTAAGTAAATAACCAATCAACGATAAAATATGAAAAGGATTACAACACTTTTCTTTAGTATTCTTACATGTGGAAGTGTAATGGCTCAGGTAGGAACCATTTCACCTGACGTAACTCAAAAATTGATGCCAAAACCGGCATTCACTATTACTTATGACAAAGAGATAGGTACATTTGCTGATGACAAAGCAGCAATAAATGCATATCGTTATAGTTTACGAGGAAAAATAGATATTAAAGATAATACAGGTAAAAGCTATTCTTATGCTATTGGTGAAGTTACCAATAACTCTATAAATTTTGTTTTGCAAGACCTTGAGGTTTTGCCTGCCAATGCAACTGTAACAGTAACAGTGGCAGCTGGTGTAGGAGAAGCGGAACAGACATTTACATATACTGTTGAAGATTATTACACAATTCACAAAGGTGATGAGCACTTCTCTTTTGTAGCTTCTAAAAAGAATACACTGCGCATAGGCGAAGGTGTTAAACTATTGGTTGATAGAACACTGAAATGTAAGCAGCTTATTGTTGAACCTAATGCAGGTATTACCATATCTGAAAAAGGTTCTTTGCAAGTTTTTGACACAGCTTACTTCCTTCCTAATGTTGGCGAAATTGAAGGCATGCCATTCCTTATCAATAAAGGTAGCTATTCTGCAAATGGAACGGTGTTTATGAGAGATTTGCCTAAGGCAGAATTGATGTATGAAATTTCTTCTCCTGTGAAAGAATTTAGTGCATATGCAATGTCATTGTCCGATATGGAAGATCATGAATATGGAGATATAGAATGGGGATCTATTACTGCAAAGAAATATTTTTGGAATGGGTGGCGAGATGCTAATACATGGACTTGGTATGATTATGATGAAACAACAAAGCAGAATACAAACATTAAAAATGATTGGCCTTTTTATGTTTATCCATATTGGGATAATATGGTATTGAGAATGAAAGGGGAATTGAATACTGATTATGAATATGTTTTTGAAAAAAATTCTATAGGTTCTTATTTAACGAGTAGTGATGGCGAAAGACAAAAATTGACTCAATTAACGAAAATGATAAATACATATCCTGCATCAATAGATGTGAGAAGTATGTATGAAAATAATCGTATAGAAGCGAATAGTTTGTATATTAAAAAGGATATTACTCATATAAATAATGAGTATGTATATAATCTTAATTCTGGACTTACAACTTATGATGGTCCTATGAGTTATGGTTATTTATTCCCAAATTTAACAAATGCCGATGATTATACGAGTGAGAAAATTGTAGCTACTGAAATTGTTAACGACTTAGCTACACAAGAAACCGTTAGGTTACGTTATGCTACGTATGATGAAAATAGTGGTAAATATGTAGAGTCAGCTCCTAAATATCCATACATTCGTTTTTATTGCAATTATGTTAATAATCCTATAGAAAAAGGTAAGCGAAGTGTTTGTGTTGTATACTTTGTTGAAGATGCAGCAGAACAAGCAGAGATGCGAACTAATATAAATACTCATATAGGAAATGAAGAATTAGGTGGAAATGTTAAGTATGATGCACCTTTTTCTCATGAATATAATTTTGATGATGATAATTCATATGCATATCCATATATAGTTGCAAAAAAGATTGATAATAACAATAGGAATAGATTATCAATAGCAAGTTATAATTATCCTACTGAAGATACAGAAATAGAGGTTATGATAGGCCTGATGGCAGACAAAGGTACATCAGACAAAATGGAGGTAGGTATACTTGATTATTATTTACCAGGAATTGTTTTTGAAAATGCAGATGATGAAGCAGAAGATCTTTTAATATCTAGGAATAATAAGAATGTTCAGTGTGATATTAATGAAGGTACAGGTGCTGACAATTTTAAAAATTCTTATCAATTGTATTCTGGCGTTGGTGTTCATTGTGAACGTACTTTCACTCTTCGTTTCCGCTTAGCGAAAGAAGGAGAAGAGGCACCTGCTACTGATGAATCTTTGTTCGAACCTATTGACGATACTGTAACAGAATGTGATTTTGCTGCATCGGGTGCTGAACCTGAGCAAATTGTTTCGAAGATTACATATAAAGTAAATGTTGCTACCGACATTACCAACGGAACTGTAACAGTAGACAAGGCTGAAGCATCGAAGGGTGAGACAGTTTCCATAATAGCTACACCTACCGAAGGTTATAAACTCACATCACTCTCTGTTGACGGTGGCAGCATTGAGGTGTCTGAGTTTAATACATTTACAATGCCTGGTAACAATGTTAATGTAACAGCAACATTTGAATTGATTAGCGGACTTGCAGTTACTGCAGTGTCGGAAGGTAATGGTAAGATTTCGGTTTCTAACACCGATGCTCAGTATGGTGAAACTATTAAGATAAATGTAAAACCTGACGATGGTTACGAACTTGATAAGATTGTAACTACACCAGAACTTACCATTAGTGATGCTCACGAGTTCACAATGCCTAACACGCCAGTTACTGTTACTGCTTCGTTCAAAGCTATAGAATATACCATCACCATTGGTTCATCAGAAAATGGTTCTGTTGAATTGAGTCAGACAACAGCGAAAGTAGGTGATCTGATATCAACAATAGTGATTCCGAACGAAGGTTATCGTGTTGGTGCATTTGTTTTCTCTGATGGCAAGACTACCTATGACGAGTTTGGTAGGTTTGTCATGCCAGCTAACGATTTGACAGTTACGGCAATATTCACTCCTGTTGACGATTATTATATAGTACCAAATAGCACAGAAGGCGGTGCTCTTACAATCGTCGACATCAATGGATCGATTACGAGCGATGCGGAGGAGAATGAAAAGATTACGTTAAATACGTATGCTGATGAAGGCTACGAACTCGTTTCGCTCACAGCAACACGATTGGACAATAATACCGAACTAACTATTGATGCTGACAACACCTTTATTATGCCAGCTGCTAATGTAAGAGTTTCGGCCGTGTTCGCACTTATCAAATATTCGGTAAATATTGACCCAACTATTAATGGTGAGATTAAGGTGAATAAAGCCGAGGCTAACAAGGGTGATGAGATAACCATAACAGCTACTCCTAACAGAGGCTACAAGTTAGTTTCGCTCAAGGTTAATAATGGTAGTGTTAATGTAGATGAATTCAACACCTTCACAATGCCAGCTGCCGATGTAACTATTACTGCTGTGTTTGCCGAACTTGAAAACAAGGCTGTGGTGGTAACTGCTACCGAACATGGCAAGGCAAGTGTATCGAGCAACGATGCGAAACTTGATGAGGTGATAAAAATAACAGTGTCGCCCGATGAAGGTTACGAACTCGATAAGATTACAACTACACCAGAGTTGACTATTACTAACAACACATTTGTAATGCCAGCTGAAGATGTAGAAGTTACTGTTACATTTAAGCTTAAAAATTATAATGTAACAATAGGAAATATTGAAAACGGAACAATAGAAGTAGATAAGTCAATAGCTAATTATGGTGATGTGGTAACCATAACAGCAACACCAATTGATGGTTATGAACTCGATAAGATTACTGTTGATGGTCAGACAATAGATGGTAACACCTTCACAATGCCAGCCAAAGATGTTAGTGTATTGGCTACATTCAACCATATTTGTCAAGCCATAGAACTAAGTGAAGCTGCTGAAAATCTGTTTGATTGGATATTAGTAGTTAATAAGAAATTATTAAGTGGAGAATATACTTTTGCCGATAGTGATGTAGAGTGGTATAAAGTTAATGGTGAAAAAGACGATTGGTGCTATGGTGTAGCAACCGATGATGAAAAGATGACGGCTACAGGTTTGTACTACACTGGTGACAAAGCACTAACAGGTGAAGGTAGAATATATGCAGTTATTAAACTTACCGAACCAGCAGGCAAGTACATCATCTCTGATGATTTTGACTTCTCGGGTAATAAGAGTTTGAAACTTACTCCAACTGCTGTTAAGCATGGTCAGACACTTCGTTTGGCCGGATTGCCAGATACTGATGCAGTGGTTAAAGTTTACAACATCAATGGTACAGTGATGCAAACCATAAACACCAATGGAGCAGAATCAATAACATTCCAATCAGAAAGCGCCGATGGCATTTACATCGTCAATGTATATGTTGGTGAAGTAATGAAAGGCGTGAAGTATATAGTAGTGAAATAAGCTGAAAAACAAGTAATTCATGAAAAAGACGATAATATTAGCTACAGCGGTAGCGTTAGCCACTATAGCAAATGCTCAGATGTCGAATTTAACTACAAGCACAGGTTCTGTTCAAGTAGTTGGTGCAGGAGCAAGATTAGGTGCAGGTTCGCTTATGCAAGATGGCGATAATCTGACCAAGAAAATGGGTTTTAACGGAGCTGTTGATGGCGTTTATACATATTACTTTGCACGCAAAGATAAATCGAAACCATTTTTTGGTATTCGCTCAGGTTTATCTGTAGCTTTCGCCCAGAACACAGTTACTGCCAATGAAATAAATCAAGATTATAAGTTGACTAAAGTTAATAGTGTTGATAATAAAGAGGTTAGCATAACTTATAATACTTGTGTAGCAAATGTAGAGGAGAAGAATAACCAATTGTCGGTAGAAATACCAGTTATGGCTTCTATGCTCTATAATCGCATATTTGCCAATGTAGGTGTACGCGTAGGCATTCCTATAATGTCTAAATATAAGCAAACTATTGGTGAAGCGTCAGTTATAGCTCATCTCGATGATTATGATGTTGATGTTCCGAATGAAGTGGTTTTTGGTAAGGTAGAAGGCACTTCGTACAACGATAAACTTGAAGCAGCATCGTTCAAACTCGATTTGTCTATCGAAGGAGGTTATGTGTTAACACTTGGTAAGAATTGGCTCAGTTTGGGCGCATATTTCAACTATGGCTTAATGAGTAACTACGATGGTGGTGATGGTCATTTGGTCGATTGTGATGTTGAGAATATTCCAGCTGTAGTAACTGTCAATTCGCTTACAAAATCGCGTGCCGACAAGATGGGAGATATGAACTTTGGCGTTAAAGCCGCATTCTGTTGGCCTAAAATGAATAAGTAAATAGCTCTTATTATATTTTTATAGAAAGCACAGGATTATAATTAATTCTGTGCTTTTTTTGTATACTTAATTTGGCTATATATAGCATAATTTAGTCCAATAGTAAATTTAGTATATTTGAAAATTAACAACTCGCAAAGCCATGTAAAAACTACTAATTGGGATACAAAGTTTTGAGAAACTTCGTGCTAATAACGCTCTGTATGTAGATAAAACTGAATAGATCTACAACCTTGTTAATGATGCTACCGTCTACGTCCTTGGTCGTCCGCGACGATTTGGTAAGAGTCTGTTATGCCGTCGTTGAAGGCGTATTTCGTCTACTCCGAAGTGCAAAACTCGCTTGGTTGCACCGACTGCATTGTGGAGACCGATAAATATGTATACTTATTCGAGTTTAAAGTGGAAGCCTCAGCCGATGAAGCCCTTGCACAGATAAAGACGCACGGATATGCCATCCGTTACGCCGACAAGCGTGAAGTGGTCTGCGTTGGTGTGAATTTTGGTCGCAAGAAGCGCAACATCACTGAGTGGAAGGTGGAAGTTGTTCGTTAAGGATACTAAAGAAATCGGTGAAACTTGTGCTATTTGTATTTTTACCAAAATACGAATAGGTGCTAACTTACAGAAAGGAATAAAGAAGACTGATAAGTATATGATAGTGAGTTAATAAAAAATGTAATAATATTTTTGGGTTTCGAACATTTTATATACTTTTGCGTATTAATTTAGAAAATGCAAGATTATGGAAAAGAAAATATATATAAAGCCCAACTTAGAGAGAGTATTGTTAGATATTGCAATCAATATGCAGCAGACTTCTGGTATTACTGGTGGTGGTGGTGGTAAAGGTGGTAAAAAATCTGCAGAACAATCAGCCTCATCTGATAATGATGAACTCTATTCAAATCCATTTGGTACAGAATAGTGAAAGAGAGTGAATAGTATATCGCAAAATATAAATTAGCCGAGCAGTGTGTTCGGCTTTTTTGTTGCAGAAACATGTAATAATCAGAATATTGAAATGTCGATAATACGTCTTACAAAAGAGTTTTCGTTTGAGATGGCTCACATGCTCGATGGTTACGATGGTTTGTGTCGCAATATACATGGGCATTCGTATCGTTTGTTTGTTACCATCAAAGGTGAGCCTGAGCATGATGCAATGTCGCCCAAGCAGGGCATGGTAATGGATTTTAGTGTGTTGAAGTCTATTGTGAAAGAGGAGATTGTTGACAAACTCGATCATGCAATGTTGGTGCGTAGTGGTACAGTCGAAGCGGCTCAGCTACGAGGGTTGGCCGAGCGCATATATGAGGTCGATTATCAGCCTACATGCGAAAATATGGTGAGCGAATTTGCTAAGCGCATAGGTAATAGATTGCCGAAAAATATTAAATTGCACAGCGTAAAGTTGCACGAAACAGCTACATCGTTTGCCGAGTGGTATGCCGATGATAACTTATAAAGTTGAAACACTCCAAAACTCGTGAAAATCGTCTATGAAAAAATTACTATCTCTATTTTTTATTTTCTTATCGTGTATTGTAGCAAGTGCAGAAGAGCCAGAACAGGGCGAAATTTTGTACATCTGCTCCTACAATGCTGATACGTTTTATTCAAACGAATTTACGGCCGATTTTACGGCAGAATACACCAAACTGGGTGGCTCGCATGAAATAGTCATCGAGATGATGAATTGTAGCAATTTGGACACCCATTCGCAGTGGATTCAGGCCATGAACGAAATATTGGATCGGCACAAGAATCCTAAACTTGTTATTTTGTACGGTCCTGAAGCGTGGATATGCTATTTGTCGCAAGAGGATGAAAAGTGGCGCCAAACGCCTATATGCCTAATAGCTTCGCAACGATATGCTGCTTGTGTCGATTTTGATGACATTCCATCGGTGAAGCGCAATACCGATAATAGGAATACCATTGTCGATATAAATGAGCTTATGAAGCCTTTTAACGTCAAGATGTTCTATTACTACGAATATGGAGTTAAAGAGTCGATTTTGGCACTGAAAAACCTATACCCTGATCTGCATACAATGGCTGTTGTTAGCGACAATTCGTATAGTGGCTATAGTATGCTTAAATATAGTGTTGATGAGATAAAAAAGAATTTTCCGCAATTAGCAATAAAAGAGATAGATGGTAGTCGTGATGATACACAAAGTGCCATAAAGTCGCTTATGGCACTTAAACACAACTCGGCCATTTTATATGCCATTTGGCGCTACGATTGCAACGGTACGGTATCGCTTAGCAACGACTATAAACTCTTTGAACAACTTAAAGATATTCCAGTGCTCACCCTCACAGGTCGCGGACTTGGTAATTGGGCTTTAGGCGGTTGCATGCCTATGTATGACTGGCATGATGTGCGTATTTTGCATCCTGCACTGCTATCATACGAACTTGTTGACCGAGGTATGGACATTGAACCTTATCGGTATCGTTTCCCCAATTATTATCAGTTCGATATGAATGTGATTACAAAGTTGGGACTTGACAAGAACAAACTTCCAGAGGGTGCTACATTGGTTAACAATCGGATGACACTTTCGGCGTTGTTTGATCAATATAGAGTGCAGATAATAATTCTTATTGTGGCCTTTGTTGTGTTGCTTATGGCACTTGTAGTCACAATAGTCTATTCGATGCGAATAAGTCGGATGAAACAAGTATTGCAAGAGTCGGAACGTCAATTGCTCATCGACCGCGAAAATTTGCGAGAGAGTGAGCAAACGCTAAAAATAGCCAAAGAACGAGCCGAGGCTTTGGATAAGATGAAAACACATTTTATCCATAACATCTCGCATGAGATACGCACACCACTTAACGCTATACAAGGGTTTTCTGAAATATTGCTCGACCCAAATAACACTATCGATGAGGAATCGAAGCGTAATTTGTCGTTCAGAATATGCCAAAATGTTGATACAATAACCGACATAGTTAGCAATATATTAGAGTATTCTGACATTGAAAGTAGCGACTATGCTATTCTGCGTCAAAATGTTAGCTGCAGAAGCATTTGCGATGCGGCTCTTAAAGCAGTTGAACGATATAAAAAATCGGATGTTGAGCTGCGATTTGTAACAGATATGGACGAAGGATTCTCTATTCGCACCGATGCACGACTTGTTAGAGAGGTTCTTACTCAACTTCTTAAAAACTCGGGCAAGTTTACAAATTCGGGCTCAATAGAGTTAAGCTGCCTAACAAAAGAGAGTGAATACGATGTTATTTTTGCCATAACCGATACAGGTCCAGGTATACCATCAGATAAGGTGGAGTTTGTATTCGAGCGGTTTAAAAAACTCGACGATTTCTCGCAAGGAATAGGTTTGGGCTTGAGTTTGTGTCGTTCGATAGCTCGCAAATTGGGTGGCGATGTTTCGTTGGATACAACATTCAAAGGTGGTTCGAGGTTTGTTTTTATCTTGCCTAAAAACTGAAAAACAATCCCAAAAATATTTATTTATCACACTTAGGGCAATGGGTGTCTCTCTATCTTTGTTGGAAAAATAGAAAGAGAGATGAAATCGATATGTTTTAAACTTATTACTCAATTAAGTGTGGTGGCTTATGCTGCTGCGTTAGTTATGCCATGTAGTGTGGCAGCACAAGACTATTCGGGTTGTTATGCTCAAACGCCAATTGAACTTAAGCAAGTAGAGGCACCAATAATTCCAGATTTAACCATCGATTTGCGCGATTTTGGAGCTGTAGGTGACGGATTAACGCTATGTACCGATGCTTTTTCAAAGGCTATTTCGCATCTGAACAAAAAAGGAGGTGGGCATTTGAATGTTCCGGCAGGAGTATGGCTCACAGGGCCTATTTCATTGAAAGACAATATCGATTTACATATAGAGCAAGGTGCAATTGTGCTTATGTCGCCAGATAAGAGTTTGTTTAAAAAGGATGGCTCTAAGCGCTATGCACCTGGTATTAGTGCATCGAAACGCAAAAATATATCCATAACAGGGCATGGAATAATCGATGGTAATGGCAAATATTGGCGACCAGTAAAGCGCTCGAAGGTGAGTGACGTGGAGTGGAAAGCATTTAATGCTATGGGCGGCACACAAACCGATGGCGGTAAATTGTGGTTGCCTTATGATCTAAAGCATTTTGATAATCAGACAGGAAGTCCGAAAGAAGAAGAAGCCATCAGAGCTGACCTTGTGCGCATAACTGATTGTGCGAATATACTAATTAGTGATGTTACCATACAGAATTCGCCACGCTTCCATCTGCATCCAGTGCGTTGTAGCAATATTATTATTGATAATGTGGTGGTGCGTTGTCCGTGGAATGCGCAAAATGGCGATGCTATTGATTTGAGCAACTGCAAGCAAGCACTCATTGTCAATGCAGTTGTTGATGCTGGTGATGATGGTTTATGCATGAAGTCGGGTACTGGACAAAATGGTGTTGATGATGGTCCGTGTGAAGACATTTTGATACAAGATTGCAAAGTCTATCATGCACATGGTGGCTTTGTTATTGGTAGTGATTGTGCGGGTGGAATGAAAAGGATTGTGGTTCGTAACTGTTCGTTTAGTGGAACAGATACAGGATTGCGATTTAAAAGTGCGGCAGGACGAGGTGGTAAGACTGAGCAGATTTACATATCGGACATAACAATGAATGACATAACAGACGAGGCTATAACATTCTCATGTGCTTACGAGGATAGAAAATATAGCGTTGATGAAGTAAAAGAGAAAAGTGTAGCTCAGAAAGCTCCATTTAGTCCAGAATTTACTGACATTCACATTGAGAATGTAGTTTGTCGTGAAGCAGCCACAGCCATCTATGCCGATGGTATGGTAGGTTGTGATGCGGTGCATGGAATAGACATAAAAAATTCGGTATTTTTCTATGTAAAAGATGGTATTAATGTGTCGGAAACAGCAACACTGAACCTTGAGAATGTGAAGTGTGTGACGTTTTAATAGTTAAGATGCGATAATAACCAAAAAAGAGCCTTCCATCACGGAGGCTCTTCTTTTTCGAATATAAGCAATTGTTGTTTCTAATCGCACCTCACGGCCGATGAAACTATTTTATGATGAAAAGTTATTTTTGAGTTCTTAGTATTATCAACATTTAAAGTATTGGCTCACCGATGTCTCTTTCTCGTCGGTAGCAGCGGCAAAGAGATAGCAGTGAATATCACCTTGTGGCACTGTCATTACCAATCGACCTTCGGCGCGAGTAACGGGAGCTGACATTCGTACGTAGTTCTCAGCTACGGAGTAAATGGCCAAGTAGACTTCGTCGCGACCATCGGCTGGAGGTATATTGCCTTTAGGTGCCCATGTCACTTCTATGGTTTCGGCATTTAGGCGAGTAATAGCTGCTGAAGCCAAATTTGGTCGGCGTCCTTTGCTGACTATTATTTTTGAATAATCTATTTTACATTCGGGCATCTCTCCAACAACGCCAAGTTTCCAAAGTTCAGAAAAGGCAACACAGTGTACCATTTTTTCGTCGAGTTGGGCTCTAAATCCCACTTTAAAAGCAGGGATGAACGACGGAATAAGTTTTCGTAAGACACCAAAACGCTGACGAGCGTTCTTTTGTCCGTCGGATGGTTCAACCTGACTCTTTTGTGGAAGAGCTCGTATTACAGGTTGCCCTTTTCTTATGTATCCAACTACAGTTCCAACTCTTCCCGTGAATCCGCCTAAGATACCCATGCTTAACTTTGCCATTGTATGATATATGTCAGTTTAAATATTACTACTTGGTGTATTCTTTTTAGTATTACAAATATACAAGTAATACTTGAAATAACCAAATATAAACATCAATAAATTAATAAAATAATAGAAAATAATTTTAGTAAATTAGTCTGCATTTTAGTGTGTAGAATGTAGTAAAATAGCATAGCGACGAGGATTAAATAAATCGTCATTTTCTTGCATGTAAAAAATATAATATCTACCTTTGCCGTCGCAAAACGCAAAAACCTACGCCCAGATGGCGGAATTGGTAGACGCGTTGGTCTCAAACACCAATGCTGCAAGGCGTGCCGGTTCGATCCCGGCTCTGGGTACTTAAGTGTTAGATTCGTTTAGAGTCTGACACTTTTTTTTATCTCTGTCATAAAACATTACTTTGGTAACCTATTAGATTGTCGTTTTAGTATTCAAAGCGAGATACGTATGACATAAAATGTTTTTATCATAAGGCTATTACAAAGTTTTTTTCCGAAATTTGAAACTCGTTCAACGCAAGACAATATTCGGAATGAAAAATAAAGCGACAAGAATTGTTCTTCTTTTGGTAGTGTGGCTCTGCATGGTGCATAGTTATGCTGCAGTTCGAAGTTCGCGGTTATCGGCAACTCTTGATGGCGGACAAATATATGCTGGTGGACGTATTGGTGTTGGAGTACCGTTGGCATTAGGTCGGTCGTCGGATGAGGTGTCGTTTCGTGATGTGGCATCGTTGGGTTTTGCAGCTAAACTTGATGCTATGTGGATGGCATCACCAGTGATAGGTATTGGTGGGGAAGTGGGGTTCAATACATTTCCATACAAGGAGCAGTTTTGGTCAGGACAGAGTCAGCGTGGTGCTTTCGATGCTACATATCGTGATGCAAGTGTGGGTGTAATAGGTAGGCTGATAATGGGACCGCATGAGTTAAAACCATATTTGGGTGTGGCTATAGATGCTCATTTGATGATGAATACACTCAATTTCGATTCACGTTTCGAAGGTACAATGCAAGATGAGTCGGTAAATTATAAATCGACGCAAATAAAACCAGGCTTTGGTGCCGAGTGCGGAGTCTTTTTCAAAGTAGGGCAAACATCACATCTGTCGGTTGCTTTGCGGCTCAATGTTATGCCATTTTTGGAGGAGGAGACAATGACCACAATTGACAATTATAGTTATGCAGAGCGAAAAGTAACAGTCAATCCGCATGGCAATCAGAATAATTTGGAGGTGCTTGTTGGATTGCATTTCGGCACAAAATCGAATAAGAAACTAAAAAAACATTGATATTATTACTAATCATAGCATAGCAAAATGACTAACTTTGTGCGTTTTGCATTTTCTGACGGAGAAGTGAGATTATTATGGGGTTTGTAAATACGATAGTAGGTTTTTGGGGGGCTAAGCGATTGGCACGTATTGAGAGTTATGCTAATCAGTCTTCTGACATACAAAAAGAGCAGTTCGCAATGTTACTTGACAAAGCGGCTGATACATATATTGGACGAGAATATGATTTTAGAAGCATAAAAAGTCATGTAGAATTTGCTGAGCGTGTGCCAGTGAGAGACTATGTGGAATATCGTCCGTATATTGAAAAAATGCTTAATGGCGAACGTAATGTATGTTGGCCTGGTAAAGTAAAGTGGTTTGCTAAATCGTCAGGCACAACCGATTCGAAAAGCAAGTTTATACCAGTTACCGACGATGCTTTACAGAATTGTCATTACATGGGTGCTAAAGATGCTGTGATAACCTACATAAGCAGTCACCCCGATTCGCAAATGCTAAAAGGCAAATGTCTGACGTTGGGTGGTAGCAAAGAGATAAGCAGTGTAAGCGAAGGCATACAAACAGGCGATCTTTCGGCCATTCTGATAGGCAACTCGCCATATTGGTCTGATTTTGTAAAGACACCAGTGCGCGATATAGCCCTATTGGCGAAATGGGAAGATAAGTTGGTGAAGATAACCGAAGCCACGGTAAACGAAAATGTAACATCGTTTGCAGGTGTGCCCAGCTGGTTCTTGATATTGCTAAAACATGTGCTTGAGGTGACAGGTAAAACTAACTTGCAAGAGGTGTGGCCCAACTTAGAACTCTTCATGCATGGCGGTATAAGCTTCGCACCATATCGAGAGCAATACAAGCAATTGTGTCCGAAAGGCATAAACTTTATGGAGATATACAACGCAAGTGAAGGCTTCTTTGGTATTCAGACAGATGAAGGATACGATATGCGCCTTATGCTTGATTATGGCATCTTTTATGAGTTTGTGCCATTGCGCGAAGTTGGTAATGCCTATCCCAAATCGTGCACCATTGACGATGTTGAGTTAGGTGTCGACTATGCTGTAGTTATCACCACCAATGGTGGTTTGTGGCGTTATCTGATTGGCGACACGATACGATTTACTAACTTAGCGCCTCATCGTTTTGTTATTTCAGGACGAACCAAGCACTACATAAACGCATTTGGTGAAGAACTTATGATAGCCAATGCCGAACATGGATTGCATAAGGCTTGTGAAGCAACAGGAGCAACGATAAAAGAGTACACAGCAGCGCCAGTGTTTATGAACATTGACAATCAAGGTTGTCATGAGTGGCTTATCGAATTTAGCACAGAGCCAACATCGATGGAGACCTTTGCAGCACAACTCGATACTGCGTTGCGTGAAGTCAACTCCGACTACGATGCTAAACGTTACAAAAACATAACTCTTGGTGCGCCCAAGATAACAGTAGCACGTAGTGGTTTGTTTTACGATTGGCTCAAGAGTAAAGGGAAACTTGGTGGACAAAATAAAGTTCCACGCTTGTCGAATAATAGAGAATACATCGATAGTTTGTTAAAAATGAACTAATTATGTACATAGGCATAGCAGGCAACATAGGGAGCGGAAAGACAACGCTCACCCAGATGCTGACCGAAGCATTCGGTTGGAAGGCACAATACGAGATGCCAGATGATAATCCGTATTTGGAAGACTTTTATGCCGACATGCAGCGATGGTCGTTTAACCTGCAAGTCTATTTCTTAACCAAACGGTTTCAAACCATACAACAGATACGATGGTCGTCAGAGACTGTGGTACAAGATCGCACTATATATGAAGACGCTTACATCTTTGCCGAGAACTTATCGCGCATGCAACTAATTAGTGCTCGCGATTTCAATTCATATATGGAATTATTCAAGGTGATGAACTCGTTTCTGACTCCGCCCGATTTGTTAATATACCTACGAGCATCAGTAGATACTTTAATGCGTCAGATTCGACTACGCAACAGAGCATACGAAATGGGTATTCGTCCCGACTATTTACAACAACTCAACGAACGTTATGAAGCTTGGATTGACACTTATCAGGGAGAGTTGCTCATAATTGATGTCGATGACACTGATTTTGTAAATAGCGATGCCGACCGCAAAAAAATACTCGACATTATTAGTCGTGCAATACACAACAACAAAGACAAACAGAGATAAAAATGGGAAACACAAAAATGCTAGCTGCCATTGTAGCCGTTGCAATCATGGCATTGATAGGCAGAATAATAATTAATAAATACAAAGTTGGCGATACTATCAAGTGGGGGAAAATAGCATCGATACTGATAGCTGTAATTGCTTTTGTTGCTATGTTTGTTGTATTTAATCCGCACAGAGCCATACAATGGTATAAAGGCGAAGCCACAATGAACGAAGCTAAGTCGTGTTGCATTGCTGGTCGCATAGCTGCCCCTGACGTTCCTCGTTTCGCAAGTGAAGCCGACGATAGAGGTACACTCTATTATGCATTGCAAGTGAAGCAAATGACTCCAACTGGTTATTATCGCACAAAAGCACCTTATGGATTAGTTGATACAGAAAGAAGGGTAGAGGAGTCGGAGAGTGACAAACAAGTTATTCGTCATACAATAAGCAGATTTCCCATTACACGTAATCCAGGCGACAGAATGGACGAGTATATGCCAATCTATATGGCACAACTTGCCAATCATGGTAGTGTCTTGGTAGCCTTGGAAGAGCAAGATGTTGTTGATAATGGTCAGTTGCCTATTGCTATGATGCGATTAACAGACGAAAAACTATCGCGCATAGCTATAGAATCAGATACAACAGCCATTAGCAATTACTATTTTGTTGCTTTTGACGAATCGCGTTATAATAGTAATACAACAAACTATTACATCTATAAAGCAATAGCGGGACTTATTGCTGCTATTGTTGTGGCATTGACCTATTTGATAGTTGTAAAAATTAGTCAATGAAAAATGTTATATCCCAATGAAAACATTAGCTACCATTTTTATCTCTCTATTTTCGCTTACAGTCTATGCGCAAGCCAATCAAGAACAAACAGATACATTGCTCGATGTTGAACTGCGTGAACAGTTGAAGCTTGCCGTAAAATATCTCGAAGGAGACAGCGTGGAACAAAATACATCCAAAGCTATAGAGCTCCTTACCGATGCAGCCGACAAAGGTAGCACTGTTGGACAGACGTTGC
The DNA here is from genome assembly GCA_045118595.1 of Bacteroidales bacterium. Classification (GTDB taxonomy): domain Bacteria; phylum Bacteroidota; class Bacteroidia; order Bacteroidales; family Marinilabiliaceae; genus W3P20-009. Next base: position 36,395 of record JBGUYH010000044.1, on the reverse strand, counting down.
TCGGTAACATCTATACACATAATGATTTCAATGTTATTGATTATGCTAAGGCCTGCCACTATTACACCCTTGCTGCAAATAAAGACGATAGATATGCGCAGATGAACCTTGCACAATTGTATAGAGATGGGCTAGGCACAACTCGCGATATAAAACGTGCATTTGAATTGATGAGTGCTGCTGCAAGCGATGACAGTCTGCCAGTTGCAAAACTTCTATTAGCTCAATACTATTATGTTGGTTGGGGTACCGAACGAGATAGCATAAAAGCCGTCAACATGCTTGTGTCGCTCAAAGGAACAGATGCGCATGCCTATGCTAATCAATATTTAGAGGATATAAAAGGCGATACAATAAGTCTTAGCAATTATGATTTTCAATTTCGTTGGTTGCCGAGCGTACTTTTTGCATACGCAGAGGGTAGAGCAGATGAGACTATGCTAACCGACGTTTATAACATGCGTCTCTACTTTGAAATGCAGATGATGACTCACTTCGATTTCGATTGGAACGAAATTACTGCCACTATGCATCATTGTAAAAATCAAATAGACATAGTTCTATATCGTATGCCATATCCCAAACGTATGCCTAATTGCTTATTTATAGCCGCACTCATCGACAGAAGTAATAATTCATGTAGCTATTATACACTCGAAAAAACATTATCGTTCGATAGTGACAACGACAAATATATGTTGTGTAGAGTGACTCCAGATGGCCGCCATGAAAATTATGGTATGTACAATGACAAATTGACCGAAGAGCGTTTTATGAAAAGAGTTATAAAGATGTGTACTAAATAACTCAGCTATACACGGAAGAAAATAGTTGTATTTTCACTCTTGCAAAAAAGAATTAATCAATGAAAAAATCAGGAAAAGTTCTCGTTGTCGACGATAATGCTGGCATACGCGCCACGCTAAAGATATTACTACCCTTACGTTTTGCCGATATTGAAATTCTATCATCGCCCAAAGAGTTGCTGAGCAAAGTAGGTTCGTGGGAACCCGATGTGGTGCTGCTCGATATGAATTTTACGTCGGAGGTCAACACGGGCAACGAGGGACTTTACTGGTTATCGGAGCTAAAAGCCAAATACCCAAAACTGCAAGTGGTGCTCTTCACTGCCTATGCCGACATTGCTTTGGCTGTGGAGGGCATGAAGCGTGGAGCGTTCGACTTCGTGGTGAAGCCGTGGGATAACGACAAGTTGCTCGAGACGCTCAGCTTGGCATGCAATCGCACACGCGAATTGCAGCAAGAGCAAACCACCGACCGCAAGGCAGGCAAACGTTCATCGATGTTCTGGGGCGATAGCGATGCCATGCGACAGATTCGGGCTACCATCGAAAAGGTTGCGCCCACCGATGCCACCATACTTATTACGGGCGAAAATGGTACGGGTAAAGATGTGTTGGCACGTGAGATACACGCACTTAGCGAGCGCAGCAAACAACAGATGGTGGCTGTGGATGCAGGTGCGATAACTGAAACACTCTTCGAAAGTGAACTCTTTGGCCACGTGAAAGGTGCGTTTACCGATGCTCATACCGACCATGTGGGCAAGTTTGAGCAAGCCCATAACAGTACGCTCTTCCTCGACGAGATAGGCAACATACCTATGCACCTGCAAGCCAAACTATTGCGTGTGCTACAAAACCGCAGTGTGGTGCGTGTGGGCGACACAACAGCTCGTCCTATCGACATACGTTTGGTGTGCGCCACAAATATGAATCTGGAGCAGATGGTGAAAGATGGTGCGTTTCGTCAAGACCTCTACTACCGCATAAATACGTTGCACATAGAACTGCCGCCGTTGCGCAACCGCCGTGACGACATTGTGCCACTTGCAAAACGTTTTATGGACGAATTTGCAGCTAAATATCATCGCACGGTGAGCAACATAGATGCAGCCGCCGAAAATGCTTTGCGCGAACATCCGTGGCATGGTAACATTCGCGAGTTGCAAAACTGCATAGAGAAAGCTGTCATTCTCTCCGAATCGGACACACTATCGATTGGCGACATACAACTCGAATCGTCGGCTTCGGGCAACGAGACATTGGGCGGTTTGGAGGCTGCTGAAGAGAAGATGATACGCAGCGCCATCAACCAATGCAACGGCAACATATCAGCTGCCGCCAAAGCTTTAGGCATCAGTCGTCCAACGATGTATGCCAAACTGAAGAAGTATGGGCTGTAAATAATTACGAGTTCCTAATTACGAGTTGCGAGGTTTCCTCTTTTGCGTCAATGCTGTTATAGGACGAAAAACGAGCTGATGCATACCTATTCGCTTCATTATGTACGCCACAGCAATTGGTATTGCTACGCTAAGCAATAGATTGAGCAACATATTAGGATAAAAGGTTGTTACACCCAATTTGGGCAATATCGTTCGGAAAGAACCCGTCAAGAAGAAGAGCTACACATAGTATCAGAAAGCCTTTCAAGCTATCTATATAGCCTATTCGTTTCTTACTATTTGTTACATTTTGACATGCAAAGGAAGCATTTACAACACCATTTTGCTCGCAATCCACAATTCTATTGTCGCTCATCTATCTCTATATTATTGAATATTAGGAAACACGCACAAAATTAGTATTTTCGCAACACGGATACAGCATGGCACTCTGGATTTTCATACTTATAAGCATAGCTATAGCGGCAGTATCGGCTAGCTTGGCAACATGGATTACGCGGCGAAACGACATCAAAAAAGTGGCGTACATGATGGACGCTCTCGAAGATGGTGAGACTAATTTTCGTTTCCGCGAAAACAACCGCTTCAACCGCACGCTGAACCGCATTCGCTATATATTCAAGAAACAACGACAGCAAAACGAGCAGGACTCGTGGACCAAGCTCATTCGTGTACTGACGCACGAGATAATGAACACCGTGTCGCCTATTGCCTCGCTTAGCGATGCTTTGTCGAAATCGGTGGATGATGACGGACATTGCGAACTCGACGTGAAGGCTGGTCTGCAAACCATTTCCGACTCATCGAAGAACCTAATTAAGTTCGTTGACGACTATCGCAAACTTGGCGGAGTGGCTCGTCCGATGCGCAAAGCCATTGAGTTGCCAAGACTCATCAACAAAGTAATATCGCTAAACAGCGAATACACCACCTCGCACGATGCCGAGTGCCACTACACTTCTCACGAGCACGACCTGATGATTTACGCCGACGAGGGACAGATTTCGCAAATTCTTATCAATCTGATAAAAAATGCCATTCAGGCCAATGCCAAACACATCGACATCACCGCCCACATGCGCCCCGACGATGAGGTGGTGATACGCATTGCCAACGATGGTGTGCCCATACCTATAACGAATCGTGAGCAGATTTTCGTCCCGTTCTTCACCACCAAATCCGACGGCAACGGCATTGGTTTGAGCATATCGCGCCAGATAATGCGCCTACACAACGGCAGCATCGAACTCATCTGTAGCAACGACACAGAAACGGTGTTCGAAATGGTGTTTAGATAATTACGAATTACGAGTTACGAATTACGAGCATAACAATTATGCATTATGAATTGTGCATTATGAATTGTGCATTATGAATTACATTGTAAACCCCACAGTGTAAAGCATGTAAAGTTTCTTTACACTTTTACAACTTACGACTTATCACTTATCGCCTACTACTCAACCATTTACAACTTTTGGCACGGCTGATGTTTTGCAGATGACAAACGATTACAACATCTGTAAAATGACACATTTATATTACATATTCATACTCATCTGCATGTTGCTTGCAGAACAGAGTAGCAAAGCGCAAAATGCCGATAGTTCAAAGGTTATGACGTTGCACGACTGCATGGAGTTTGCCGTATCGAACTCAACTCGTATGCGCATTCAGCAGGCTGCTGTTGGTGATGCTCGCATAGAACGTCGCGACGCTATTCTGTCGGCCTTCACGCCAACCATAGAGGCGCAGACTTACGCATACTACAACTTCGGCCGTAGCATCGACCCGCAGACAAACACCTACTTCACGCAAACGTCGTTTCATAATAATTACAGCATCAGTGCGGGCTTCACGGTATTCAACGGTTTTGAGGCGGTGAACAACCTGAAGATTTCCAAAACGGGACTCGCCATTTCGCAATCGAGGGAGAAACAAGCTGCGTCGGACATCTGTTTGGCGGTGATGGAGGCATACTACAATGTGGTCTACTATATGCAGCTGACCGATATATACAACAAGCGCATTGCCGTGGCCGAAGATCAGCTGACGTTGGCCAAACGTCAAGAAGAGTTGGGGCAGAAGAGCCATGCCGATGTGGTGCAGATGGAGGCCGACCTTATCGACTGCCAATACGACCTCACCAACGCCACAAACCTCTACAATCAGCAACTATCCTCGCTTTCCGACCTTATGTTTTGGCCCGTAGATGAGCCGCTCGTAATAGACACTGTACTGCCAGCATGGCACGCCGAAGCTATGAACGCCAACGAGGTGGTGAACTACGCCCTCGAGCATAATACTGATGTGCAAATAGCCGAATGGCAGAAGGAGAACGCCAAACGCGAACTCAACACGGCACGCTGGCAGTTGTTGCCTACGGTGGGGCTATACGCAGGTTGGAGCACAAGCTACTTCAGCTACGAAGGCGCACAGACGGAATCGTTTAGCAATCAGTTCAAAAACAATGCAGGTAAGTATGTAGAGATGTCGGTTTCGATACCTATCTACAACCGCTTGCAGAAGCACTCGAAGATAGCGCGCAAACGCAATGCATACGCCAAAGCGTCGGCCGAACTACAACAGAAGCAACGCGAGGTGGAATCGGAAATCAGACGCGCCATTCAAGACTGCGACGGCACAGCCATTGCCTACAACCAAGCACAACGCAAAGCCAACGTGCAAGAAGAGGCCTACGCCCTCAACCGCCGCAAGATGGAGCAAGGACTCATCTCGCCCATCGAATTTCAAACGGTGAGCAACAACTACCTAAAAGCCAAATGCGACGAGATGAACAGCCTTTTCCAATTCCTCATCAAACAAAGCGTTGTGAAGTATTACTATGGCGTTGATTATATTGAGCAGTGAGGAGTGGTAGGACATCTATTACGATTAATGCACTAAGGAGATTCTGAGCGAAGAATAACAATAAGTGGCATAAATTGCGAAAACAGATTTATTATTCCTTCTGTAAAGAATTTGACTCATCAATATCGCGTTTCAAGTTCCGTTATTCTTCGCAAAAAATTGAATCTTATTCCATCTTTATAATGGTGCATACTAAATTGAGATTTTGTACCAAATTACTGAATATTCAAATAGGGAAGAGCTAAATAAAATTATACAAGGAACAATTGATTATCAGCTTATAGTGTTGGAAATCTTTCTTTTTTCTGCCATTTCTATTCGTTGGGAGACAAATATTAGCGCTAACTTCTCGGTCGATACACTAAAAAACCTAAACAGCTAATTATCAATATGCAGAAAGGTACTGATTTATAAAGATTTACCATAAAAACATCATGAAAATTATCCTACTTATTTTTGTAACTACATTCTTACTTATTCCAACATTCGCACAAGAAAACGCCAACGAGGCTTCAGACCCTAATCAGTCTGCTATCGACAGCCAGCTAAACCTTGTGGAGCAAGAGACGCAGAACGTCGAGAAAACCAAGCACTACAACGAGATTGCCAAGATTGCCGGCAATAGCGACACGAGGCTCAAATACGCATCGATGGCGCTCGACTTGTGCTCGGAGACGGATTTGTCGCCCATTGCGCACGCGTGTTACAATATCGGCAAGGCATATTACATGCTCGACGGTATAGGTTGTGGTATAGATTGTCGGACATAGCTGTGCATCAGATTGTTATAATGCAAACATAACGAATATGCCCGCGAAATATTGCACAACGATGCAGTTTTTGTTTGGGGGAATACAACGTAGAGACGTTTCATGAAACGTCTCTACAATATCACCGATTGGCGTGAGAGTGTTGCCAAGGTGCATAATCACCAAATTCATCACCGATTATATCCTTTTGTGCGTTTTCTACGTACTCATTGTCTTTCATAACACTAAATCGTTTGGTTACGGGAGATACATAAAAATTCCTATTTTTGCAATAATCATTCGAAATGGAACTCAAAGGCTCTACCAAATAAACTCTTATGGAAATAAAGGGCAAAGGTCCTCTTGCGACATAGTTGCTATAATATCAAGCAATTTGTGAAAGTTGGTATTAGTTTCGATAGTAAACAGTGAAAGACTGACGAATGTATGGAGATGGAGTAACGAATTAATTTTATAATAGCAATGTTCAATAGGATAGTAATAATTGGGAACGGTTTTGACCTTGCGCATGGACTCAAAACCTCATATAATGATTTTTTAGATTGGTATTGGAAACAATGGATTAATAAACTAAGTAATTGTACATCAAAGCATGAACAGGACCAATTATGTAAGTTTGGGTGTACAGATAGAACAGATAGAACTCTCTTATTATCAGATTTAGCTTCATTGTTGGTTGATGAAAAGGATATTGTGAGTTATGTCAACGATCAAACAGTTTCATATTATTATGAAGATAAAAGTACTTTGTTTCAAAATATCCGGCAACATCAAAAGATTTATAATTGGGTTGACATCGAAGAGGAATATTATGCTTTATTGAAGAAAACATCAAATGCAGAACAAGCATCAAAACTAAATGAGGACTTATCTTTCATCGAACAACAATTAATTAAATATCTAAAAAAAGAAGAATCAAAATTAGATTCGGCTATTTTTGAAACAGAAATTATTCGAGAGATAAAATCCGAATTGTATTCTCAACTTGCCGAGGAAGATATAGCAATAGGTTCTGATGAAATATTTGACACAATATGTGCAGAAAGGGCAGAATACAAAGAAGAAGCCTATGAACAATTTGAAAGCGCTTATGGAAAAGAGTATGTAGTAAGACCCCTAATAGAAAAAGAAAGGATTGTACATCTTGGAAAAGAAAGAAAAATTAGAGGACAATTTCTAATGCCAGACCAAGTAATACTATTATCATTCAACTACACAAAAACAGCACACTTTTACGAGAATCTGAAAGTGACAGTAAATCATATACATGGTACTCTCGATGAAAATATTGTCTTTGGATATGGGGACGAAATGGACTCTTCGTACAAAGAAATAGAGAACAAAAACGAAAATAAATTTCTTCAAAAAATAAAGTCCTTTAGATATTTAGGTAATAACAATTACAGAGAGTTATTCCGTTTGGTAGAGTCTGCACCATTTCAAATTTTTATTATGGGGCATTCCTGTGGCAATTCTGACAGAACACTACTTAATGCACTTTTCACACATAGCAATTGCATCTCTATAAAACCATATTATTACAAGAGTGGAGACTCAAATAATTATATGGAACTTGTTCAAAATATCTCGAGATGCTTTGAAGATAAACAAATGATGCGAAAAAGAGTTTTACCTATAACGAGGTGTAAAGAATTACCTCAAAACAAAATGTTTGTAAACCCTCAACTGTAAAGCATGTAAAGTTTCTTTACACTCCTATCACTTATAACTTATCACTTATTACCTATCACTCAATCACTTACAACTTTTGGCACGCACACTGCTAACAGCTTTGTCAAATTGTAAATAGTAAAATCGTCAAATAAGAAAATAACGATATGGACAGAAAGATTGAGAAAGTAACGGGCTGGCGTGTAGCATTCACCAAACGGGCATTGCCTTGGTGGGGAGCATGCGCATTGGGCATAATTATAATAGCATTGCTATTGCGCGACAATTCGAGCACCTTGCGCGTAGACGGCAGCTCGATAACCATAAGCGATGTGGTGGATGGCGAGTTCAACGACTACATACGTATCAGCGGACAGGTGCGACCGCTCATCACCATTCAAATCAGTCCGCAAGAGGGCGGCACGGTGGAGGAGATTTACGTGGAAGAGGGTGCCGACGTGCATAAGGGCGACCCGCTCGTGCGCCTCACCAACGACAACCTCGATATGCAGATTCTGAACAGCGAGGCCGAACTTGCCGAGAAGGAGAATATTTTGCGCAACACGCTCATTTCTATGGAGCAACAACGCCTCTCGCTCCGCCAAGAGATGCTGCAACTCAACGTTGATGTGCGCCGATTGAAGCGTACATATTTGCAGCAGAAACAACTCTTCGAAGAGCACCTGATAGCCAAAGAGGATTATCTGAAAGCCGAAGAAGACTATGAATTATCGAACGAGAAGTTGAAACTCATCGTCGAGCGACAGAAGCAAGACAGCATCTACCGCAGCATAGAGGTGGCGCAGATGCAGGAGAGCCTCAACAACATGCGCAAAAACATGCAGATGATACGTCACCGCAAAGAGAATTTGGTGATAAAAGCCCCCATCGACGGTCAGCTCGGCGTGCTCGATGCTGTGTTGGGCGAAAATATTGGCGCTGGTGCTAAGATTGGTCAGATAAGCGACATGACGAACTACAAAGTGGAGTCGCAAATCGACGAGCATTACATCGACAAAGTTATGCCGGGATTGTCGGCCACCGTTGAGCGTCAGGGCGTTACATACAACACCTCGTTGCGCAAGGTCTACCCCGAAGTGCATAGCGGCAAGTTCAACGCCGACTTCAAGTTCTGCGACTCGTTGCCCGACAATCTGCGCACTGGTCAGACATACTACCTGAACCTTCAACTTGGTCAGCCCAGTGAGGCGGTACTCATTGCGCGCGGCACATTCTATCAGAAGACGGGCGGACGCTGGATATACGTACTCTCGCCCGATGGCAGCAAAGCCATACGTCGCAACATAACCATAGGCCGCCAAAATCCCAACTTCTACGAAGTCCTCGATGGCTTGACGGCAGGCGAACGCGTGATAGTGAGCGGCTACGAAAGCTACGGCGACAACGAAGTATTGATATTAGAATAGTTTTAGATTGATAAATAAATAATAGGTTTTGAAAATCACAACATCTCCCAATTGCGTAGCTATTACGTGGTTGGGAGATGTGTGTTTATTGTACTCTTTTTTGCACTTAAACATGTTAAATTAGTCGCAACTCGGTCATTTTTCAACTCTCTTTTAGCAAAGTGCAAGACCATTATTTCGTATCTCGATGTTTTTGCTGATATTGCGGAAAAGATAAAATTTAACTCGATGAAAAAACTATCGCTCTTAGCATTTGAAATGCTAACAATGCTTATTGTAGCAACAGCAGGTAATCCTATTTTACCCGAATTTCATGCTGATCCTGAAATAATTTATAGCAACGGACGTTACTACATTTACTCAACCACCGATGGAGTGCCAGGGTGGGGTGGATATTACTTCACATGTTATTCATCGTCTGATCTTGAAACATGGCAATATGAAGGCGTATGTTTCGATGTATGTCGTGATACGCAGTGGGCAAAAGGTAATGCATGGGCTCCTGCCATAATTGAAAAGGATGGTCGGTATTATTTCTATTATAGTGGCGATGCAGGAAATGCCAAAGCTATTGGTGTAGCAGTGAGCGACAATCCTGCAGGTCCGTTTACCGATTTAGGTCATCCGCTTATCAACTATCGCCCCAAAGGTCAAAATGGTGGTCAGCAAATCGACGTTGATGTCTTTACCGACCCAGACAGTGGTGAGAGTTACATATACTGGGGCAATGGTTACATGGCTGGAGCTCGTCTAAATGCAGACATGACAAGTGTTGACACAACAACCATCACTCTGCTTACGCCTCAAGGAGGTTCGTTGGCTGATTATGCTTATCGCGAAGCACCGTATATATTTAAGCGCAACGGCATCTACTATTTTCTTTGGTCGGTTGACGATACAGGGTCACCTAATTACCATGTAGCTTACGGAACGAGTAAATCAGCATTAGGACCTATTGAAGTAGCAAAGCAACCAATAGTACTAAAGCAGCGACCCGATAAAGATATTTATGGTCCGGCACATTGCAGTGTCATACAGTTGCCCAACACAGATGAATGGCGCATTGTATATCATCGCATCAACAAAGATTATATTGATCGGAAGAATGGTCCGGGTTATCACCGTCAGGTATGCATCGATCTTTTGAAGTTTAATGCCGACAATACAATAGTAGAGGTTGAACCAACAAAATAGAATCATTTCCCGACTCTTATATTTTACATTCTGATACTATTAACAACAAATGTTTTTGTGTATTGGTGGCATAAAAAATACTAATTTTGTGCTGTGCAATGTAAATTCAGAAAAACGTGAAAGTCGTCCATATAAACAAAACCGATGCTGGTGGTGGTGCAGCGGTAGCCGCTCTTCGCATACATCGCTCACTTTTGCGCGCTGGCATCGATTCACATATATTAGTACAAGAACAAAAACGCAACGAACCCAACGAGCATTGTGCAGGTCGTGGGGTATGGTATGATATAAAGAATTTTTGGCGTTTTGTAGCCGAACGTTTGTCGATACTTCCACACGAAAAAGACAGACACATGCGCTATAATTTCTCTATTGCCAACACAGGTCAGAGTCTTGTAAATAATCCTATTTTGCAAGACGCTGACTTGATACATTTGCATTGGATAAATCAAGGTTTCTTGTCGCTCGAGAATATAAAAGAGCTAATGGAAATGGGAAAACCTGTTGTGTGGACTTTGCACGACATGTGGCCATTTACTGGAGGTTGTCACTATTCGGGCACATGCTTTGAGTTTAACGAACATTGCGGCTATTGTCCGTTTATGAATAGACCCAAAAAGAAGGATATGTCGTACGAAATATTTTCGCAGAAACGACAGATATATGCAAGTGGTAAGCTCACAATGGTAACATGCAGTCGATGGCTAGGTACTTTGGCTCGTAGTAGTGCTGTACTCAAAGACATAAGTGTTACCAACATTCCAAATCCTATCGATACAGAATTTTATCGTCCGATGGATCGTATGGCATGTCGAGATGAATTAGGATTGCCACGTAATAAGAAACTCATCTTGTTTGGTGCAGCTAATATTCTCGACATTCGCAAGGGTTTTCGTTATTTGGAAGAGGCTCTTACTATTATTCAAGATAGTTTTCCAGCCATATCAGACAACATAGAGTTGGTTGTGTTTGGAAAATTGCTAAAGGGATGGGAAAACCGATTCTCGTTTAAGATACATAATATGAATTTTATCTCTTCACCAGAAAAATTGGTGAAGTTATACAACGCAGCCGACACGTTTATTTTGCCATCGTTGCAAGATAATTTGCCCAATACTGTGGTTGAGAGTTTGTGTTGCGGTACTCCTGTTGTAGGATTTAGTATAGGTGGCATACCAGAGATGATAACTCATATGCAAACGGGTTATTTGGCTGAGGTGAAAAACTCACTAAGTTTGGCTAACGGTATCTACAACATGCTTTTCTTTAGTCCGAAGCAACGAGAGAAAGTGCGAGAAAGCGCTATAAGAATGTTCTCGGAGGAGACTGTTGCCAAACGCTATATCGATGTTTATAATAAGATATTGAATAACACTGAAGTGGATATATAGCAATGGCATCACCACGTCTAAGTATAGTAACCATCACATACAATGCTGTTGCTACACTCGAACGCACTATAAAAAGTATCGAGGCGCAAGACTACGACAATATTGAATACATTATTGTCGATGGTGCATCGACTGATGGTACTGTTGGAATAATTGAGGCACACAAAGCAAGCATCAGCAAATGGGTGAGTGAACCCGACAATGGATTGTATTATGCGATGAACAAAGGTCTGCATATGGCTACGGGTGACTATATTTGGTTTGTTAATGCAGGTGATGAGGTAGCCTCGCCACACACTGTTAGGCAGATGTTTGATACTGCTGTTGGTGCTGATGTGTATTATGGCGACACGGTAATGACCAATATGGATGGACAAGAGATTGGCACGCGTCGTCTTGCTCCGCCTCAGCAACTCACATGGCGTAGTTTTCGCAATGGAATGTTAGTTAGTCACCAATCGTTTGTGGCACGCACAGCGCTCTGTTCTGATTATGATACACAATATCGGTTTTCAGCCGATTTTGATTGGTGTGTGCGCATACTCAAAAAGAGTAAACTTATAGTCAACACACATCTAACATTATCGCGTTTTCTCGATGGTGGAATAACAAAGCATAATATTGTTCCTGGTCTGAAAGAACGTTTTCGGATTATGACACATCACTACGGATTAATCAGTACAATAGCTCATCATATTCCTATTGGCATAAAATTCCTCTTTTTTTGGGCAACGAAGGGACGTTTTTAGGTATTTAAAAACGTTAAGTATGAGATAGTTATTGTTTATCTTTATTATAAAGATAGTAGATACAAAAAAGCCTTGCATCATTGCTGATACAAGGCTTTCTCTTTTAGCTCTCCAGGTAGGACTTGAACCTACGACCTACGGATTAACAGTCCGCCGCTCTAACCAACTGAGCCACTGGAGAGTGTTATGTGGTGTCTGTTTTTCTAAGACGATGCAAAAGTAGTACTTGTTTTTTTTATGTGCAAATTTGGGAACACTTTTTTATCGTTTTTACCTCATTTTTTTCTTGTGGTGTTATAATCAACCATTGCGATGAGCGAATTTTTGGCTTCTGATGCTTTAATGGTATCGAGACAACGTTTGGCTTCGTTAGCATAATCGTTCATTATTTTAGCCGAATAGTCGATGCCGCCATATTTGTGTACAAATTGTGTAGCTTGTTGTGCTGTTTCGTCGTCTTTATAATGTGAAGCTATAAGGCGCATCATCTTGCGTTGTTCTATTTCGGGGGCTTGTTGCAGAGCATAGATGAGAGGCAATGTCATTTTTCGCTCTTTTATATCGTTGCCCGATGGTTTACCGAGTAGTGAGCTCTTTTCATAGTCGAATATATCGTCGCGTATTTGAAATGCGATGCCAAGGTTCAGACCAAAATTGTACATAGCTTCGATATGTTCGGCAGTTGCGCCCGACGATAATGCACCAGCTTTGGTGCAAGCAGCAATGAGTGTAGCTGTTTTTTTTCTGATGACGTCGAAATATGTTTTTTCGGTGATGTCGAGTTTGCGAGCGTGTTCAATTTGTGCTAATTCTCCTTCGCTTATTTCGCCCACTGCATCGGTTACAATGCGTAGCACTTCGAATTGGTTGGTTTGCATAGCTGTTTGCAATCCACGAGCGAGGAAGAAGTCGCCAACCAAAACCGATACTTTTGAATTCCACAAAGCGTTGACACTAAATTGTCCGCGTCGTTCGTATGTTTCATCAACCACATCATCGTGTACGAGTGTGGCAGTGTGTAGCAATTCAATAAGTGTAGCGGCTGCGTATGTAGCTTCGGTGATGTTGCCAGTAGCTTGTGCCGATAAGAAAGTGAGCATGGGGCGCATTTGCTTACCTTTGCGACGTAGCAAATAGTTAGTAACAACCGACAATAACTTATTTGGCGAGTTGAGTTGTTTGCGGAAGAATGGCTCAAAGTCGCGCATAGGAGTGGCTACTGGCTGTTTTATCTCATCGAGTGTCATTATCGGTTTGTGTAATTTGACTATTTGAGGTGCAAAATTAGTAAAAAATCATATTACTATTCTTATAGTTGTTCCTACACCTACTTCAGTTTGTGCTACGCTTATATTTCCTTTGTGATATTCGTTAACAATGCGTTTGGTGAGTGCCAATCCGATGCCCCATCCGCGTTGTTTTGTGGTAAATCCGGCATCGAAGATATGGCGGGCTGTGCTACGCGACATACCGCGACCGGTGTCGTGTACTTCAATTATAGTTTGTTTGTCGTTGCTATATACTTTTATGCTTATAGTGCCATTTCCTTCGATGGCATCGGCAGCATTGCGACATATATTTTCAATAGCCCAGCCTAGTAATGTTGGGTTGTGTTTTATAATTAGCTTGTCTGCGTTGTCGAATGATGTGCAGAGTGTGATGTTTTTGGGCAAGCGTGTTTCGAGATAAGTAACAACATTGTTTATTGTGTCGATGAGCGAAGTGTTATTAAGTTCAGGTTCTGAACCTATTTTTGAAAATCGTTCGGCAATGCTTCTCAGTCGTTCTGTATCGTGGTTTATCTCATCGGCAGCGGTGGTTGCGTCAATGTCGCCAGAACGAAGTAACTCGGTCCATGCGCTAAGTGCCGTTAGTGGTGTGCCAAGTTGGTGAGCTGTTTCTCGTGCAAGACCTATCCATACTTTATCTTGTTCGGCCCGTTTTAATTGTCCTAAAACCATGTAAGCAAACAATCCGAAGAGTGTTACCAATGCTATTTCGACAAGTGGCAGGTACGACAAGCGGCGTATGGTATTCGACTCGGCGTAATATAAATGTTGTGAAGTGTTGTCGCTTATCGGAATATCGATGCAATGACCAGTGTTTCGGATGTCGTTGAGGCGATTGCGCATTTCGTTGGGCGATAGTATACTGCCATCGGTTGTGAGGTTGCGCACCGATAGTATGTTGTCGTTGTCATCGGTTATGATGACGGGTATGGTGGTGTTGCCTTGTATTATTTGCAAAAGTAAATCGAACATTTCGTTGTTGTTGGGCGACTCTTCAACCACAAGTTGTGTGGCTTTGGCCCATAGTTTCATTTTATGTTCTTCTTCTCGTCCCATATCACCTACAATCCAATTAACAAACCCCAGTACAAGTAAAAACAACGCAACGGCGATGGCAACTAAAATGGTTAGTGAAGTGTTATGGCTTAGTGTTTTCATATCATTTTTGGGGTGATGTTATGCGACAAAAACAAAATGTAACAATTGAAAAAAGCGAGTATTGTTATATTCAATACTTTTGAACCGTGCAAATATATGAATTGTGACGCGGAATAGTTAGTTCCCGTCGTTTTGATTTAGAATATCATTTTATAAACATGGAAAAAACTTGGCGATGGTTTGGCAAGAAGGATAAAATAACCCTTCAGATGCTCAGACAGATTGGCGTAGAAGGTATAGTAACAGCCCTTCACGATGTAAAAAACGGAGAAGTATGGACAGTAGAGGCAATAACCGACCTCAAAAATTATATTGAAGCAGCAGGATTACGTTGGTCTGTTGTTGAGAGTTTGCCAGTGTGCGAAGCCATTAAATATGGAGGTGCTGATCGAGACCGACTGATAGAGAACTACAAAATAAGCCTTGAGAATTTGGGTCGATGTGGCATTCATACCATTTGTTACAATTTCATGCCAGTGCTCGATTGGGCTCGTACAGAACTCGATCATCCGTGGGCCGATGGCAGCACATCACTCTATTTCAATAAAGTGAAGTTTGTCTATTTCGACCGTTATATTCTCAAGCGCGAAGGTGCAGAGCGAGACTATACAGCCGAAGAAAATGCACAAGCCGACAAAATGGCTCAGACCATGACACAAGCCGATAATGATGCCTTGGTTGATACCATAATAGTTAAAACACAAGGCTTTGTGAATGGCAATATCACCGAAGACGATAAGCAACCTGTTGTACTTTTCCGCAAACTGCTCGACTTGTACAAAGGCATCGACCGAGATAAGCTACGTGCCAATATGAAATATTTCCTCGAAGCCATTATGCCAACATGCGAAAAATGGGGAATGAATATGTGTGTGCATCCCGACGATCCTCCTATGCAGTTGCTCGGTTTGCCTCGCATTGTGACTTGCGATGAAGATATAGAATGGTTTCTCAATGCTGTTGACAATCCACATAACGGACTCACGTTCTGCTGTGGGTCGCTTAGTGCAGGTGCGCAAAATGATGTACCAGCTTTAGCTCGCAAATATGCTAAGCGTACACACTTTGTACATTTACGTTCAACCGACGTCTTGCCCAATGGTGACTTTATTGAGGCTGATCATTTGCATGGACGCGCAAATCTTATCGAAGTATGTCGCATCTTTGAGGAGCAAAACCCCAATTTGCCTATGCGTGTTGACCATGGCCGAACCATGCTTGGCGATGAGGATAAAGGCTACAATGCAGGCTATTCGTTTCATGGTCGCATGATGGGACTTGCACAAATGGACGGTGTGATGGCTGCTGTGAAATATCTCAAAAAATAACAGTGACGCGTTTTGAATAATAGATAAATTGCTTGTAATTCAATATTTTATAAATATGGTTTCTCTGAAAAATAAAATAGCCGTAGTAACAGGCGGCACAGGAGTGCTTGGTAGCAATGTGAGCGAAGGGTTGCTACAAGCTAGCGCTACTGTTGTGGTAGTTGGGTCACGACAAGAGACAGTCGACAAGGCACTTAATAAGCTAACACCAGTAGCAAAACAAAACGATACCACTGTAACAGGTATGGTGTGCAATGTGCTCAATCATGAAGAGATTGTTGCACTAACACAAAAGATAAAAGAACAATTTGGGCGTGTCGACATTTTGGTCAATGCTGCAGGTGGCAATGTGGCAGGAGCTAACATAATGGACGATATGAACGTGTACGAATGTGATATTGACGCACTGCACAAAGTGGTCGACCTTAATCTCTGGGGCACTGTCTATCCATGTCTCACATTTGGAAAGCTGATGGCCGAGCAAAAGAGCGGTTCAATAATCAACGTAAGTTCTATGGCTGCTTACGATGCACTCTCACGTGTGATGGGCTATTCTATAGCCAAAGAGGGTGTTAACGCTCTTACAAAATGGTTGGCTCAAGACTTCGCTCGCAAATATGGTGACAAGATACGAGTCAATGCCATAGCACCTGGGTTCTTCATTGGTGAGCAAAATCGCAAAGCACTGCTCAACGACGATGGTAGCCTCACCGAGCGTAGTCATAAAGTGCTCAACAAAACACCTATGCGTCGCTTTGGCGATATTAGCGAACTAAACGGAATTGTTCGTTTCCTCGCATCTGACGAGGCTAGTTTCGTAACAGGTACAGTGATACCAGTTGATGGCGGATTTAGCAGCTTCAGCGGAGTTTAAACAGAGTTTTTGGTTTTTTAGAATAGAAAGTTTTCTTTCACACACCTTGCCATTATGTTGTTGTTCATAAGGCAAGGTTTTTTTGTATCTCGCAATCGACAACTCTTTGGCAACAAATAACATTAGCTATAATATTCTTTTCAACTCATAATTAATTCTTACTTTTGCTTGAATATCGATAATCAAATAAAAATAACCTAATAAATGAAACAATTCCTCATTACAGTGGCAGGAGTTCTCGTTGGCGGATTCCTATTATTCTTTTTGCCACTCTTTTTTATCATTATGCTTAGTAGCATTATTTCAACAGTTACATCAGGAGGTAAAGTTGATAGCAATACTGTACTTGTTTATAACCTCGAAACAAGTGTGCCCGACTTTAATGGTGTCGACCCAATGGAATCGTTAAGCATGGCACTCTCAGGTGAGAAGAATGAAACACTTACTTTAAGCAAATTGCTACGTTCGCTCAACGCAGCAGCGACCGATGACAATATCAGTTGCTTAGTACTCAAAGGCTCTACTTCGGGCGCTTCGTATGCCAATATGAAAGAGATTTTGCCATATCTGGAAGCATTCAAAGAAACAGGTAAACCTATATACTATTTTGATAATAGTCTTGACCAATCGGCACTCTACCTTGCCAGTGTAGCCGACTCGGTGTTTGTAGTTCCTGAGAGTATGGTAATGATCTACGGATTAACTGCAACGCACATCTATTACAAGAATGCAATGGAGAAGTTTGGCATCGACATGCAAGTTATTCGTCATGGTAAATACAAATCGGCTGTTGAACCATATATTACCGACCATATGAGTGAGGCTTCGCGTGAGCAAACACAAAAATACCTCGATGCTATTTGGAGCGATATGCGTAGCGTCATTGCTGAAAATAGAGAAATCAGCACACAAAGCATCGACCAGTACGCAAGTGGTCTCGACTTTGCCAACACACAGGCAGCCATCGATGCTCACCTTATCGATCGTTGTATCTATCGCGATGAATTTATCGCTAAGTTGAAAGAGATAACTGATACCGACGCTGACGATGATCTCAAAGCAATGAGTATCGCCAATTATAGTAATACCATAGACACATATACCAACAATTCTGACAACAAGATAGCACTCATCTATGCACAAGGTGAGATTCTTGATGGTACATCAGAAGGTTCGACAAGTGATATTTATGGCGATGATTTAGCTCGTACCATACGAAAAGCGCGTACCGATGATGATGTAAAAGCCATTGTTTTGCGTGTCAACTCGCCTGGTGGTTCAGCGTTGGCATCTGACATCATTTGGCGCGAAGTGAAACTTGCATCGGAAACTAAGCCAACCATAGTTTCAATGGGACAGTATGCAGCTTCGGGCGGTTATTACATATCATGTGCAGCCAATCACATCTTTGCTGAGCCTAATACCATCACAGGTTCGATAGGTATCTTTGGTGTAATACCTTGTGTGAAAAAAGCTGCCAACAATATCGGACTAACATTCGATACAGTTAGCACCTATGACGATGGAGAACCTTCGCTTTATGAACCCCTTTCAGAGGGTTGGACGAACTTCTTCCAAAAACGTATTGAGTCGGGTTATCAGACGTTCATATCGCGATGCGCCGATGGTCGACACACAACAACTGAACATATCGATTCGATAGGTCAGGGACGTGTATGGGCAGGTACAGATGCAATAACAATAGGATTGGTTGATGAATTGGGGTCACTCGATGATGCTATTGACTATGCAGCTGAAATGGCTGATATAAGCGACTATAGTATAGATGAGTTGCCTGTTATCGACGATTCGTTTGCAGCACTCATGAAACAACTTGGAACCAATGCACGAGTTTCGGTAGGCGAATTGATAGTTGGTGAATCGTATTCAACTATCGAACGACTGAAAAAAATGTCGACTACACCATCTATCCAAACACGCATGGAATATGACGTTGTGATACGATAAGTATCGTACTGTAGCAATGTATTTTACAGTGCTCGGCAACCTTGGAACTGCTGAGCACTGTTCGTTTTTACTCTTTCATCATTAATTAGTAATTTTGTGCCAGAAAATACAACTATAGTGAAAACCTTAAAACGTTTTATAGAAGCAGTCTACATTGTTATTATTCTTGTTATGGCTGCCGCAACGATAATAGAAAAATTTTATGGACAAACCACAATTTACGCATCCGCATGGTTTGCTACATTGTGGGCATTATTATCAGTTGCTGGTGTGTGTTATATTTTTCGCCAAAAACTATACAAACGTCCTGTAGTCTTTTGCATGCACATAGCATTAGTGCTCATCTTGATAGGTGCACTCACAACGCACATAGTAGGTGAGCGCGGACAAGTGCATTTGCGTCTCGATGCAACATGTCGGAGCTACATAGTGAAAAGTAATGATGGAAGTGAGATGCCAGCACAATTGCCATTCAGTGTAAAGCTCGATAGTTTTGCAGTACTGATGTATCCAGGCACACAGTCGCCAATGGATTATATTAGTCTGATTACTATCACCGATGGAGCCCAAACAAGTAAACAACAAATATCGATGAACAATGTAGCCGAATATGGTGGCTATCGTTTCTATCAGTCGGGATACGACTACGACGAGCGTGGCACTATTTTGGCCTTGAGTCACGACCCATGGGGCATTGGCTTGTCGTATGCAGGCTATTTTATGCTCTTTGCGTCAATGCTATTGTTGCTTATTTTACCCAACGAAGGATTTCGGAAGGAATTGCGAAAAATATCGGCTACCGCAGCAACACTTTTGTTATTGCTCATATCTAATCAGGTTGTGGCGCAACCGCAAACACTATCGCCAAAAGCAGCTGCCGAGATGTGCAACTTGTATGTGTATTACAACGAACGCATCTGTCCGCTCCAAACGGTGGCAAAAGATTTTACCACAAAACTCTATGGCAAATCGTCATACAAAGGCTTAACCGCTGAACAAGTATTCACAGGTTGGTGCTTTTATCCATATAGTTGGAAAGATGAGCCTATGATAAAGGTTAAGATGGGCGATAAGAAATACGTGTCGTATTCCGAACTGAGTAAGCGAACCAATAGTACTATCGACGATGAAAAAATCAATATTATTCGTATGCTCATTGGCGGACAATTAACGCGAGTGTTTCCGTATGAAGATAACAAACAACTAACTTGGTTTAGTCCGACCGACAATTTACCAATTGGGATGCCCGAAGCAGAGTGGAATTTTGTACGACGTTCGTTCGACTATTTGGGTGAATTGGCTGTAACTGAGAAAAGCGACGATAAGTTTATCGAAACGATAGGTAAAATACGCAAATATCAAACCAAAAATGCAGCTGATACATTACCGTCAGATATGCGTTTTGGTGCTGAAAAGCTATACAACAAACTTGACTACACGCGTCCGTTGTCGATGACATTGGCAACTATTGGTATTGTTGCATTCATATTTTTCGTTATAAAATGGGCAGGTGGTAAGGTTATTCATAGGGGCATAATATTATCGCTCAATATTATTGTTGCACTAACAGCCGTATACTTGTTATTAGTCATGACGTTGCGTGGCTATGTAGCTAATCATTTGCCAATAACAAATGGCTATGAAACGATGCAATTTATGGCACTAACAACGCTTGTTATTACACTTATCATGCAGCGTAAGTTTGTGCTTATCTTCCCATTTGGTTTGCTGATAACTGGTTTGTCACTTATGGTTTCGATGTTTGGTGAGTCGAATCCACAAATAACCAATCTGATGCCAGTGCTTGCATCGCCGTTGCTGAGTGTGCATGTTTGTGTTATAATGGTGGCCTATTCGCTTTTAGCTTTTATGATGTTCAATGGAATAACGGCGCTTATTATGGAATTGAAGGGAAAGAAACAACAATCGGAACATTTATATTTCATTAGTCGTGCGTTGCTCTATCCTGCACTCTTTTTGCTCACCATAGGCATTTTTATAGGAGCCATTTGGGCCAATCAATCGTGGGGACGCTATTGGGGGTGGGATCCTAAGGAGGTATGGGCGCTCATCACAATGATGGTATATGCCATTCCGTTACATTCATCCATTATCCCACAACTTCAGAAATCTAAGCCATTTCATCTTTTTGCGATAATTGCATTTTTTACTGTTTTGATGACATATTTTGGTGTTAACTTCTTGCTTGGCGGAATGCACTCGTATGCCAATTCATAAAAAATCAGATACTACATAATGAACTATTCGGAATTAAAAAGTAATAACGCAACAATAAAAATAGCCCAATATGGTGCTAATAACGGCGAAATACATGCCATAGCTACTATTGCTGATAATCAAATCTCTTTTGATGCACAATTGTGTGAGATACAGGATGTTGTGAAAAACTTTAAATCGCGAATAGAGATGGAAAATTATAATATCATTGCTATTCGTATATTATTAAGCGATGCAGCAAACCAAGCAAAAGTAGTTCTTGATAGTTTTGGAGCAATGTTGCCAAATTGTGCATTAGCTTATGTTCAGCAGCCCCCACTCAATGGCACAAAAATAGCCATTGTGCTATATGCAATGCAATATGCTACACCAACACGCATCGACACAAATACCATAATGGTTGAGAAGAATGGCTATACACATCTATGGTCGGCCAATGTATGTAGTGCAATGGCAAACACACATGCCGAAACACATTCGCAGCTTAGTTACCTTGAGCAGATGCTTGAATCGAGACAACTTAGTATTGCCAATAACTGTGTCCGCACATGGTTCTATGTTCAAAACATCGATGTAAACTATGCAGCCGTTGTTGAAGCACGTCGGAATAACTTCGACAATAATAATCTAACAACACAGACTCACTACATAGCAAGCACAGGTATAGGTGGTAGGCATGCCAATAAAGAGATAACTTCTGTGATGGATGCATATAGTGTTGGCGGTTTAGTCAGCGGACAAATGAGATACCTATATGCCACAGCCAACATGAATCGCACGAGTGACTATGGAGTAACCTTTGAGCGCGGAACATACGTCGATTATGCAGATAGAAGGCAGATATACATAAGTGGAACAGCCAGCATCGACAACAAGGGCAATGTGGTAGCCGAGGGTGACATTGAAGCGCAAACACATCGTATGTGGGATAATGTGGAAGCACTACTAACCGAAGCTAATAGTTCGTGGACCGACATAGCACATGTTGTTGTCTATTTGCGTGATATAGCCGATTATGCGGTTGTAAATCGTCTTTTCTCGGAAAAGATGAAGCAAACACCATTTGTAATAACGCTTGCACCTGTTTGTCGTCCAGGTTGGCTTATTGAAATGGAGTGTATGGCAATAAGCAAGAAAGAGACAATGTTTTCATCGTTGTAGTTATACGTTTTATATTCTCAATATCAAAGAAGACAAATATTCTCAATTTCGTAGCGTAAAATACTTCTTGGTGTGAACGACGGCGCAGAGCCTTTTTTGTAACTTTGCACAAATCAACACACTTACACCATGCCCATAATTGTGTGTAATGTTGTGTAGCTGACAATACAAGAAAATTGTTCAAAAAAAATGGCAAAGTTTACTCACTTGCATGTGCACTCGCACTACTCTATACAAGATGGCATGTCAAAAGTGCCCGACCTCGTTGATAAGTGTATGCGCACAGGCATGCACTCAATGGCGCTTACCGACCATGGCAATATGTTTGGCATCAAAGACTTCCTCGATTATGTAGGTAAAGTGAATGGTGCACCTAAAAAGAAGGTAAAGGAGTGTCAGGAGGAGATAGATAAGGAGACCGATGAAGCAAAAAAGGCAGAGCTACAAGTTAAGCTTGAGGAGTTAAAAGCAAAAGCCGAAGCATTCATTCCGTTTAAGCCTATTGTGGGTACTGAAGCCTATTGCGCCCGACGAACTCTTTACGATAAAGACAAAAACTTAAAAGAGATTTCCGGTGAGACGGGTAAAGAACGTATTGTCGACCGTAGTGGATGGCACCTTATTCTCTTAGCAAAAAACATAAAGGGTTATCATAGCTTGTGCAAACTTGCTTCGATAGCCTATACCGAAGGTTTTTATGACCGTCCGCGTATCGACCACAATGTACTTGAAAAGTGGCACGAGGGTGTCATCTGTTGTTCGGCATGTTTGGGTGGCGAGGTACCGCAATACATATTGTCTGGTCAGTTAGATAAGGCCGAAGAGTCAGTGCTATGGTTCAAAAATTTGTTTGGTGACGACTATTATCTTGAACTTCAGCGCCATAAAACCGATAAACCCAATGCTGCTACCGACACCTACGAAAAACAGCAAAAAGTAAATGCTGTGCTCATAGAGTTGGCACGCAAACACAACATAAAGCTCATAGCCACAAACGACGTGCACTTTGTAGAAGAGGAGCATGGCGATGCTCATGAGCGTTTGGTGTGTCTGAGTACAGGACGTTTGATGAGCGACCCCAATCGAGGCATGGCATACACCAAACAAGAGTGGCTCAAAACACCAGAAGAGATGGAAGCCATCTTTTCAGACCTACCCGAAGCATTGGAAAACACGCAAGAGATAGCCGACAAAGTTGAAACATATAGTATCAACTCTGACCCTATCATGCCAAAATTTCCTATCCCAGAAGAGTTCGGTACAGAAGAGGAGTACAGGCAAAAATTTACCGAACAAGATCTGTACGATGAATTTACATTCACCCTCGACGACGAAGGCAACAAGGCACAGTTGAGCCCAGAAGATGGTGAGAAAAAGATTAAGAAATTAGGTGGTTATAATAAGATATACCGAATAAAACTCGAAGCCGATTACTTGGCCAAACTCACTTGGGATGGTGCTCACAAACGTTATGGCGACACTCTCACTAAGGAACAGATAAACCGAATAACATTTGAGCTTCATATTATGAAGACGATGGGTTTCCCTGGATACTTCCTTATTGTGCAAGACTATATTAGGGCAGCGCGTGAAATATTAGGTGTGAGTGTAGGACCAGGGCGTGGTTCGGCAGCAGGCTCAGTTGTGGCCTATTGCTTGTGGATAACCGACCTCGACCCACTTAAATACGATTTGCTGTTCGAGCGATTCCTCAACCCAGACCGTATCTCACTCCCCGATATTGATGTCGATTTTGACGATGATGGACGTGGTAAGGTGCTTGAATGGGTTACGCAGAAGTATGGTGCAGAGAAAGTGGCGCACATCATTACTTATGGCACAATGGCTACAAAATCGAGTATAGCCGATGTCGGACGTGTGCAAAATGTGCCATTGGCAGTAGTTAACCAAATAAAGAAGTACATACCCGAACGCGATTTTACCGAAGAACAAGTAAAAGCAGTTGATGGCACTGTGCCTAAGAAAATGCCTAAGGTTAATCTTAAAAACTGCTATAAATATATTCCAGAAATACGCGAGTATCTTAATGGTTCGGATCAGAATGTATCATCTATGCTCGTCTATGCACAGCAACTTGAAGATACAAACAGACAGATAGGCATACACGCTTGTGGCGTTATCATTGGCGCACAAGACCTAACCGACATCGCTCCCGTCTGTACCGTTACAGATAAGTCGAGTGGACAGAGTGTAGCTGTTACACAATACGATGGACACGTTGTTGAGAGTGTCGGACTTATCAAGATGGACTTTCTTGGACTTAGTACACTCTCACTCATCAAAGAGGCGCTTAGAAACATAAAACACACTCGTGGGATTGACGTCGATATTGATCACATTCCGATTGACGACCCAACGACGTATAAACTCTATGGCGAAGGACGCACCATTGGCACGTTCCAGTTTGAGTCGCCTGGTATGCAAAAATATTTGCGTGAGCTAAAACCAGAGAAGATAACCGACCTCATTGCCATGAATGCCCTTTATCGTCCAGGACCAATAGAATACATACCAACATTCATTGCCCGAAAATTAGGTAAAGAACCCATCGAGTACGATATACCTATAATGGAGAAGTACTTGAAAGATACCTATGGAGTAACGGTATATCAGGAACAGGTAATGCTCTTGAGTCGTTTGTTGGCCAACTTTACTCGAGGCGAAGCCGATACACTCCGAAAAGCTATGGGTAAGAAGATATTTGCCATGTTGGCTATCTTGAAACCTAAGTTTATTGAGGGTGGAAAGAAAAACGGTCACGACCCAGCTAAACTTGAAAAAATATGGAAAGACTGGGAAAAATTCGCTTCGTATGCGTTCAATAAGTCGCATGCTGCATGCTATGCGTGGGTAGCTTATCAAACAGGTTATCTGAAAGCTAACTACCCAGTGGAATATATGGCTGCCAACCTTACTCAGAACAAAAACGAAATAACCAAGGTGACCAAGTTTATGGACGAATGTAAAGACATGGGCATCAAGGTAAAAGGTCCTGACGTTAATGAGTCGGAGGTTAACTTCTCGGTGAACAAGAAACAAGAGATTCTCTTTGGCATGGGTGGTGTGAAAGGTGTTGGCGAAGGACCAGTACAAGCTATTATCGAAGCACGCACTCAAGGAGGGCCATTCAAGAGCATATTCGACTTTATGGAGCGCGTCAATTTGCAAGCTTGCAACCGCAAAGCTATCGAAAGTTTAGCATTGGCTGGCGCATTCGATAGTTTAGGCGACATTAGTCGAGAACAATTCTTTGTGCCCACTAGCAACAAGGGACTAACTGGCAGCGAAGTACTTGTGCAGTATGGAAATAGTTATCAGAACGATCGTAAAAAGGGTAGTGATTCGCTCTTTGGAGATATATTCGAAGCTGTAGAGATAGCAAAACCTGAGTTGCCTACACAATTTGTGAGGTGGAGCGACCTTGAACGACTAAACAAAGAGAAAGAGGTTGTTGGTATCTATCTCTCGTCGCATCCTCTCGATATGTATAGCTTCGAAATGAAGTATGCCATCAACACCAAAATGTCGGAGCTGACCGATGAAAATTTGCCTAACCTCACTGGTAGACAAATAACAATTGGCGGCATTGTAACCGATATTCGCAACGGAATTAGTAAAAAAGGATCTCCATACATGATTGCTACCATCGAAGACAAAGAGGGAAAAGGCGAAATAGCCCTCTTCGGCGACGATTATGGTAAATATTCATCATATTTCACCAACAATGCCTATGTTGTTATAATGATGACCATTGAAGACCGATGGAACAATGGCAATTTGCGAAAGATCATTAATAATGTGATGTATATGCAACATTTGCTCACGAAAAACAAATTTCGTTCGCTCACGTTAAGTCTCGACTACGAAATGGTAAACCAAGAGTTGATAGAAGAGTTGAGCAGTGTCTTAATCGAAAACAAAGGTGGTCATGCAGTGTCGCAGAGCGATAACGAGCGAAGTGTAGTGCCTGTTAATTTTCAGCTCATCGACCGCATACATAGCAGAAAAGTCAATATGTTTTCGCGTACGCATAGTGTTGAATTAGGTCCAGATATAATGAAATTCGTAGAACATACTCCTGGTGTCGAAATGATTTTGCAGTAAAAAACACAAAGATGAAACTTCACCACACGGTCATATTTATATTTTCAGTTATTGCACTATTAGCTATTGTATGTGCCACATTTCCACAACCATCGTTGTCGGTTGGTGGACTGACATTGCATTTTCCTTCAATAGAAAAAATGTTATCAATAACTAATAACGACACGCTACGCACCGCTGAACAGATGTTGATGGAGGCCGAGCAATCGCTTAGTATGACGGTTGCCGATTCGGCAGCACAAGCACAAGCCGATTCGTTAGCTTTTTATCATAAGTTTTTTGCAGAGAGTCCGATGCGCATCTTCTGTCCAAACAACAACCCAGAGTATCTCTTTTCATTTTTCGATGCACTCGACAATGCACGTTCAGAGGGTGTGCATGTGATGCATTATGGCGATTCGCAAATAGAGGGTGACCGCATTTCGGGTTATTTACGCAGCACGTTTCAGAAGCGATTTGGAGGTATGGGACCAGGTTTCATTCCGCTCTATCAGCCTATTGCAGCAATGAACGTGCAGCAGTCGCTTAGCGACAGTGTGAGCATGTACTATGCTGGTGGTATGATGGGTAGCAGGGCACAGCACAACAGATATGGAGCTATGGCACAGATGGCACAAATAAGTACCTCTGACACAGTGCGAATGGCCATTAAAAGTTACAGAGGTAAGTCATTCGGGAAAATGATAATCTTTGCAGGTAAGGTCGATTCAGCATTAACCTTTTCGGCAGCAAGCAAAGTATTGCATTTTATGCCATCAAGTCAGATGCTGCAGCAGAGTATCAATTTCAAACATCCGTTGGGTAGCATCGAAGCCAATGTGTGTGGTGTTGGCGAAATATATGGCATATACCTATCGGGTACTAATGGTGTCAATGTGAGCAACATACCAATGCGAGGTTCCGATGGTACATTTTTTAGTCGTATAGATAAGGATGCGTTTAAGCGTATGCTAAATGTAGTCAACACGCGTCTAATCATAATGGAGTTTGGTGGCAATGCGTTGCCAATGATAAGTGATACAATATCAGCCGATCGTTGGTGCAAGCGTTTTCGTGCACAAGTAGAACATATGCGGAAAATGGTGCCCAACGCCAAAATATTAGTTATTGGTCCGGCCGACATGTCGGTAAAGGTGAATGGCGAGTTACAAACACATGCTATGCTGCCTTATCTGACACAGAAAATGCGTCAGGAGGTTTTGGCTGGTGGTGCTGCATTTTGGGATATGTATGCCGTGATGGGTGGCCCACAATCGATGATAGCTTGGGTGGATCATTCACCAGCATGGGCTGCTACCGACTATGTGCACTTTACCAAGAAGGGTGCCGACCGAATATCTGAAGTTCTTTGCGAAGCGATAGACATATACTATAGTTATCGCGATTATATAAAACACACGCAACAACAACGATGCACAAAATAACCATCATAGTGGCGCTATTGATAGCAACAATAGTGCGAGCACAATCGAATCTCAATATCGATTCGCTTGTCATCTTATCCGACACGGTGAGCATTTATCAGATAGAACCGCGTCCGGTACCCGACCTTGCTCTGCCCGAGTGTGCTTTGCCCGATTCTAATTTTATGCGTTTGCCATCGAACACATCAGACCAAATGCGCGTCTTTGTTGAGAAGATGGACTCGGTAGTGCTTTTTGGACAGGGGCGAGTTAATATATTACACATTGGTGGTTCGCACGTGCAAGCCGACATCTACACCAACGTATTTAGGCAAAATATCGATTCACTAAATGGTGAGTTGATGCCACCACGTGGTCTGATTTTTCCCTATTCTGTAGCACATACCAACAATCCGTCGAACTATCGGGTGCGTTATGGTGGAGAGTGGACTGCAGCGCGCAATGCACTCAAGCAATTTGTGCCCACACAGGGCGTTTGTGGTATTTTGGCTTACACCACCGATACTACAGCATGGTTTAGCATCGACCTTAATCCCGATTCGACCATACGTTGGACTACAAATCATGTACATCTAATAGGAAGTTCGACGAGTGGGCGAATAAAACCGCAACTTATAACCACTAATAATGTTGTTATCGAACCACAAAAAGAGACAACGGGCTATTACTTCGATTTGCCCGAAGCACAAAGCCTCTTTACCATACGTCTCACATCCGACACATCTTGCACATTGCAACCCGATACGTTTATTGTTAATGGCATAGTTGCCGACAACGATGAACCAGGCATAGTGTATAGTTCTATTGGTGTGAATGGAGCGTCGGTGCCATCATATTTAGGATGCGATAATTTTGAGCGTGACCTATCACTTTTGAAACCCGACCTTGCCATATTTGCTATTGGTATCAACGATGCAACAGCTTCTAATTTTACCGATTCGCTTTTTGTGGCTAACTACGATATGTTGTTGAAGCGCATCAGAAATGTGTCGCCACAGTGTGCTTTTATCTTCATCACCAACAACGACTCATTTAAGCGCATACGTAGAAACCGATATTCAGTAAATAAGAATGGTGTTGTTGCACAGCACGGATTCTACACATTAGCCGAGAAATGGAATGCACCTGTTTGGGATTTGTTTGAGATAATGGGTGGATTGAGCTCGATGCAAAAATGGCAAACAGCTCATTTGGCACAACGCGATAAAGTACATTTTACACGTGAGGGATATTGTGTTATCGGGCAAATGTTTTTTGATGCTTTTATGGATTACTATCTTAATTTCGACATTTCGACTGAACAATGATAATAGATTTTTTACGCGACATATTTTGTTTCAACGACAAAGCACCACTCATTTTTACGCAGTTTTATTTTTGGACTTTTACGGCTATAGTAATGAGTTTATTGTGCCTGCTGCACAATAAATTGTTGTTGCGCAATACGTTTTTGTTTGCAGTGAGTGTGTTTTTCTATTATAAAACATCGGGCATCTTCACACTCTTGTTACTCTTTGCTATTGCTATGTCGTTTGTTATAGGTCGGGTGCTTTACAACACGCGCAAAGGATGGCGGCAAAATAGTGTATTAGCACTTGGTATTGTGGTCAATTTGGCCGTGTTATCGTATTTCAAATATGCTTATTTCATTGTCGACATGCTCAATAACATGTTTGGCACTGATTTCGAGGTTGTCAATTATTTTGCTCTGATAGGTAATGAGTTGGTTGGTAATAGCAACTATTTTCGTGCCGATGTTATTTTATTGCCTGTTGGTATATCGTTTTTTACATTTCAGTGCATAAGCTATTTAATGGACATCTACAGAGAGAGAATAACGCCAGTGAGCAACATTCTCGACTATGGGTTTTACGTATCGTTTTTTCCACAGTTAGTTGCTGGTCCTATAGTGCGTGCCAACGAGTTTATACATCAGCTCTACAAGCCCTATGCCCTCTCGCGCCGATATTTCGGTATAGGTGTTTTTTGGATAATGAATGGTTTGGCTAAGAAGATAATTTTATCGGATTACATAGCCGTCAATTTTATCGACCGTGTGTTCGATAATCCAACCATGTATTCAGGTTTTGAAAATCTGACAGCATTGTTTGGCTATTCGTTACAAGTGTATGCCGATTTTTCGGGTTATACCGATATTGCTACAGGTGTGGCTTTGTTGTTAGGTTTTTACTTACCCAAGAATTTCAATTCGCCTTACAAAGCACCTAATGCAGGTAATTTTTGGAAACGTTGGCATATGTCGCTTTCACGTTGGTTGCAAGATTATTTGTACATTCCTATGGGTGGCAATCGCAATGCTTCGTTTGGTACGTATGCCGTTATATTAACCATAGCTATGGTTGGAACCATACTGTCGGGCAATATATGGGTGGCTGTTGTCATAATTACATTGGCATCACTATTGGCTGTTATTATGGTTTTGCGACCAGATAAGAAGAAGCTTATCACTACCAATATCAACTCAATGAACACAATGTTGTTGGGTGGTTTGTGGCATGGAGCAAGTTGGAATTTTATGATTTGGGGCGGCTTGAATGGCATTGGCATGGTTATTTTCAAACTTTGGAAACCTATTGGCATCTATTGGCGAGTAATGGTAGCCAGTGTTGCATTAGGAGTGTCATATTGGGCTGCAATCTCAACTGATTTGCCTGTGTGGAATATGGCTGCAGTATGGATAGGTGGCATTGCTGTAGGTACAACCATTAGGGCTCTATACAACTTAATAGGTTTACCATTTGAATTGAAGTGGGTAGAGCGAGCATGGAGCATAACGCAAACATTTGTGTTTATCACATTTACCAGATTATTTTTCCGTTCTGGTTCTAATCTTGATCCTGCCGAAGCTAACGAAACAGCGTGGAACACAGCTAAAGATATGGTTCATCAGATTGGATCGCATTGGAACACGGCACTCATTCCCGAAATGACAATGCATTATGCTAACATATTTGCACTGATAATAGTGGGTATGATCATACATTGGTTGCCTGACAGACTAAAACGGCGTTATCGTATTTGGTTCGCCTCGATGCCACTGTCATTAATGGCTATTGTTGTTGTGCTGATTGTTTTTATCGTCTATCAGTTTGTTACTGCCGATTTGCAGAAGTTTATATATTTCCAATTTTAGAATTGAAATTTGAGACTTACTTGAGTCGTAGTGGCTTGCGCGAGATGCCGTGCTGTGTGTGTCATATAGATAAGAACGTAATAAATAACCCTAATAATACCTAATACTAAGTATTGATGGTTGTTTATATCCGCAATAATTTTGTGTTGTATATAAATAACATAAACATGAAATACAAAAAATTGCTATTGTTCTTACCTGCACTTATCATAAGTTGCAACGAAGACGAATTATCTCCGCAACAGGGAAATATAGAAATTGAAGAACAACCGCTTATGTTAGGCCCAAAAGTCGCCTACGAAGTATTATTCATATAGCAGTAAAATGAAAGATACGTGGGCAGAAGGCATAGCATGGTTTCTTACTGGGAA
The DNA here is from genome assembly GCA_045118595.1 of Bacteroidales bacterium. Classification (GTDB taxonomy): domain Bacteria; phylum Bacteroidota; class Bacteroidia; order Bacteroidales; family Marinilabiliaceae; genus W3P20-009. The sequence continues at coordinate 5,023 of JBGUYH010000044.1, read as the reverse complement.
AATATATGACATAACTAAATATGCTTCACACTTGCATGGGGACAAAGTACAATATACGTTGCTAATAAAATATTTATATGAAGATTGTGGTTTCACTATGCGACAAATCGAAAATGGATTCAGGCAAGAAACGACATGGGACGGATTGAAATCATATTGTAAAAGACTAAAACCTACACAAAATGCAAACATTGATAAAGCTTTTGCTCGTTGTGAGTAATTTGTTATTGCCATTTTTTATAGTATCATGTGAAGATACATGTAAGGGGGATCATCTTTACGATAATCATTGCATAGTTACAAACACAACAGATAAGAGTATTTATTTCTTATCGGATAGCTTGGGAGTTTATGAACTATGCTGTCATGATACTATTTATTTCAATGATATTTATGACAGTTATATATTCAAAATAAGATACGGAGGAAATCCTCGAATAAAAATCGGTAATGATAGTACAATAGTATTATCCAATTCTAATTATGCTTGTTGGCTGTATAATTGTCAAAATACGCAACTCGGAGAGTATGAATGGATGCATTCGTACACTATTGATAAGCAATGGCTAATAGATGCATGGACAGAATCAACAACAGGAGAATGCCCGCCTAATGCTAAGTATACATTGTATGACTAAAAGTAGCGAAAGATGAAGATATTGAAACTCTTTTTACTCATTGGAAGTAGTTTATTGATAACATCATGTGATGAAGATCATATTGACTACATAGATACACATAAAATCTGTGTTGTAAACAATACATTGTCCACAATAAAAATATATACAGATACCATTTATCTAAGTGTTTTGCCTAACGATAGTATAGAAAGTGATTTTGACTTTGGCGATAGTTTTTTTTGGGGAAATAAAAGTGGATTTGTAATAGCTGACACAACTATCCAACTACCATATAGCGTTGTATATATGGAGCTACAAGATTTTTTTATGGAAGAAGAGATAGGAAAACACCAGTATATCAACACTTTTATTATTGATGATGAATGGTTGTATAAACTTTGGAGACATATAAATACAAATGACTAAATAACATAAAAATAATTGAATAAAATATAGCCCGTCAGTTTCAAATAACTGATGGGCTTTTTGTTTTCCCTATGTTACTCTGCGGATTATTAACCGCACCCTCTTTATTTCATCTTCTCGTGCATCTCGGCGGTAGCGGTGAAAATCACGTCGCCGCTGGAGTTGAGGGCTGTTTCGACGGAGTCTTGTATCACACCAATGATGAAGCCGATGCCTACAGCTTGCATTGCCACGTCGTTGCCAACGCCAAAGAAGGCGCACGCCATAGGCACAAGGAGCAACGAACCACCAGCCACACCCGACGTGCCGCACGCACCAAGAGTTGCTATTGCACTCAGCACAATGGCGGGCAAGATGCCAATATTTACGCCCATAGTGCCAGCCACCGCCAACGACAGAACTGTGATGGTCACGGCAGCACCATTCATATTTATAGTAGCGCCAAGCGGAATACTTACGGAATAGAAATTCTCGTCGAGACCCATGCGCTTGCACAAATCCATATTTACGGGAATGTTAGCCGCCGACGAGCGTGTGAAGAATGCACTCAATCCGCTCTCTTTTAGGCATCGCCACACCATAGGATAAGGATTGCGACGAATGGTAGCAGCGACAATAAGCGGATTGGTTACGAGTGCCACTACAGCCATACATCCAACGAGCAGCAGCACCAATTTGCCGTACTCTGTAAATATCTCCAAACCACTCTCCGACACGGCAGTGAAGACAAGTCCCATGATGCCAAACGGTGCAAACTGTATCACCCAGCCAACTACAGCCGAGATGGCATTTGCAAGGTTGACTACCACTTCGGTGGTGGCGTCGGAAGCTCGTTTGCGCAGTGCTATACCTACTATAATGGACCAAAAGAGAATGCCTATGTAATTAGCCGAAGCAATGGCAGCCACTGGGTTTTGCACCATGTTGGTGAGCAAGCCCGAAAAGACCTCGGCCAAACCCTCTGGAGCACTGCCCTCTGCTGCTTCGCGAAATGTTAGCGTTACGGGGAAGAGGTTGCTACCAACCACCGCCACCACGGCAGCCACGAACGTAGAGAACATATAGAGCGCAATGACCAAACCAAATCGACGACCCAATCCGCCTTTGGCTTTGGCAATGGATGCCGTGACCAAGACAGCCACCAGAATAGGCGCAACGGCCTTCAGCGCGCTAACAAAACCCACGCCCAAAAGTCCTATGCCACTGAGAGTTGGAACGGCAAATCCTAAAATTACACCTAAAACTAATCCACCTAAGATGCGCAAGACCAAACTGATGTTGGTCCACTTGCGATAAACGAGAGAAAATTTGTTCATTGTATGGTTGAGAAAACGCCGCAAGTGTAACTAAAATCCTTGTCTTTTTGTTTGATATGAAGTAAAATGTATCACTTCACTTCTTCAAAGTCGACATATTCGCCACCAAGTTCGTCGGATAATGTTTGTCCGTTTTTATTGGTTTTGCGTTGTGTTGTTTTGTCAACAGTTATATCGCCTTCGTTTTTTTGTTGCGTATTGTCAGAGTAGTCGAAATTGCCAAATTGTTGATTGAAACGTTTTTGCATTTTACCAACAAACAGTTTTAGCAGTAGAGGCATAAGCAATCTCAGTGCGATACGCACGAGATAGAATATGATAATGATGGTTAATAGTGTGCTTAAGAATTTTTCCATACAAGTTTATCCTTTCAATATGTGTTCAACATTTTCTTTCACGCGTTCCATAAGCCAGAGTGGAGTTGATGTGGCTCCAAATATGCCTATGCTAACGTCGTTGCTTATGGGTTGGCACTCGGCAAGCACATTGGCAACATCCTCTTCGCTAGTGAGAAAGTGTGAATTTTGATTGATGCTGCGGCATATTTCAAATAGCACTTTCGAGTTCGAACTTTTAGCGCCACCAACAAAGAGTATCATATCATGTTCAGCTGCAAATGTTTGTAAGTGTTTTGCGCGGTCGGCCATTTGACGACAGATGGTGCTATGTGCCACTACATTGTTGCTTACATGTTGTTTTATCTTCTCAATCAGTTGCTTGTATTGTTGTGGGTCTTTGGTGGTTTGAGCAAACACTTCAGTTGGTTTGTGTGGGTCGACAAGGTCTATCTGACTGTCGTTTTCGAGCAGTATGCATTTGTTATCGGTTTGCCCCATTAAGCCTATTACTTCGGCATGACCTTTTTTGCCAAAGAGCACAATTTGTCCGCCAATCTCTTGCATCTTGCTCCATGAGTTTCGTATGCGTTCTTGTAGTTTAAGTACAACAGGGCAAGTGGCATCTGTGAGCTGAAGATTGTTGCGACTAACATGAGCATACGATGAAGGAGGTTCGCCATGCGCGCGGAACAGCACAGCGCTATCGTGGAGCGAGGCTAACTCATCGGTGTTGATTATCTTCAGTCCAGAACCTTGTAAGCGTTCTATTTCACGCTCGTTGTGAACTATATCGCCCACACAATATACTGTGTTATGTTTCTTCAACTCATCTTCGAGTGTTGCAATGGCACGTTTTACACCAAAGCAAAATCCCGAACCTTCATCGATGACTACTTTCATAGTTGTGAAAAATAGATTAAAAACGCAGAACTATCCTTTTTGGACTCTTAATTTCACTTGTTCCATTATCCACTCAAACTGTTCCTCCATTGTCAGATTGCTGTTGTCGAGCAAGAGAGCGTCGTCGGCTTTGCGAAGTGGACTCTCGGCGCGTGTTGAGTCGATGCGGTCGCGTTCACGTACGTTGTGCAAAACTTCGTCGAAGTCAGCTTGTTGACCTTTTGACAATAGCTCTTCGTAGCGACGACGAGCACGAACTTCGTCAGATGCAGTCATGAAAATTTTAAGGTCGGCATTAGGAAATACCACAGTACCAATGTCGCGACCATCCATAACGAGGCTACCTTCGCGTCCCATATCGCGTTGCCATTCAACGAGCTGACGGCGTACGGCTCCTATGGTACTAACGAGACTAACATGTGAACTAACCTCCATTTGTCTGATTTCATTTTCTACACTCTCACCGTTCATAAATGTCTCATTCTTTTTTTGTTCGGCGTTGAATGCGAATGTTATTTTGATGTTTGGCAATGCATTTACCAAAGCCTCTTCATCAACTTTGTTGCCATTGATGAGGTTATGACGCAATGCGTAGAGCGTAACTGAACGATACATTGCTCCTGTATCGACATAGGCTATTGAGAGTGCTTTTGCCAAGTCTTTGGCTACTGTGCTTTTGCCGCACGACGAGTGTCCGTCGATGGCAATGACTATTTTCTTGTTGTTGTTCATCAGATAATCTTAATATATCGGATTGCAAAATTAGCGATTTTGAATGGTGCAATAATAGCCCAATTTGTAAATGTTGAAAACAAATAGTAGTGGTTTTTGCCCCAATAGATTGGTCTCCAGTGGCTTGCGCATAACCTTGAAAAATAGTTGCATGGCGCGAGTGAGGTGAAGACGTTGTAATGTATTGTAGGCGTTAACTATGCGTGACATATTGTTCAGTTTGTTAGCAATTTGAGCTAGTGTTTTGAGCGATGTTTGTGTCTTGTGCAAAAACTGTTCGTTAGTATCGGTGTCGTCATGAAAAACGGGATTGTCGATATGAGCTATAGTGATGCCTAAATGTTGCAGTTCTTGTCCAAACAGAACATCTTCGTAGCCATATTGTTTTATGTTGCTATCAAAGTTAATGCGCTGCATGGTTGTTTGTTTTATCATAGCATTTGCTGCTGTAAACTTATCATAAGGGTGCTGCCTACGCTGTGTTGCAGTGCTAACTTCGGAGTTGAGACCAAATTTGAGACGTAGTGGGTTGATATGGTGTTTGTCATCATTACGGTATCTGATGCCACCACAAACCACATCGGCATCGCAACAATGTTGAGCATAGAGTTCAACAAAATGTGGCGAGGTTGGAAATACATCAGAGTCGAGAAATACGAGTGATGGGTATTGTGCCAATTTAGCTAAGAGG
>JBGUYH010000043.1:0-15212 GCA_045118595.1 Bacteroidales bacterium | reverse complement strand
ATGGGTGCGCTTAACGATGTAGTTGTTGAGTTTGCTAAGACTAAGGTCAAGATGACTCAGAAGACAACTAAGCGTGCCGACTTCGGTAAGCTCTATGAAGACTAAGCTATTAGCTTGATAAAATAGATAATGCACAATAATCCTGTCGGGTGAAATATGCCTGGCAGGACTTTTGTGAATATAAAGGTCGGCAATAAAAAAGTCTGTCCGGCCAATGTAAGAAACCTACACATTGATAAATCACTATGATAAATCCGAACGACTTTAGAAAATATGCTGTAAAGCATCAGGGCATAAGTGGCAACACATTCGATAACTATGCATCGATTGTTAGTAGCTATATCAATCCCACAATCATCGAAGAGCGTCAGCTCAATGTGGCTAGCATGGATGTGTTCTCGCGTCTGATGATGGACCGAATTATATTTCTTGGTTGCGAGATTGACGACACTGTAGCCAATATAGTTCAGGCACAATTGTTATACCTTGAGTCGGCCGATTCGTCGAAAGATATATCAATATACCTCAATTCGCCAGGTGGTAGCGTATATGCAGGTTTAGGTATCTATGATACCATGCAGTACATATCGTCAGATGTAGCTACAATCTGTACTGGTTTAGCAGCTTCTATGGCTTCTGTATTGCTTGTAGCAGGTGCTAAAGGTAAGCGTTCGGCACTTCCTCATTCGCGTGTTATGATTCATCAGCCAATGGGCGGTGCACAAGGTCAGGCTTCTGATATTGAAATAACAGCGCGCGAAATACAAAAATTGAAAAAAGAACTCTATACCATCATATCAGAACATTCGGGCAATCCGTTTGAACGCATTGAAAAAGATTCAGATCGTGACTATTGGATGATTGCTCAAGAGGCTAAAGAGTATGGTATGATTGATGAGGTGCTAAAGCGTGATAAAAAATAAGGTGGTTCAGTTCTGAACAACCTCAATGAAGAGAAAAACAATTGGCAATTCACGATTGGCAATAGTAATATTGAATTGTGGGTTGCCAATTAAATTTTTTTTTGATAATCGATGAAGAGAGAAGAAGATAAATGTTCGTTTTGTGGGCGTAAACGCTCTGAGGTAGGATTACTTATTGGTGGAGTATCAGGATTTATTTGTGAGTCGTGCGCAAAGCAAGCCAACGAAATAGTTGAAGAGGAATTCAAATCGACTATGAATAAAAAGTTTGGCAAGCTCAATTTAGTGAAACCTGCCACAATCAAAGAGTATCTCGACCAATATGTTATTGGTCAAGATGAAGCTAAGAAGTTTTTGTCGGTAGCTGTCTACAATCATTATAAACGTCTGAATCAGGATCACGCTGATGCTGACGATGTCGAAATTGAGAAATCGAACATAATAATGGTTGGTGAAACAGGTACGGGTAAAACACTCTTAGCCCGCACCATAGCTCGCCTTCTTGAAGTCCCATTTACTATTGTAGATGCAACTGTGCTTACAGAGGCTGGATATGTGGGTGAAGATATAGAGAGCATTTTGACTCGTCTGTTACAAGTGGCCGATTACGATGTTAAGTTGGCAGAACGTGGCATTGTCTTTATCGACGAAATTGATAAAATAGCACGCAAAGGCGATAATCCATCGATAACTCGTGATGTGTCGGGCGAAGGCGTGCAGCAAGGATTGCTCAAATTGCTCGAAGGGTCAGTTGTCAACGTGCCACCACAAGGCGGTAGAAAACATCCTGACCAGAAAATGATAGCAGTCGACACTAAGAATATATTGTTTATCTGTGGTGGCGCTTTTGATGGAATAAAGAGTAAAATTGCTAACCGATTAAATTCGCGTGTAGTAGGTTATAACTCTGATAAGGATAAAGATAAAATTGACTTTGATAATTTGTTGCAATATGTTGCACCACAAGATTTGAAGTCGTTTGGTCTGATACCTGAGATAATAGGTCGTTTGCCTATCTTAACTCATCTCGACCCACTCGATCGAGCAGCATTGCGTCGCATACTCACCGAGCCAAAGAATTCGCTCATAAAGCAGTATGTCAAGATGTTTAAACTCGATGGCATCGACCTTGTCATTGAAGATGATGTACTTGAATTCATCGTCGATAAAGCTGTTGAATTTAAGGTAGGTGCACGTGGTTTGCGCTCGATATGTGAAACAATACTGATGGATAAGATGTACGAAGCACCATCGACCGATGCTCAAACTATTGTGATCAAACTCGATTATGCACGCGAACGCATGTCACATGTTAGCGCGGCTCGACTTAAACAAGCATAATTTAAGACAAAAAGTCAGACACAAAAGTTAATCTACCCTTTGGCATATTAATTGACACCTCAGAGTTGGTTTTATTGTGCATAGCACATCTGCCACAATGACGTATTAATGACAGATATTTACAACATGAGCAACACAGATTTGATGTCTCTGATAGCAAAAGATGATGAAACGGCAGGTATAATGTCGATTCCAATAATCGTTTCAGGCGAAAATCCGTTTGAAGTCAAAACTGACGATATACCGGAGAGTATGCCTTTGCTCCCACTGCGCAACACTCTTCTATTTCCAGGTTCAATAATGCCCATAATAGTTTCACGCGATAAGTCAGAGAAACTATTGCACGATGTAAATGCTAGCCGTGCATTCTTCGTTGTGTCGACTCAAAAAGACGCAAGTGTAGAACAACCAACACTTAGCGATTTATATCAGATAGGAACATTGGCCAAAGTGGTCAAAACTATCACCTTGCCCGATGGTTCCAAGTCGGTGCTCTTACATGGATTGGAGCGAGTGCGCATCGAAGAACTGATTGCCGACGAACCGTATCTGCAGGTGAAGGCATCGGTGGCTCGTTTCGATGCTATACCAGAAAACGAGAAGAAAGAGTTTGCTGCAGCATGTAGTTTGGTGAAAGATATAATGGGGCGCATATTAAAAGGTTCGATGAACCCACAACCAGAAGTGTTGTTCTCGCTTGCCAATATGGAGCCCGATGTGACTTGCCTTAACTATATCGCAGGCAATTGTAATATCACACCAGAACAGAAACAAGAAGTTTTGGAGTGCAACTCTCAACTGCAAAAAGCTAAAACATTGGCTCGCTACATGAGTGAAGAGTTGCAATTTGTAGAACTCAAAAACGAGATACAAAACAAGACCAACCATGCAGTCAATCGTCAGCAACGTGAGTTTGTACTTCAGCAGCAGATGAAAGCCATACAGAGCGAACTTGGCAACGATACAGAAGCTGTTGTTGAAGATCTGAGGACAAGAGGCAAAGAAAAAAAATGGAGTAAAGAAGTAGCCGATGTTTTCGATAAAGAGATATCAAAACTGCTCCGATTAAATCAAAGTTCGCCCGAATATCCGTTGCAGCTCGAATATTTAGAAAATATGCTTGCCCTTCCATGGCAGCACTATTCTAAAGACCGATTCAATATGACACGTGCAGCCAAAGTGCTTGATAGTAATCATTTTGGCATGGAAAAAGTCAAAGAACGTGTACTTGAATATTTAGCAGTATTAAAGCTAAAAGGCGATATGAAATCGCCCATATTGTGTCTGTATGGACCTCCAGGTGTAGGAAAAACATCGTTGGGCAAGAGCATTGCCGAAGCATTAGGTCGACAATATGTGCGCATATCGCTCGGTGGTTTGCACGACGAAGCTGAAATACGTGGACATCGTCGGACATACATCGGTGCACTTATGGGGCGCATAATGCAAGGCATTAAAAAGGCTGGCACATCAAACCCCGTGTTCATACTCGATGAGGTCGACAAGTTAACACGCAATGGTCATGGCGATCCAGAGTCGGCACTGCTTGAAGTTCTTGACCCTGAGCAAAATAACGCATTCCATGATAACTATCTCGACATCGACTATGATTTGTCGAAGGTTATGTTTATAGCTACTGCTAACAATATAAGTAACATATCGCAGCCATTGCTCGATCGTATGGAACTTATTGACGTGTCGGGTTATATTGTCGAAGAAAAGATAGAAATAGCCTCTCGTCATCTATTCCCTAAAGAGAAAGAGGCTCATGGAATAGGCAAAGACGAATTTGTTATTAGCTCAGACAATTTAGCTTACATCATCGATAATTACACTCGTGAGAGTGGTGTACGCAATCTTGATAAGATATTAGCTTCGATATGTAGGAAAGTAGCACTGAAAAAGGCAAAGAAAGAGGAGATACCTACCGAGCCAAGCAATGAATATCTGCACCAATTACTTGGTAAAGAGAGTGTCTTGCATGATGAGTGGGAAAATGATATGCCAGCTGGTGTAGTTACAGGTTTGGCATGGACTGCAGTTGGCGGCGAAATACTATTCATCGAGACCAGTGCAAGTAAAGGTAAAGGAAAGCTAACACTCACAGGTAGCTTGGGCGATGTGATGAAAGAGTCGGCAATATTAGCTGTTGAATATGTGCGCTCTCATGCTAATCACTTTGCATTGGGTGATACCGATTTCGATGAAATGAATATACACATACATGTACCAGAAGGTGCAATACCCAAAGATGGACCATCGGCAGGTATCACAATGGTAACATCGGTAGTGTCGGCTCTTACTGGCCGGAAAGCAAAAAAACGCATAGCAATGACAGGAGAAATAACATTGCGAGGCAACGTGTTACCAGTAGGAGGTATTAAAGAAAAAATATTGGCAGCTAAGCGAGCTGGAATAAAAGATATAATTTTGTCAGAGATCAATAGCAAAGATATTGATGAGATAAACGAAGTTTATATCAAAGGACTCAATTTTCATTATGTCAAGTCGATAAACGAAGTAGTCGATATTGCATTGGATAAATAATTACAACAAACAAATTTAGATGAACAAAATAGAAAATGCACTTGTAACTTCAGTAGTTGAAGGCATTCAGGATATAAAAGGGAAAAGCATAACAGTGCTCGATTTGCGAAAAACCGACTCATCGGTATGCGACTACTTTGTAGTGTGCGAAGGTCGTAGTTCGACTCATGTGTCGTCAATAGCCGATGCAGTAGAAGACAAAGTTCGTGAACAAGTAACTGAGCGTCCCGATCATATCGAAGGTAGGCAAAACGCTATTTGGGTGCTGATGGATTATGGCAATGTATTGGTTCATATATTCCAAAAAGAGGCACGCGACTTTTATTCAATAGAGACGCTTTGGAACGATGCCGAACGCTTCGATATAGCTGATATCGATTAACTCTTATCATCATTTGCTGAAACACCTTAAACACATGGCTACACAATTAAATAACAACAAAAAGACGCCAAAATTCAATCCGTATTGGATCTATGGCTTCATCGTTATCTTGCTGATAATGATAAGTACAATGAATTTTGCCAACGACCCACAAAAACTATCGTACGCCAAGTTTGAAAAAGAACTTTTAGGTAGTAGAAGTATTGAAAAAATAGTGGTTGTGCGCAACGAACTGAAAGCCGAAGTAACACTTTTGGCTGATTCTGTTGATAATCACAAAAATCTATTTTCGCAGAAAAATGCAATTCCTAAGGGTGGACCACATTTCATTGTTGATATACCATCGATAGATAGTTTTGAAGAGAGTCGTAAAGCCATTGAAAACAGTGAACATCGCGACATTCCGTTGTTCTATGAGCAACGTAATAATTTGTTGAGCGATGTGTTGTCATTTGCATGGCCACTATTGTTGATGCTCGGAATCTATTTCATATTGATGAACAGAATGACAGGTGGTTCTGGTGGCGGTGGCATCTTTAGTGTTGGTAAGTCGAGAGCACAAGTTGTTGACAAAGATTCGAATGTCAATGTGTCGTTCAAAGATGTAGCTGGTTTGGAAGGTGCCAAAGACGAACTTGTTGAGATTGTTGAATTTCTTCGTCATCCAGAAAAATATACTGAACTTGGTGGAAAAATACCTAAGGGCGCTTTGCTCGTTGGCCCTCCAGGTACAGGTAAAACACTATTGGCTAAGGCTGTAGCAGGCGAGGCAGGTGTGCCATTCTTCTCAATGTCAGGTTCCGACTTTGTTGAAATGTTTGTAGGTGTAGGTGCAAGTCGTGTTCGCGATTTGTTCCAAAAAGCCAAAGCTAAATCGCCAAGTATCATATTCATTGATGAGATTGATGCTATAGGTCGCGACCGAAGTCGAGGACGTGGTTTGTCGTCGAATGAAGAACGTGAAAATACACTCAATCAATTGCTTACCGAGATGGACGGTTTCGGAACCAATAGCGGTGTTATCATATTGGCAGCCACTAACAGAGCCGACATACTTGATGGTGCACTTATGCGTGCTGGTCGTTTCGACCGCCAGATAAATGTAGAGTTACCTGATCTTAACGAACGCGCAGCAATATTCGATGTGCATTTACGTCCGCTAAAGTTGATTGACGGATTTGAACGTGCATTTTTGGCAAAACAAACACCAGGTTTCTCAGGTGCCGATATTGCTAATGTGTGCAACGAAGCAGCACTTACAGCTGCACGCAAGGGAAAGAAGTTTATTGAGAAGCAAGATTTTCTCGATGCCATAGATCGTATAGTGGGTGGTTTGGAGAAAAAGAACAAGATAATAACCAACGAAGAACGCAAAGCTATAGCATATCATGAAGCAGGTCATGCGTCGATAAGTTGGTTGCTTGTTAATGCACATCCACTGCTCAAAGTTACTATAGTGCCACGTGGTAAGGCGTTGGGAGCTGCATGGTATCTGCCCGAAGAACGTCAACTTACGACCAAAGAACAATTGCTCGATGAGATGTGCTCAACACTCGGCGGTCGTGCAGCTGAGGAAGTCGTGTTTGGGAAAGTGAGCACAGGTGCTCTTAACGACCTTGAGAAAGTAACCAAACAAGCGTATGCTATGGTGACATACTACGGATTGAGCAACAAAATACCAAACCTAAGCTACTATGACTCGACAGGTGGTAACGATTATTCATTCAATCGACCATATTCAGAGCGTCGGGCTGAGGTTATTGACGATGAAGTGTCGAACATTGTTAACGAACAATATGAACGAGCAAAAGAAATATTGCGTGAGAATGCCGATAAGCATCGCCAATTGGCAGAGTTGCTACTCGAACGTGAGGTTATTTTTAGCGAAGATTTAGAGCGAATATTTGGACCACGCAAAGGTGGTGTCAATCCGAACGAATTGCTGAAGGATACTGATAAAAAGGCAGAAGAATCAGCTACGGATAACGAGCAACCAGAAGAGAGTAAATCTGACGCAGAGTCAATAAATGCTTAAATACTTTGTGAATTTTCGGCAGATATGTTACTTTTGCCGACTGAAGTAAAGAATAGTGCGCTTTGTTAAGTGCCTATTCTGGAAAAAATAAGTAATGTCAAACTTTATACAACGAGCAATAACAGGAATTCTGTTTGTATTGGTGATAGGAGCAGCTTTTGTGCTGAGTCCAGTAACCTACGCTATGGTGATGGTATGCGTTATCACACTTGCAACAAACGAATTTTGCCGCATGGTGCGGTGTGGTGAAAGTGGCGTACATCCACATTTTTTTATAGCATTGGCTACCAATGTGGTGGCTTTTACACTCGGATTTCTTGTATTCTTTCAAGGTTTCGATACCCGTTGCTTACTACTTTTGGTTGGATTTGCGTGGGCAGTATTCTTAGCCGAATTATTTTCTGATCATCAGAAACCTATTTACAATATTGGTGTTACACTATTGTGCAACATATATATCGGAATGCCATTTGCACTTGTTAATCTGTTAGCCTTTAAAGGAGGTGCTTACGATTTTCGTCCTATCATGGCACTCTTCCTTTTAGCATGGATTAATGATACAGGAGCATATTTGTGTGGTGTAACAATGGGACGTCATAAGCTCTATGAGCGTGTGTCACCTAAGAAAACCATCGAAGGTTTTGTTGGTGGTGTGTTGCTAACTGTAGGAACAGCTGTTGCATTACACTATTTTGGAGAAAGATTTGGTATCGACACTTTGCCCTTGTGGTTCTGTATAGCATGTGGTCTTATCATGTCGATGATAGGAACATGTGGCGATTTAATAGAGTCGAAGTTTAAGCGTTCGGTTAATCTTAAAGATTCAGGTCGTTTACTACCAGGTCATGGAGGTATACTTGATAGGTTTGATGCAATGTTATTTGCCGCGCCAATAATTAGTTTGCTCTACTATTTTTTTATTTAGATAATAAATTGTAAATTAGATATTTACTGATATATATATACAGAAACGATGACACTACATAAAGAAGGATATAAGACAACTGCCATAGCAATAGTTCTTTTCGCAGTAATCAACTACCTTAACTATGCATTTATAGGTGGAGCAGTGTCGCATGTAATACTCTTCGTTACGGGTATTGTTGCATTTATGGTAATCAACTTTTTCCGTAGTCCGAATCGTCATTTTGTGGTTCAAGATGGCGCAATTATAGCTCCAGCCGATGGTAAAATAGTTGTTATCGAAGAGGTTTTCGAACCAGAAATATTGAAGCGTAAAGTGCTGCAAGTGTCGATCTTTATGTCGCCACTCAATGTGCATATCAATTGGTATCCAGTAGCAGGAAAAATTAAGTTTAGCACCCATCAACATGGTAATCATAAGCGAGCTTATTTGCCAAAGTCGTCTACTGAAAACGAGCGCAGTTCAGTGCTTATCGAAACAGCTAATGGTACAGAAATATTGGCACGTCAGATAGCAGGTGCAATGGCTCGTCGAGTGGTTTGCTATGCTGAAGAAGGCGAAAATGTTAAGCAGTCGATGCAGATGGGCTTTATAAAGTTTGGTTCGCGAGTTGACTTGTTTCTACCGATAGGTACGCAAATTGACGTCAAGTTAAAAGATAAGACGACGGGTGGACAGACAATTTTGGGTTGGCTCAAGTGATGCGATTTCCTAACAGAAAAGACAATATAACAGAGAGCCTGCTTGATAAATACAAAGCGGGCTTCTTTGATTTTTTAGATAAATGCTAATATAAACCACACAAAATTTTTCAAGCGTTGAAAACGAGGGGTACTTACTTTGATCTGATTGATCAGACCTATTACTTTCCACAAGACGGTTTTGACCTCGAGAATGGGAACTTGTTTTTTCACAATGTCTCATTGAAGTTTATCATCGAAAAATATGGAACGCCGTTGAAGATAACTTATCTGCCCAAAATTGGCGACCAGATAAAGCGCATTCGCAATCTCTTCAGCAAGGCCATAAAGAACAATGGCTACAAAGGCAACTACAAGTATTGTTATTGTACTAAGAGTTGCCACTTCTCGTTTGTTGTAAAAGAGACATTGCAATATCAAGTGCAACTCGAAACATCATCAGCATACGACCTTGATATTGTGCGTGAACTATATGAAGAGGGCACTATTAGTAAAGATATTATTATCATCAACAATGGTTCGAAGAGCGATCTTTATCTGCAAAAAATAAAGATGATACAAGATCTTGGTTTTAAAAATTGTATCACAGTGCTCGATAGCAAAAGCGAACTTCAACGTTTGCTCAACGTGATGAAGAACGATGTGGTCAATATTGGTATTCGTATGGCCATCGATGAAGAACCACAGTCGGCCTATTATACTTCACGTTTAGGTATTCGTCCGTCAGAGATAATAAGGTTCTACAATGAAGAGATAAAAGATAACCCACGGGTCAACCTTGAGATGTTCCATTTCTTTGTTGATTCGGGTATAAAAGACAACCTATATTTCTGGGGCGTATTCCAAAAAGCATTGTCGGTTTATGCTGAGTTGAAGAAAAATTGCGATAGTTTGCATATGCTCGATCTTGGTGGTGGACTGCCAATACGCAATAATTTGGGCTTCGAATACGACTACAAGTACATTGTCAACGAATTGGTTCGTGGTATAAAAGAGGTGTGCGTCAACGAAGAGATTGATGAACCCGATATTCTGACAGAGTTTGGCAAGTACACAGTTGGCGAATCGGGTGCTGTGATATTTAAAGTGGCCGAAGCTAAGCAGCAAAACGATACCGAGTTGTGGTATATAATTGATAATAGCCTGATGACCACTATTCCTGATTCATGGGGTATCTGCGAAAAATTCATACTATTGCCAGTCAATAAATGGGATAGGCCATATACCAAGGTCAATATTGGTGGAACGACATGCGACCATGCCGACTATTACAACACCGAAGATTTGAATCAGCAAGTTTACTTGCCTAAATTGTCGAAAGATGACGATGATCCGCTTTACATTGGCTTCTTCCATACTGGTGCTTATCAAGATTCGATAAGTGGTTATGGCGGTATCAAACATTGCCTCATACCATCGCCTAAGCATGTTGTTATCGACCGTGATGAGAATGGCCAAATTGTCGATTATCTGTTTAGTGAAGAGCAAAGTTCTGACGAAATGCTGCGGATATTGGGATATAATAGGCGATAAATAAGCGAGTATTACACACTATGGAATATAGCAGAATACCATTACAAAACATTCTTTTCCTCGACATCGAAACGGTGCCAGCTAACTCTGATTTTGATCAGTTGAGTGCCGATATGCAAATGCTTTGGGATAAAAAATCGAAGCAATTCAGAACCGAGGATGAGACACCTGCTGATGTGTATCAGCGAGCTGGTATTTATGCTGAGTTTGGTCGTGTAGTATGTATCTCAGTTGGTTTCATTCGTGAAGTAGATGGCGTAAAAACGTTTTATAGTAAGTCGTTTGCCGACGATGACGAGCGCAAGTTGTTATCTGATTTTTGCAATTTGCTTGAACATAGCTATTCAGCATCAGATAAGTTTGTATGTGGTCATAATGTGAAAGAGTTTGATATGCCATTCATTGCACGTCGTATTATAATCAATGGGTTGCCACTACCTCGTGTGCTTCAGATCGCAGGTAAGAAACCGTGGGAAGTGCCATTTATCGACACTATGGAGATGTGGAAATTTGGCGACTACAAAGCCTTTACGTCGCTCAATTTGCTCACACATGTGTTTGGTATTCCAACTCCTAAAGATGACATCGATGGTAGTCAAGTGGCCGAAGTGTATTATGGCGAACACGACTTAAAGCGCATTTCGGTATATTGCGAAAAAGATATATTAGCCACAGCACAAGTATATCTAAAGATGATAGGCGAAAGTCTTATAGATCAAGAACATTGTGTGGTACACAAAGATTAATATGTTTTATTGATAGCTGTGAGATAGAAATATAGAAAACGCTGAAATTATAAATCCGCACAAATGGTTGTTATGTAATACCACTTGTGCGGATTGTTTTGTTATAGAGAAATTACCTTCGTTTTTACTTATTTCTCTATTGGTCCATAGATAACTTTATAATCGAAGTCGACAAATTGGCTAACCATATAAACATTGAATTTGCCATCATCCGATTTTAATGTGTCGATGCGCAACTCTCCGTCGCCATCCAAAATGACTGATTGAGCATCGACAAATTCAGCAGCTACTCGATTCCAATCGCGGCGTTTGACGAAGCGCTGACCAACTTTTATCTTGCTATTTGTTGGTTTGTAGCGCAGTTCGCTACCTTTGGTTATTGCAATGCCAAAGCCAATACACATAAGTACAGCACCCAAAGCAAAGCAGCACACGGCAATGTTACCAGTTAGTGTGTTGCTCAGTATCGATACAATAGCTGTTGTTGTACCTATTACAAAAAGCGCAATAGCTATAATCATGTTGCTCCAATCTCTGCACTCTGATATTACATTGTTCCATTGTAAAACAATATTCTGAATATGTTTGTCCATTTTTTTTTATTGATTTGTAAGTTGTTGTTGATTATCTGTTGTTTAGGTTGTACACGATAACTCGGCGCTATATTTATTAAGCGTCGATACGTGTGTGTAGAATGTTTGATGAATGTAGATGTGAGCTAAATAAGCAGTCGGAGTAAGCGATAGATATTATAATCAATTTGCTTGTTAAAGGCATTGCTACTTAAGCAAAGTTTGCCCATTATGCTTCGTACTTTTACATACTCGGTGATGGTAGTGTTATGTGCCGATAAGCACCAAATAAACTTAACAGACAGAGTCGTACCTCCAAATGCGTTGTTTACTTTAATTCCAGGTACGTTAGGTATCTCGGTCAAACTTACCACGCAATCAGTAGGTGGAGCATCTATGGCACATACAACATGTGTTGTGCACTCGTTGTCGAAAGGTCGCATCAGTGTGCTTTCATGGCAACACATCATAACCTCAACAATGGCGCATAACACAACTAACACTATGACGAATAGTTTTTTCATTGGTGTGCAAAGATATGCAATAAATGTGAATTTATGTGTAAAAAGTAAATTTATGTTCGATGAAATTTTGTTAAACACTAAACAGATGATTAAAAAATAAAACAAAATACTTTGTGCATAAAATATCGTTTTATATCTTTGCACCGTTAATGAAAGAACAACCTTTTTTAAACTGATAATAAATGAAAGTACTCAAGTTTGGTGGCACATCGGTTGGTAATGCCGAGAGAATGAAAAATGTAGCAAAGCTCGTTCTGAATGGTGAGCAGAATCTTGTTGTTTTGTCGGCCATGTCGGGCACAACAAACAGTTTGGTTGAAATATCGAACTATTTATATAAGAAGAACAGCGATGGAGCCAACGACATTATAAGCAAACTTGAACTCAAGTATGCCAAAGATGTTGATGAACTCTACTCAACACAAGAGTACAAAGACAAAGGAATGGAGGTTATACGTGAGCGATTTAACTATATCAAGTCGTTTGCTAATAACATATTTACCGTATTTGAAGAAAAGATAATACTATCGCAAGGCGAGCTCATATCGACATCAATGTTTAATCTCTATCTACAAGAGCAAGGTGTGAAGTCGGTATTGTTGCCAGCACTCGATTATATGCGCATAGATAAGAACAACGAACCAGATACAGCATACATTCGCGAAAATCTCAATGCCATGCTTGAGAAGAATCAAGGCTATGACATATATGTAACTCAGGGCTACATTTGTCGAAATGCTTTTGGCGAAGTTGATAACTTGCAGCGTGGTGGTTCTGACTATACGGCATCACTTATTGGTGCTGCCATTTTGGCTGATGAAATACAAATTTGGACCGACATTGACGGTATGCACAACAACGACCCACGTTTTGTAGATAACACCAAGCCAGTGCACGACTTGTCATTTGATGAAGCTGCAGAGTTAGCTTACTTCGGTGCTAAGATTTTGCATCCTACATGTGTGTTACCAGCAAAAGTGAACAACATACCTGTGCGTCTTCTCAACACAATGGAGCCAACTGCCTATGGCACACTTATCAGTGGCAAGCAGTGTGAAAATAGAGTTGCTGCCATAGCTGCTAAAGATAACATTACGGCCATCAAGATAAAGTCTGGACGTATGTTGTTGGCTTATGGATTCTTGCGTAAAGTATTTGAGATATTCGAGAGCTATAAGACATCTATCGATATGATAACAACATCGGAGGTTGGTGTGAGTGTGACAATTGATAATAACCGCCATCTTGACGATATTGTTGAAGATCTCAAAAAATACGCCACTGTTGAAGTTGATCGCGAACAAGTAATTATTTGCGTAGTAGGCGATTTTGTAGCTTCATCAAAGGGCTATGCAAGTCAGATTTTCGATGCTCTGAAAGATACGCCAATCCGCATGATTTCGTATGGTGGTAGCTCGCATAATGTATCGATACTTATCAATGCCGAAGATAAAGTGAATGCTTTGCGTGCACTTAGTGCTAAATTGTTCTGATTATTTTTCAATAAGCAATACAACAACATATGGGCAACGGTGCGCACAATGAGCGTTGCCGCTGTCCATTTTTTTATCAATGAAGAAAAAATACTCTCATGACAACATTCCCCTTAAATCGTTTTGCACAGATAGAAACACCATTTTATTACTACGACACGCAATTATTGCAAGCTACGCTTGATAAGGTTGTTGAGCAAAAAAATAAGTATGGCTATCATGTTCATTATGCTATTAAAGCCAATGCAAATCCGCAGTTGCTCGGTCTCATTCGTGATGCAGGTTTAGGTATCGATTGTGTGAGCGGTCCTGAAGTGCAGCGAGCTATCGATTGTGGTTTCGATCCATCAACTATTGTGTATGCAGGAGTAGGTAAAGCAGATTGGGAAATACGTTTAGCCCTTGAAGCTGGCATTCGCTGTTTTAACATAGAGAGTTTGCCCGAAGCTGAAATTATTAATGAGATAGCAGGCTCGATGAATAAACGTGCAACAGTGGCACTGCGAATTAATCCGAATGTTGATGCACATACACATCAATACATAACAACTGGATTGGAAGAGAATAAGTTTGGCATCGGTCTTACCGAAGTGGAGAGTGTTGTTAGTGAAATACAGAAACTCAACAACATCAATCTCAAAGGTATGCACTTCCACATTGGTTCGCAAATAACTGATATGGGTGCGTTTCAAGTGCTTTGTATGCGTATTAATGAATTGCAAAAGTGGTTTGAAAGCAACAAGATACGCATCGATATAATCAATGTTGGTGGCGGTTTAGGCATTGACTACGAACATCCAGATAAACATAGCATACCAACGTTTGAAGAGTATTTTGGTGTGTTCCATAAATTCCTCGAATTGCGTGATGCACAAGAGGTGCATTTTGAGTTAGGACGAGCTATTGTAGCACAATGTGGTTCGCTCATAACACGTGTGCTTTATGTTAAAGAGGGAAAGAAAAAGAAGTTTGCCATTGTAGATGCTGGAATGAACGATCTTATTCGTCCTGCACTTTATCATGCTTATCATAAAATTGAAAATCTGACAAGTAATGAAGCACATGAGCAGTATGATGTAGTAGGACCAGTATGTGAATCGTCAGACTGCTTTGGTCAGGCTGTTGTATTGCCTCAAACAAAACGTGGCGACATCATAGCGCTACGTTCTGCTGGCGCTTATGGTGAGGTGATGGCGAGTCAGTACAATTTGCGTCGTTTGGCTCCTTCTTATTTTACCGAGTAATAATCGAAGAATAGATATTAATAAATCCACCTTCTTTCGAAAATAAGTATCGCCACTCAAGACGCTGATTACAGTCTCGGGTGGCGATTTTGTTTTTCCTCTCTATTTGTCTCCCTAAAAATTATACTTCAGCCTAATCCATACTTCGGAGTTGTGGGCATACATAGCAAATGTTCCATTGTCGGCACTGAAGTATAAACAGAAATTAATATATCACTTGCTTTTGCAAAAATATGCATATATATT
>JBGUYH010000042.1:0-50654 GCA_045118595.1 Bacteroidales bacterium | reverse complement strand
TGATGGGAAGAATGCCGATTTATTTTTGTCGAGGAATTTCGACGAGCCGTCGTAACGACCTGTAGCTGTAAAGAGATAACGATCATCGAAGTTATATGTCAAACGACCAATATATGATACTATCGAGTTAGTATATTCGTTACCCTCTGTTTTTTGTACAGTGCCATTGCTACCATTGAGCTGACGCTTTGTTTCATCTGTACTTGAATATCCTTCACGATAACCATAGATATATTCGCGATTTTGCTCTTCAGCTGTCATACCTAACATTATACTACCATGATGACGGTCAATGTCAATGTTGTATTGAGCTGTATTTTGCCAACTCCAGTTGAGGTCAACAATAGTCTTTCGACTAACTTGGGTTACCGAGTTAAACTCGTGTGAAGCATCGATTACGTATTCTGGGTCAAACGTTTTGTCAGTTTCTTGAATATAGTTTGCACTTATCTGCGAACGTAATTGCAATCCTTCAATAGGTGTGAGGTTGACGTATCCGTTGCTTGTAAGACCATAGTTCTTGCCACCATTGCCTTCTTGACGACTCTCACGAGCAACTGGATTTAATGTGTAAGTATACTTCGAACGACTATAAATGCTATATTTATTTTCGTCGCCAGTAAGTTCTTCAGCACTCTTCTTGGGTGCTGTTGTTGGGTCGATGAGTAAATAGTCGCCATACCACGATGGAGTGTTGTCCCACTTCTCATGACGAGGATTAAGGTCGATACCAAGTTTGAGCCACTCAGCAAGTTTCCAATCATTGTTTACACGGAGAGTGAAACGCTCCCATTTACCTATATTATAGAACGACTCTTGACGGAAATATGAAAGTGTAGCATTGTACTGATGCTTTTCATTTCCACCATTCATACTAATATTAGCGTTGATCTCTGGCGAATAATCGCGTACGCCCAAACTCCACCAATCAGTATCAGCCAAGTCTTTAGCAGTCTCTTCACTTATGAGGTCAGCTTTACCACTATTATTATGTGCAAGGTTCATAGCCTTGATGTAGCCATCTTTATTGAGCACATCGTAAGGTTTCTTAGTAGCTTGGATACCATAAGTAAAGCTTGCATTGTATTGTGTAGCACCCTCTTTACCACGTTTTGTAGTTACAAGAATAACACCAGCCGAAGCACGAGTACCATAGATGGCAGCCGCCGAAGCATCTTTCAATATTTCGATGCTCTCAATATCGTCAGAGCTAAGGAAGTTGATATTACCATTACCATCAGTATTAACAATGGGCACACCATCAACTACATAAAGAGGCGATGTGCTTGAATTGATGGTAGTAAAACCACGTACAAGTACTGTTGGAGCAGCACCAGGAGCACCATTGTTACTGATGACCTGTACGCCAGCTGCCTTACCTTGCAATGCGTTAGCTACATTACCTTGTGTCTCTTTGCGAAGATCGTCACCTTTAACAGATACCATTGATGTGGTAATGTCAGACTTCTTCTGCGAACCGTAACCTACGACAACAATATCGTCGAGGTCAATCCAATCAGCACCAAGTGTGAAGTTGAGTTCTGTTTGACCATTGACAGGCAACTCTTGATTCTCATATCCGAGCATGCTAACTGACAATGTAGCATCAGCAGGCACAGATATGTGATAATATCCGTCAAAGTCAGTGACCGTGCCTTGCGATGTTCCCTTAACGACAACAGCAGCGCCAATCACAGGAGTTCCCGTATCGTCAACTATTCTACCGCTCACATCTATCTTCTGCTGCGCAAAAGCGACTGTGCACGAAAGCAATAAAGTTGTTAATAAAGCTTTGAGTTTCATGTTGTTATTATCTAAAGTTTGATTTTAGTCGATTAGAGTTAATCTTGAACGCAATAGTGCATAATAGGTACTGCACCATCGACTTTTACATAAGAGTTGTCATCATTGTCGCAAGCACACAACATTGCTGCAGCTCCGAACATTACTGCACTAAAATTCTTGTTCATTTCGTACGATAGATAAAAAAAGTTTGAGTTTTAGAGTTTTGAAATTCAGACACTCGCCAAAAAATTGCGAAATCTGGTAATGCAAATGTATGCATGTCAGACATAAACAGTAATACATTTTTCGTTCAGGCAAACAACACAATTGACGCAATAACATTTTTACTAATCATCATTGACCGATTTGTAACTAAAAGCAATAGGCGGACAAAAAAGTAGCATTAACTACTCTTTTGTCCGCCTATGCGTTACATTTCGTACTTTTATCTATATCGTTTCTTTAAATAATACAGATATAACCTCATATTTATTAGTAACAGAAAAAAATGAGTTATTTCATATCGCCAATAAGTTCACCTACGATGCCATACATTTTATTGTCTTTTATTATAACAATGCGTCCATCAACAATGGTTTTTACAACATCATTCGACATTTTATCGGCTCTTATTGTATTAACTGGCACACTAATACTCTTGAATATAGCGGTTAGGCTCACATCTTCGTGTACTTCAAATTCGTAGTGAGCCTCTTTATAACCATCAGACCAACCGACAAACTTATAACCCTCGCTTGGGATAGCCTCTACAATGGCTGTTCGTTCGCAATCTGGCTCTTGCAACACAGTTACCGAACCACCATTATTGTCGTTAGCTACCACATTTACGTTGTATACAAAATCTTCCTCAATGGTATACCAATTCTTGATATTACTCCACCCTTCAGCAGCCGAATATGCGCTGAGAGAGCCACATGGCACAATGAATTTTGATCCCGTAGGTACGCCTGAAAAAGAATCTGAATTTATAGTTGGAGGTACATCATTCGTCAATACTATTGTTATTGGCTCTTCTCTTTCATAACTATAAAGTATTAGCGAACTAATTTTTGACACCGACTGAGGTATAACCAATGTTTTCAACTTGTCGCAACCTGCCAAAAGAGCATACTCAAGCAACTTCACACCATTAGGAATATTAATCGACTCCAAATTTTTGCATCCATTAAACGCATAAGAATTAATATAGCTGACTGTAGAAGGTAGCACCACATCCTTGAGAGCTGTAAATTCCTGAAATACTGGCGCTTGTAATTCTATAACACCTGGCTCAACTACTACGTGTTCAACTTCAGCCTTCGGAAGCGATGATGGCCAAGATGAAATGTAAAAGTCGCCATAGTTGCAACCACCAACTGTAAGTGTTTTTGTCAGTTCATCGTAGTACCAAAACACCAAGTCTGTATTACTTATAAAATTAACATCGGCATCGGCAGGAGCAAAGATGGCTGTTACTGTCATGTCGCCATTTACGTTATATGTGGTTGTTTCTTCCTTATCAGCCGAACTGCCTTTGCTCCATGTTATAAACTTATATCCATCTTTAGCAACTGCTTTGACCTTTGCTACTGAATTGTCACAATCGGGCATTTGTAATATTTGCACACTACCCATAGCTTCATTGTTGACTTTTGTCTCAAAATTGTAAAGATATGTGCTCGTATAAGTAAAACTATCGCCCCACATATCTTTATATTTTTCAAGCACACTATTGTTATTACTACAAGGAACATAAACAACACAATTCTTAACACCAGCAAAAACAGTTTCATTAGAAATGGAAGCTGGTGTTGCCGAACAACTTATTATTGTTGACAACTTTGAGCAATTTGCAAAAGCACTTGAAGATATATATCCGATAAAAGATGATAAACGGACCTTCTCAAGATTGGCACAATTGTGGAATGCCCCTTCGCCAATGCCCGACACTCCATACGAAATGCCCTTATAAGTAACCCTCTTTGGTATTTCAACAGATGTTAGATCTGCATAGTTATTGTCATCTGTACTCTGATAGGTAACTTCAACCCATGAACCACTACTTTTTTTGTTATAGCACAAGCCTCCGACTTCAAAATCTGCGGCCCAACTCATCACACTGCAACCTATTGCAGCCAAAAGGAATACATTTCTTTTCATAATTAAATGTTTACTCTGAAAAAATTAACTCATCAAAGTTAGTCTATTTTTTTTGTATTCATTATCTTTTTTATACAAAAAAAAACACTCATTATTACTCAACCTAACCCTAAAGACATATTTCATTTTCAGCTCACACACTGTCATTATCTATTACATTTTTTAGTACTTTCGCTATGTTGTTGAAAGCACATTGCAAGACTATGGTTATAGCATTTATTCAGCGCAATACACTACATAAATTAGCCATTCCACAGCCCAACCATACATATAACTGTACTTATCAACCAATCATCAAAAATTAGCAACACATAAAGTTATAACAACTAAAATGAACACCTCTAAGTTTTTTTTCACCCTACTTGCTGTTGTTATCAGCACTATTGCAACTACAGCACAAATCACCAACATCAAAAGTGGCTATATCAGAAACGACACACCTATACCAGTCAAAGGCTCTGTAGCCACCACTATCAACGCTGACAAGAAGGCTCAAAAAGAAATTTTCACCCAAACACTACACACAGCCGAAAGTGGTAACGCTACATCGCAATGCAACATTGGTTACTATTATCAGCTTGCTATAGGCATAAAAAAAGATATTAAAACCGCCGCTATTTGGTACGAGAAAGCAGCCAACAACGGATGTCCAGAAGCATGCTATAACCTTGCTATTTGCTACAAAAATGGCGATGGAGTGAAGAAAAATAAGGAACAATATCAGACACTCTTGCAAAAAGCATCGGACAATGGAGTGCCCGAAGCCCAAACAGAACTCGCCTACCTCTATATGCATGGCAACATAGTAAAAAGGAATAAAGAGACTGCCGTTGAGCTATGGCAAAAAGCAGCACAGAGTGGCAACGCCATAGCACAATGGAACTTAGCATGTGCCTATAGGGAAGGCGATGGCACAAAAAAGAACGAAAACACAGCTGCCGTGTGGACAGAGAAAGCAGCCAACAATGGCATTGCTAATGCCCAACACAATGCAGGTGTAATATACTACGAAGGCATTGGTGTGAGCAAAAATGCATCCCTTGCTGCATCATATTTTGAAATGGCAGCCAAGAACAACCTTGCTGACGATCAATACAACATCGGACTATGCTACAAAAATGGCAATGGAGTGTCGCGCAACGAAGCCACCGCACTACTATGGTTTGAGAAAGCTGCCAACCAAAAAATAACCAATGCACAATACGAAACAGCCATTGCATACGAAAATGGATTAGGCACAAAAGTAGATCAGAAAAAAGCCGTGCTGTGGATGGAGGAAGCTGCTGATGGCAATAATGCCGATGCACAATACAAACTCGGATATTTCTACAAATATGCTATCGGAACAAAAGCCGACCATTCGAGAGCAGTAAAGTGGCTAAAAAAAGCTGCACAAAATAACATTGTTGAAGCACAAGCCGAGTTGGGCGACTGCTACCTCTTTGGCATAGGTACAAAAATTGACCACAAAAACGCCTTCAAATATCTACAAAACGCTGTCAGAAACGACATAACCATAGCCCAATACGGATTGGGAATATGCTACAAAAATGGTTTTGGCGATGATGCCGACCACAACTATGCTTTCAACCTCATCGAAGCTGCCGCTAAAAAAGAATACGCACCTGCACAATACGAACTGGGAACTATGTATCGTGATGGCATCGGAACATCGAAAAATAATAATGCCGCTTTCAATATGTTTGAAAAAGCTGCTAACCAAAATTTTCCACAAGCCCTTTTTGCACTCGGAGAGTGTTACCAATATGGCATAGGAACAAACAAAGATGAAAAAGATGCTTTGAAACTATATAAAAAAGCTGCCGAACTCAACAATGCCGATGCCTTGTATTCACTCGGACTATGCTATCATAACGCCATTGGCACAAGCAAAGACGAAAAAGAGGCTGTCAAATTATATAAGAAAGCTGCCGAACTTAACAATGTTGATGCACAATTTGCACTTGCCGAGTGCTATCTCTACGCCATTGGCACAAAACAAGATGCCAAGAAAGCATGTAAATACATTGAAGATGCACTCGAACAACAACCAAACAACATAAAACTTATTGACACACATGGTCAGATACTTGCCACACAAGGCAAAATGGACAAAGCATTTGAAGCCTATAACAAAGTTATTGCTATCGATGCCAATTTCTATAATAACTCAGAATCGACACTAAAAGCTACATTAAAAAAAGCAGGTAAAATAACTGAATAATAATTCCTGACTATGCGCCTCTTCATCATAACTACAATGATAATAGCATCGGCATGTTGCACTGCTGCACAATCAATAATCGACACTTCGCTCGTAAAATGGTTCAGCCTCCAAACAATCGATGCCGACTCATTGCAAGAACAATATCCACGCTCCGTCTTTGCCGAAGCAGAAGTTGTCAATCATAGTCTTGCTAATGGCTCGTTCGTTAGCACAACAGATGGTAACACAGTTTGGGCGATAGGCTACACAGCACAAGGCGCACAAAACTTATCGGTCTGCTTGCGCAATGCACAAGGTTGCAACGTTGTTGTTTGCAGTCCTGATGGGAAAAATATCTGGATGTCAGATGACAATAACCCAACCGATACACTTATCTACTCCGACATTATTACAACCGACTCAATAGTAATAATGTGTCACAATGCTCCAAGCAACATTCGAATAAGCTCTGTATATAAAGGATTTAGGTGCATTGGCAAACATAATGCAGCAGGAGGCAACAAAGCCACAGGCTATGGTGCCTCATCCGACTGCGAAACATCTGTAGCTTGCTACACAAACATCGACAACATCAAAAATGCCGTTTGTAGGCTCATTGCATGGTCGGAAAAAACAGGAATGTATGGCACTGGTACACTCATCAACAACACACAACAAAATGGTGACCCATTAGTGCTAACATCGGCTCACGTATTAATCATGCCCACCACAAAAATCGTGGCTCGCTTCGGATATGAAGATAACGATTGTGAACGAACAACATATACTGCCAAAACTGACGAAATAACAGGTGCAACGATAGTGGCATACGACGAGACATCAGATATGTGCCTAATACGCTTAACTCGCCGCCCAAACCAAGAAGCATCGCCATATTGGCTTGGCTACAATGCATGCAACAACACACCACAACCCACATATCTGTGCGTTCACCACCCACGTGCCGATGCAAAGATGGTTTCAGAAGAGAACGACAATGTGGTAGCAAGTACATACAAATTGGACAAAACAAATATGGGGAACTCGTTCCGAACCGACTTCCATTGGAAAGTAACACGCTGGGATATTGGCGCAACTGAAGAAGGGTCATCTGGCTGCTCCATAACTGATGCCTACGGAAGAGTATTTGGTGCACTCAGCGGTGGTAGTGCCACATGCAATAGTCCTATCAACGACTATTTTTGGAGGCTAGACAAAGCTTGGTCACTAACCAACGACACACTCTCATCACTATCAGCACTACTCGACCCTCTAAACAATGGCACTACCCTACTTCTCGATGGTCTCGATTGGTACAATAAAAAAGAAGATACTCCTACCGACCCTATCAGTACTGAACTTCGCATATTAAAAACTTCAGACGGACTAATATGTAAGGCCGACAGTGCTATTGAGGTTACAGTGTTCGACTTATGGGGGCGCGAAATATATTGCACATCATCAGAAAATGGCATTGTAACTATTCATAAATCAAATCTACCACCCAATATATTTGTAGCTCGCATACTCTACCAAAATAGAGTTAGAAAGATAAAGATTCAAATGCGATAAAATATTCGTCATAAAATGATTGTAGAGACACACCACACTGAGAGTATGTCTCTACAACCAACGGCATCAACGTACCGTTTAATATACAATAAATTGCATTATTTCAATTCACTAATCAATGCCGTATTCTCTTGTTCTGTTCCTACTGTTATGCGCAAACAACCTTCGCACAATGTTACACTATTTCGGTTGCGAACAATGATGCCCTTGTCCATCAGTCGTTTATAAGTAGCATTGGCATCGTCGACCCTTACCAATACAAAATTTGCATCGGTTGGATATATCTGTTTAACAATCGGAAGCTTGATTAACTCTGTGCACAAACGTTCACGTTGTGCCAATATGGTACGCACCCAATCGTTAGTTTGCTTAACATTATCGAGGCGCTCACTTACAAATTGCTGTGTTAGAAGATTAATATTATACGGATACTTAACCTTATTAAAATATTCGATTATTGTTTCCGAAGCGAATGCCATTCCGCAACGCACCGAAGCCAATCCCCATGCTTTCGAGAATGTTTGCAACACAATAATATTGGCATAGGCATCTAAACTCTGCAACCACGATTGTTCACCTGCAAAATCGATATACGCCTCATCAATAACCACAATACCACCAAAGTTATTAACTATCTTGAGCATCTCATTTCGGTTGAGCAAATTGCCAGTAGGGTTGTTGGGCGAGCACAAGAAAATAACTTTTGTATTATCGTCAGTTGCAGCCAACACCTTTTGTGCATCGAGCGAAAAATCGGCATTAAGGTTAACCTTCCGATACTCAACATTGTTCACGTCGGCACACACTTGATACATCCCATATGTTGGTTCGATGGCTACAATATTATCTTGCTTAGGTTCACAGAATATTCTAATAATAAGGTCGATAGGCTCATCACTACCATTACCAAGCATTATCTGCGTTGTGCGCACACCTTTCAACTTGGCAATCTTCTCTTTCAGAGTCAATTGCAACGGATCTGGGTAACGATTATAGTTGGTATTGAACGGATTTTCATTGGCATCGATAAACACCGAAGCTTCTCCTTTAAACTCACTTCTGGCACATGAATATGGCTTCAGAGCAAATATATTGGGGCGAACAAGTTCTTTCAATTCTTTCATAGCTTTCCGTCATTTTATCGTTGTATCGATTTCAAACGCAGTGTCATGGCATTTTTGTGAGCAAATAGGCTCTCGTTTTCAGCCATAACTTCTACTGTTTTACCTATATTACACAATCCTTCAGGCATAATTTCTTGATAGGTCATCTTCTTTCTAAAACTATCGAGATTCACTCCACTATAAGCATGCGCATAGCCACTTGTTGGCAATGTGTGATTCGTTCCACTAGCATAGTCACCTGCACTCTCTGGGGTTAAGTGACCAAGGAAAAGCGAACCTGCACTATGTATGCGTTCGGCTATCTGAGCATAATTTTGGGTTTGAATAATAAGATGCTCGGGAGCATATTCGTTGGTAATATCAATAACCTCATCTAGGTCGTGCACCACTATAACACGACTATGACTAAGCGACTTTTCTGCCAACGCTTGTCGGGGCAATGCTGCCACTTGCTTCTCAACCTCTGCAACCACTTCTGCTGCTACTCGTTCACTCGACGTGATACAAATTGCCTGACTATCGGCACCATGCTCAGCTTGCGACAACAAATCAGCCGCTACAAATGCTGGATTGGCAGTATCATCGGCTATAACCTCAACCTCACTCGGACCTGCTGGCATATCTATAGCTACGTCGCGCAGACTCACACACTGCTTTGCTGCGGTAACATACTGATTACCTGGACCAAATATTTTATACACCTTAGGAACACTCTCTGTTCCGTATGCCATTGCACCTATGGCCTGCACACCACCTATTTTGAATATGCGATTAACACCAGCCACATTAGCAGCAAAAAGAACAGCTGGATGCACTTTACCCTCACTATTGGGAGGTGTGCACAGCACTATCTCTTTGCAACCTGCTATTTGCGCTGGCACAGCAAGCATAAGAACTGTTGAAAACAAAGGTGCCGTACCACCTGGTATGTAGAGTCCAACTTTTTGTATAGGCACAGCTTTTTGCCAACACTTAACTCCTGGCATCGTCTCAATACAAGGCAGTGGAGTATCTTGTGCTGCATGAAAGGCTGCAATATTAGCCTTTGCCTGACGAATGGCATCTTTTAACTCTGTAGTGAGCTGTTTTTCAGCTTCATCAATCTCAGATTGTGTAACAACCAAACTCTGAAGTTGCACTTTATCAAACTTCAGTTCATACTCTTTCACTGCCTCATCGCCCCTAGTGCGTATATCGGTCAGAACACTTTGCACAGTAGCCATAAGACTACTATTATCAAACGACGGACGAGCCAAAAGTTCGGTCCATTGTGCTTTATCTGGATATTTTACAAGTCTCATTTCTGTTCTTTGTTATTAGAGAATCATTTTTTCGATAGGCATAACCAAAATACCCTCAGCTCCCAATTGCTTAAGTTTTCCTATTATCTCCCAAAAATGCTTCTCTTCAAGCACCGATGCCATCGATGCCCAACCTTCAGTTTCGAGTGCTGTAACGGTAGGTGCTTTCATGCCTGGCAATAATTTTTTTGCCTCTTGTATTTTATTGTTTGGTATGTTAAGTACTATGTATTTTTTACCTTCAGCATTCTTATACGAATCAAAACGGAAGAGTAATTCATCCAATATTTCTCTTTTTTCGGCACATATATTCTTATTACCAATAAGTACAGCCTCGCTCTTCATCACCACTTCAACCTCTTTCAAATTGTTGCTCACAAGTGTTGAACCTGAGCTAACAATGTCGAAAATGCAATCGGCGAGTCCGATACCTGGTGCTATTTCTACTGAGCCTGTTATAACATGTATGTCGGCATTAATACCATTTTTCTGCATAAATCGGCTTAATATACCTGGATACGATGTGGCTATTTTTTTACCATCGAACCATTTAAGCCCAATTTTCTCATACTCATCAACCTTAGCATTCGGAATCGCAAGCGATAAACGGCATTTGCTAAAATCGAGACGCTTAATAATTTCAGCATTTTCTTGGCGCTCTTCATATTCGTTTTCGCCCACAATACCAACATCGGCTATGCCACTTGCCACGGCTTGCGGAATATCGTCATCGCGCAAATAAAGCACCTCAACTGGAAAATTTTTAGCGGGTACCAAAAGTGTACGTTTCGTCTGTTCTATCTTGATGCTCGACTCAGCAAGCATCGTCATGGTTTCTTCAAATAGGCGTCCTTTGGCCTGTACTGCAATTCGGAGTAACATATTCTTCTTTGTTTTTTATATTCGGGGTTATAAAATAATAGAGGCTTGCCTTCATCGGGCAAGCCTCTGTGAGTTTATCTGTTGTTTGCATTTGTGCATAACCTCATCGCAGCCGCCCTCAGTCGTCTGTATGGTGATGATGGTGATGATGCAAAGTTATCATATCGTTTTTCTTAAATCGGGTGCAAATATAAACATTTGGTTATAATTTGCAAAATAATTTACTATTTAATCACAGCTCATCTATCGCTTAAGCCAATTAGCAAGCATGGTTGCGCCATCTGGCGTCAGAACGCTTTCGGGATGAAATTGTATGCCATGTATATCGAGGTCACGATGACGCAATGCCATAACTTGTCCCTCTGGGCTAAGTGCTGTAGCTTCAAGACATGATGGTAATTCATCGGCACTCACTACCCACGAATGATAACGTCCTACTTGTACCTCACGCGGCAATGTATCGAACACATAATCATCGGCAACAATGCGAACTGGAGTTTGTACGCCATGAAATACATCAGAAAGGTTGATTAACTTACCACCAAAATATTCGCCTATAGCTTGATGACCAAGACAAACGCCCAATATAGGTTTGCGACCTGCATATGTTTCGATTACTTTAAGAAGCAAACCTGCTTCGGAGGGGATACCAGGACCTGGCGATAAGACAATCTTGTCGAACGCTTCAAGTTGCGACAATTCAAATTGGTCGTTGCGATAAACGGTAACCACAGCACCAAGTTCTTTCAGTAGATGCGATAAGTTGTATGTAAACGAATCGTAGTTATCTATTATGACTATGTTATTTGCCATTGTACTATTCTTTTTATCGTTTTCTGAAAAAATTACATTTCTTCGGCCATAAATATAGCTTTGCGCAATGCGCCCAACTTATTATTAACCTCTTGAAGTTCATACTCTTCATTGCTCTTAGCCACTATGCCGCCACCAGCCTGAAACCATAATTCGTTATTGCGGCTAACAAAAGTACGTATTGTTATTGCCTGATTGAGCGAACCATCAAAACCAATATGTCCAACACATCCGCCGTAAGCGCCTCTGTTATGTGGTTCTATCTCACTAATAAGTTGCATAGCACGTACCTTAGGTGCTCCAGAGAGTGTTCCTGCTGGGAATGTATCAATAAAAGCTTTAATAGGATCTGCACCTTCGTCGAGCGTTCCGCTAACACGACTTACGAGATGAATAACATGACTATAGTACTGCATATCCTTGTAGAAATCGACTTTTACACCATGACAATTACGACTCAAATCGTTGCGAGCCAAATCAACAAGCATCACATGTTCGGCATTCTCTTTGGGGTCGTTGCGCAGATAAAGAGCATTCTGAGCATCTATTGCTGGATTGCCTGTTCGCTTTGTTGTACCAGCAATGGGGTCGATGTATGCAGTGCGCTCTGCTGTTATGCGACAATGTGTTTCAGGACTTGAACCGAAAATGCGAAACCCGCCCATATCGAAATAGAATAGGTATGGCGACGGATTAATACTACGCAATGTGCGATAGAGCTTAAAATCATCACCTTCGTAACGCTGCATAAAACGTCGAGAGAGCACTATTTGAAACACATCACCACGCAAGCAATGAGCAATTCCTTTGCGAATATTTGCTTTATGCTGCTCATCGGTTAGCGTACTAACGGTCTCACCTACAGGATGAAAACCATATGTACGTACATCCGTACGATTCATCTGTTTCTCAATGCGTGCTATATCGGGTTGCTCTCCATCGCTCGTTAACGACACAATTGATAGCGTATTGTTAAAGTGGTCGAAAATGATAATATTCTTAAACAATACATATAGCATATCTGGAGCATCGTTCAGAGGTTGTGTTTCATCTTTCACTGCTATATTCTCAAAATAACGTACTGCATTAAAAGAAGTATAGCCTAACAATCCACAGTGCAAACTCTTATCTCCCTTTATTTCAAATGCCGACAAGAAATCATTAATCGCGGCATCGCTCTGATAAGTGGCACTTATTGGCGTTGATGTGCTACTACCATCAGGAAACTGACTTATAGCCATACCATGGCTGATAGCTACCGATGCTATTGGCTCAATGCCAATAAACGATTTTGCATTTTCGCCACCATGATAATCAGAACTCTCCATCAGAGCACTTTGAGCATACAAATCGCGCAAACGCATATAGATACTTACTGGTGTATGCATATCGCCAAGTAAGCGTTTTACCGATGTTTCGTAAATGTATTTTTTCATTTTAATTCTTTTATTTCTTGTTGATGATAGAAAAAGAAAAAGACCTGTCGTGGAGGTCGGCAGGTCTTTTGTATTTCGTTATGGTACAAATGGCAAATGCTCACTCCGTTAGTTTAAGAGTAAGATGCCACCACCATATTTTGTTGATTTGCTGTTTCATTTTAATAGTTGCTATCCATTAGCGATTGCAAAAGTGCAAATATTAGTTCAGATACACAATAATTTTATATCTTTTATTTCAAAAATTTATTTTTGAACAACTACTTGTATCAAATTGCAATTCTATTCAAGTCCATGAGCTAACAACGCTTCAGCATAAATCATATCGTCAGGAGTTGTTAACTTTATATTCTCTTTATTACCATTAGATAAATGAATAGGATAGCCTGCAGCCTCAACCACACTTGCATCATCGGTAAACGAAGGTTTAAATTGTTGTGCATATGACTCTTTGAGTATTTTTACTCTAAACACTTGAGGCGTCTGTACCATTCTGACTGTTGTTCGGTCGATAGCGCGACTCTGTCCATTCTCATCAAGTATTCGCACCGATTCTTTCGAATCGCTTACTGGTACTGCTGAACCATAGGCTCCTGCTTCGATGTAACACCTATTAAGTGTTGCGTTTTGTACCAACGGACGCACACCATCGTGTACACCAACTATTCCATCACCATCAACAAGTGCTAATCCATTTTTTACACTTTCAAAACGTGTAGCTCCACCAATAGCGATACTATGCTCTATTTCAAATGCATATTGCCAACACAAATTTTTCCAAGTATCTACCTGATTTTGTGGTAAAACTACTATTATTGTCATCTCACTATCAAAATTGTAAAACGCTTCGATAGTGTGCATTAGTACGGGCTTACCGGCCAACAACAAAAACTGTTTGGGCATTGTTGTTCCCATTCGTTTTCCAGAGCCTCCTGCTACTATTATGGCATATTTTTTCATATCACTTATATTTCCTATTACGAATGAAGCATGGCAATAAGCATACTTCCTATACCGAGTATCAAACCACCCAATAACTGGAGTGGTGTATGCGCTTCAAGATACATACGAGCCCACGCCACTACACCTGCTATAGCAAATGAGAAACACGCTGCACGACTAAAATCGACTCCCGATGTAATCCCAGTAATGCAAACGAAAACCATTATTGCACCAACTCCCATACCATGCAGACTTATCTTCCATGCTGGTGTAATGCACATTGCTATGAGCATCATAAGAAACATACCATCGGTCATGCGAATAAGCGGAAAGGGCAATGTATGACTATTGATATGCATAATCAACGATGCTACACCTATTATAAGTACCGACATACCGAGTGGCAATACACGCTCACTTTTGTTAGGCATCTCGGGGTCACCAACATAACCCATTGCAACAAGCAATACTGTTGATGCTAGTGGCATCAGACAAACACCTATTCCAATTTGCAACATAGCCATCGTCTTATACGAGGTTGGCAACATGCTCCACATCGTCTGTCCATAAAGCAAGAAAAACATTGCATATATGGGCATCATTAATGGGTGAAATATTATAGATATAATATTAGCTGCTTTACGGAGCAAATATTCTGTTCGCGTTAGTTTTCCTGCGTATTTATCGCCAAAAATGACAATTTTTCCCATTACCTATTAAAGTTGTTTTCTCAATCGAGCAACTGGTATACCAAGTTGTTCGCGATATTTAGCTATCGTGCGTCGAGCTATATTGAATGATTTAGCTGCCAATATTTCAACTAACTTATCATCGGTTAGTGGGTTTTTCTTATCTTCGGCTGCTATACTTTCTTCCAATATTTTTTTAACCTCACGCGAGCTTACTTCGTCGCCATCTGTGTTTTGTACCTTTTCTGAGAAGAAATATTTAAGTGGATAAACGCCAAATGGAGTTTGTACATATTTACTATTCGATACTCGCGACACTGTAGAAGCGTCAAGATTGGTACGTTCTGCTATATCTTTCAATATCATTGGACGCAATTTCGACTCATCGCCATCAATAAAATAGTCGCCTTGATAGTCCATTATAGCTTCCATTACCAACGAAAGTGTATTTCGTCGTTGTTTTATGGCGTCGATAAACCACTTAGCTGAATCGAGTTTTTGTTTCACAAAGACAACCGCATCTTTTTGCTCTTTTGTCTGATTGGCCTTGTTACGCGAATACTCTTCAAGCATTTCGGTGTATGTCGCACTTATCTTTAGTTGTGGATCGTTGCGCGAATTAAGATGAAAACTCAGCTTGCCATCTTCGTAATCGATGATAAAATCGGGCACTATGTGCTGTGCTGCTTTTATGGCTGCACCTGCCCCACTATAACCACTTCCTGGCTTCGGATTTAGATGAAGTATAATATCGATAGCTTCTTTCAATTCATCTTCATCAGTCAGACGCAAACGTTTTATTATCTTGTCGTAGTGTTTTTTGCTAAACTCTTCAAAACAGACATTGAGTATATTGTATGCTATCTGCACTGCACGGTCGGGCGATAGTTCTGGATCTGTTTCCTCATCCGATGCACCATTCATCAATAACTGCATCATAAGGCACTCTCTTAAATCGCGAGCTCCTATCCCAGGCGGATCGAATTGCTGTACTATCTTTAATACTTGTTCTACTTCTGCTTGTTCAACATCGGTATTGGTAGCAAACGATATATCATCGGCTATTTCATCGGTACGACGACGTAGGTACCCATCTTCATCAATGTTACCTATGATATATTTTGCTATATCACGCTGATTGTCGGCTATATTATGCAGACCTATTTGTTCTTCAAGGTGTTCATAGAAAGAGATACCATCTGATATTGGTATTTCGTTCTTTTCATCATCGGGTGAATAGTTGTTGGCTTGTGTACGATATGATGGCATTTCATCATCGTTACCCAAATACTCTTCTATAGTAGCATCACGTTCACGTTCTTCGTCGGTGGGTTGTTCATCGACATTGTCGGCAGGCTCAGCTGGTTCACCATCGTCGCCTGTGCGTGGCTCTTCGGTATCAACTTCAAGTACCGGATTAGCCTCTATCTCTTCCTTTATGCGTTGCTCAAGCTGTGTGGTCGGTATCTCTAACAGTTTCATTATCTGAATCTGAAGAGGCGACAGCTTTTGCTGCATACTTTGTTGTAGACTTTGGTTTAGCATTGTTATCCTCTTTGACGTTGTTCAGCAAAGATAAGGAATTAATTATGAATGACGAAACATTGCATAACAAAGTGGCATTTGTGTTATATGTAAAAAATCATTGGTTAGTAATTCACGCATCATCATTAGTAATTCGTTATTAATTACCTATCTTTGCAGCCGAATAAAAACAATTAATATCATTCGATGAATTTTGTTGAAGAATTGAAATGGCGCGGTATGATCGCCGAGATGATGCCGGGCACAGAAGAACAGCTCCAAAAAGAGCTTACCTCGGCATACGTTGGCATCGACCCAACTGCTGATTCACTCCATATTGGTCACCTCGTGGGCGTCATGATGCTCAAGCATTTACAGCGCGCTGGCCATCGTCCTATTGCCCTCATTGGCGGCGCAACAGGTATGATTGGCGACCCATCGATGAAATCGGCTGAACGCAACCTACTCGATGAACAAACTTTGCGTCACAATCAGGATTGTATAAAGAAACAACTCGCTCGTTTCCTCGACTTCGACTCAGATGCACCTAACGCAGCTAAACTTGTCAATAACTACGATTGGATGCGCGACTACTCGTTCCTCAACTTCATCCGCGACATTGGCAAGCACATCACCGTCAACTATATGATGGCTAAAGACTCGGTAAAGAAACGCCTCTCACGCGACTCGTCGGTGGGTATGTCGTTCACCGAATTCTCATACCAGCTCTTGCAAGGTTACGACTTTATGTATCTATACGAGCACGAAGGTTGCCGCCTACAAATGGGTGGTTCTGACCAGTGGGGCAATATAACTACAGGTACCGACCTTATTCGTAAGATGCTTGGTGGCGAAGCCTTTGCACTCACTTGTCCGCTCATCACAAAAGCCGACGGTGGCAAATTTGGTAAGACCGAGAGTGGCAACATCTGGCTCGACCCAGAGAAAACGAGTCCATACAAATTCTACCAGTTCTGGCTCAATACCTCAGATGCCGACGCAGAGAAATACCTCAAGATATTCACCACCCTCAGCAAAGAGGAGATTGAACAGTTGGCTCGCGAGCAAGCCGAAGATGCTGGTCGCCGACCAATGCAGAAGCGCCTTGCCGACGAGATAACAACTATGGTTCATGGCAAAGAGGCTCTCGACGCAGCCATCGAAGCATCGCAAATCCTCTTTGGCAAAGGCTCGGTAGAGACATTGCACAAGATGGACGAAGAGACATTCCTTTCAGTATTCGAAGGCGTGCCTACATTCGAAGTAGAACGTACTAAGATAGAAGCGGGCGTATCTGTTGCCGACCTCCTTACAGCCGAGGCTGCCGTATTCCCATCGAAAGGTGAATTGCGCCGCAATATTGCAGGTTTGCAAATCAACAAAGAGAAGGTTGATGCTGCCGAAAAAACTATCGACGCCGCAGCACTTCTCAACAATAAGTACATATTGGTACAAAAAGGCAAGAAGAACTTCTACATCATAATGGTGAAATAGAAACATTCTCACCAAAAAACAACAAAAACACTCTGATGTATCGACACTTGGTGCATCAGAGTGTTTTTTTGTACATTCTAAATAAAATCGATATTCCAACCATATATACACTATAAAACATTCATTATCAAACAACAATGTAATAGTTGTTAATTGGATAATAGTTAATACTAAAATTTAATATTGTCTGCTACACTTTTTTTAACTAATATTGCATACTCAAAAACAACTTCAGGCGATACTGAATAAGAATCGGATAAAACGAGATGGCAAAACATTGGAACATAAAACCCTCACCCGATGCGGAAGATATAGTCAACCTGTCGAGAGCTTTGGGTAACATACCAACAGTATTGTCAAAACTTCTACTTCAGCGCGGCATTACCAACTACGAAGAAGCCAAAGCCTTCTTCCGTCCAAGTTTACTCGACATGCACAACCCATTTCTAATGCAAGGAATGGACGAAGCTGTGCATCGCATCAACCAAGCAATAAACAATCGAGAAAAGCTACTCATATATGGTGACTATGATGTAGACGGGACAACAGCCGTATCACTTGTATATAGCTATCTCAAACAGCATATCGACAACGAACTCATCGACTACTACATTCCCGACCGATACACCGAAGGATATGGTATATCGTACAAAGGTATCGATTATGCTGCTAACAATGGTGTAACACTTGTCATAGCTCTCGACTGCGGCATCAAAGCAGTTGAGAAAGTTGACTATGCCAAGCAAAAAAATGTCGATTTCATCATTTGCGACCATCACACACCAGGCGATACACTTCCACGTGCTGTTGCATGTCTCGACCCAAAACGCAGCGACTGCTCATACCCTGACAAAAACCTATCAGGATGTGGCGTTGGATTCAAACTAATGCAAGCCTTTTGTCGCTACAACGACTATAAAGAAGACGACTTACTACAATATCTTGATATATTAGCAGTTAGCATAGCATCTGATATTGTACCAATAATTGGCGAAAATAGATTATTAGCTTATCACGGGCTAAAAAAGCTTAACGACAATCCATCGATAGGCCTAAAATCGATAATCGAAGTAGCAGGGTTGCAAGGCAAAGAGATATGCATAAGCGACATAGTGTTCAAAATAGGTCCACGTATCAACGCAGCAGGTCGAATGAAATCAGGCACCGAAGCAGTACGTCTGCTCATAAGTGATAATCGCACCGATGCCGATGCCATAAGTAGGCTCATCAACAGCCACAACCAAGAACGCAAAGACTTAGATCGAACAATAACACAAGAGGCTCTCGACATGATTGATAGCAGCGAAGAGCTAAAAAGCAGAAAATCGACAGTGTTGTTCAACCCCAATTGGCACAAAGGAGTTATTGGTATAGTAGCATCGCGCCTCACTGAAACATATTACCGACCAACAATAGTACTCACCGAGTCGAACGGCTTGGCTACTGGTAGCGCTCGCTCTGTTGATGGATTCGACCTATACAAGGCCATCGATTCATGCTCCGACTTGTTGGAAAACTTTGGCGGACATATGTATGCAGCTGGACTCACAATGAAACTTGAAAATGTAGAACCATTTATTCAGCGCTTTGAACAATATGTTGCTGCCAATATACTACCCGAACAACTCATACCACAAATAGACATAGATGCTGAGTTGCATTTGGCCGATATAACACCTGGATTCTACAATATACTAACACAGTTTGAACCATTCGGACCAGGCAACCTAAAACCTGTCTTTGTCACTCGCAACGTCTACGACTATGGACACTCCAAACTCGTAGGTAAAGACACCGACATTGATCCTAATAAACGTCATCTAAAACTTGAAGTTACCGATCCACATTCACGATGTGTAATGAATGGTGTAGCTTTCGGTATGGGATATATGCTTGAACCACTAAAAAACGGTGAACCTGTAAATTTGTGCTACACTGTTGAAATGAACGAATTCAAAGGTATTCGTAACTTACAAATCATGGTCAAAGACATGCTTAGCAGTCATAACGACAATTAATAACACATACTCAATAGCAATGAAACGCGCACTCTTCATCGACCGCGATGGCACACTGATAGTAGAACCCCCTATAACCTATCAAGTCGATACACTCGAACAACTTGAATTTTTACCTGGAGTATTGCGCAACCTCTACTTCATACAGAAAAACCTCGATTTCGAACTCGTCATTGTAACCAATCAAGATGGACTCGGCACCCCTGCCTATCCACAAGAAAATTTCGACATCGTACAAAATAAAATGCTGCAAACATTTGCCAACGAAGGTATAACATTCAGCAATATATTAATAGACAAAACATTCGCAGCCGACAATCAACCCACACGTAAGCCTGGCACTGCAATGCTCACAAGCTACATCAATGGCGATTATGACATGGAACATAGCTACGTCATTGGTGACCGTTTAACCGATATGCAATTGGCTCACAATTTGGGATGTAATGGACTCATGATTTCTACCGACATCCAACCTATTGGTATTGAGAAATGTCGTTGTTGCTCATCATGGGATCAGATAAGCGAACTACTCTTCGCTGGCGAACGCACAGCAACAGTACAACGTACCACAAAAGAGACCGACATATTAGTTAGCATAAACCTTGATGGCACTGGCAAATGCGATATATCAACAGGATTAGGGTTCTTCGACCACATGCTTGAACAAATAGGCAAACACTCTGGATCAGACCTCACCATACACGTCAAAGGCGACCTTCATGTTGATGAACATCACACCATCGAAGATACAGCTATAGCACTTGGTGAAGCTATTCTAAAAGCACTTGGCAACAAACGTGGCATCGAACGCTATGGTTTCTGTTTACCTATGGACGATTGTCTTTGTCAAGTTGCACTCGACTTTGGAGGGCGTCCGTGGCTTGTATACAACGCACAATTTAACCGTGAAAAAATTGGCGATATGCCTACCGAAATGTTTCTTCACTTCTTCAAAAGTCTCAGCGATGCAGCTCGCATGAATCTCAACATAAAAGCTGAAGGCGACAACGAGCATCATAAGATAGAAGGAATATTTAAGGCATTGGCTAAAAGCATAAAAATGGCCGTAAAACGCGACATTTACAAATACGAACTACCATCGACAAAAGGAATGCTATGACAATAAAACTCTTCTCTGAAAATAGATATATCTGCCTAACTAACGACGAAGAGGTATTTGATAAAGCTATGGCTAAATATTCCTTTTCGCCCAAAGAAGCCAATAATCTAACTACTCTTGTAGATGATTTTTTAGCAAGTAACACCATAAACTGTCCCCATATATTCTATCACGACGTTGAACTAATGATGACTGTTATACTCAAGCATTTTACAATTATCAACGCAGCTGGTGGACTTGTCAAGAATGAAAATAACGAAGTGCTTGTAATCAATCGACGAGGATATTACGACCTACCGAAAGGTAAAAAAGAAAATGGGGAAACCGATGAACAAAACGCCATACGCGAAGTGTGTGAAGAGACTGGACTTAACAATGTTCACATTACAACACCACTTTGTAATTCGTATCATTTTTATCAAATAAACGGCAAATTTGTACTAAAATGCACTCATTGGTACAATATGACTACTGATAATTCTTCGCATCTCAAACCTCAAACAGAAGAAGATATAATTGAAGCCAAATGGATTCAGAGAGACA
Organism: Bacteroidales bacterium; assembly: GCA_045118595.1. GTDB lineage: Bacteria > Bacteroidota > Bacteroidia > Bacteroidales > Marinilabiliaceae > W3P20-009. The sequence continues at coordinate 29,042 of JBGUYH010000042.1, read as the reverse complement.
AGCTAAAAAACTTAGCCGACCAAACATATGCTTCACTTAAAGATATTTTTCTCAACGCCTAAAAATTCTATCTATTTAAGCCATGAAAATATCTCTCGATGAATTCAAACAACAAATACTAACCGACTATAAACTCACCATAGCCGCTCAAACCACCGATGCACCTCAAGGTTGTATCATGGGACAAGTTGCACTATCTAAATACATTACTAAAGACGACTCATACATCGCACTCTGTACCGATAAAGCATATGAACTAAGGACTAAGCATACACCTATAGGTTCTACAATGTCGGCAACTTTTGAGCATGCCATAGCTATCCAAAAAGAGAAAGAAAAAATTGTTGTTTGTTCAACTTCACAACACATATTCGATGCTATTTTCGATGCCACATCGCTCAAATTACCAATTTCGTTCATAATCTGGAATGTAAAAGATAAAAGCAATAAGCAACGCCCCAATAGCGATATTTTAAAACTCTTAAGTGGCTTTTCCGCACTCTTCGGGAAAGGGATAAACATTCAAGCAGCCAAAGGCAACGATTATGCATCACTCTGTCTCACTATAGAGCAGCAGCTAACACACACACGCACAAAACGTATTCCAACAGTAACCATAATAGAAGCTACCGACAACTATGCCGACGCCTTTGCTCAGTGGATTACTGAGCGTGAACTATTTACTACTCAAGAGTTAATCACCGCAAGTCGACAGTCCCAAGTGTAACAACTCCTAAACTAACATTAGGTATCTGACTCAGTGCCATACAACATACTTCAAGTGTAGAACCTGTAGTCAGCACATCATCAACCACAAGCAAACGTGCGCCACTATACCGTTCAAGATTCTTACACACATAAGTATTTTGTATCGACAACCACCTTTGATCGCGCCTTTTCTTTGTTTGCGAAACGCCCTTTTCGACTCTATAAAGCACATCTTCACGAACTTCGAGACCTATAACTTCACTTATTCCCATGGCTATTTCTGTAGTCTGATTATACCCTCTCATTTTGAGTTTCGATTTATGAAGTGGTACAGGTATCAAGAAATCATAATCTTTATAAAAACCACTCTTTAGCATCATTTCCCCTAACTTCCGCCCCATCAATTCTGCTACATCTTTCCTACCTAAATATTTAAACGAGTGTATTATCTTACGCAATCGCTCGCCACGACGAAAATAGTATCCAGAGAAAGCCGAATGAAGCTTAATCTTACCCCAAAATTTTTGTTCTACAAGATTGCCTCTATAATTTTCAAAACCAGTGCGTGGTAATTCGTTTATACATCGAGAACAAACATAAGGATTATCTCCTTCAAACAACATATAACCACATATTTGACAACGTGCAGGATAGACCAAATGACTAAGTCCATCCAACATACCTTTCAGTATTGGATGTAGTGCCATAGATTGAATAGATTGATTGATTAGTACGAACGTAAATGTACAAATTATTTTTCAAGTGCTACTACAATCTATTACCCTTATATATACAGAAAAGGCTTCTGAGTTTCCCCAGAAGCCTTATGACTTATCTCCTTATATTTCTCTTAGTGAAGAGCAGTACCTACTGAACGTCCCATTATACGACCAGATTTCATCAATCCATCGTAGTGACGCATCAAAAGGTGACTCTCAATCTGCTGAAGAGTGTCAAGCACTACACCTACAAGAATCAAAAGTGAAGTACCACCGTAGAACTGTGCAAACGATGATTCAACACCTGCCATACTTGCAAATGCTGGCAAAATTGCAACAACAGCCAACAATATCGAACCTGGCAAAGTTATCTTCGACATAATCGAATCGATAAACTCAGCAGTTTTCTTACCTGGCTTAACACCTGGAATGTAACCGCCATTGCGTTTCATGTCCTCAGCCATTTGCTGTGGATTCATGATAAGAGCTGTGTAGAAATAAGTGAACACAACTATCAACAACGCAAATACTGCGTTATACCAGAAACCTGTAAAGTCAGAGAATGTTGACAATATCGAAGCAGCCCAACCCGACTCTGCATTTTGTGTAGCGAAACCAAGGAATGCCATTGGCAAGAACATAATAGCTTGCGCAAAGATAATAGGCATAACACCTGCAGCATTAACCTTCAAAGGTATGTACTGACGAACGCCACCATATTGCTTGTTTCCTTCAATTCGCTTTGCATACTGAACCGGAATGCGGCGAGTACCTTGAACGAGGGCTATAGAACCAACGAACACGAAGAAGAGGAATACAAATTCGAGAAGGAGCATTACAAGTCCACCTGAATTACTTGATACCGACAATTTGCTTGCGAACTCAGCCAAAAGTGAGTGAGGCAAACGTGCGATAATACCTATCATAATGATGAGTGAGATACCATTGCCTATACCGCGGTCAGTAATACGTTCACCGAGCCACATTACAAACATTGTACCTGCTGTCAAAATAATAGTACTCGACACACGGAACATAACTCCATCGATAGCAAAGGCTTCAGGAGGAAGCTTGAAGAACAAGTTAGCAAGATACGAAGGTGCTTGAATAATCAAGATAGCTACGGTCAAAACACGAGTTATCTGATTAATCTTGCGGCGTCCGCTCTCGCCATCGCGCTGCAAACGTTGAAAATATGGAATAACCATACCGAGCAGCTGCACAACAATTGATGCCGATATGTACGGCATGATACCAAGGCCTACCACTGATGCATTCGAGAACGCACCACCCGAGAACATATCCAAAAGACTTAAGACGCCATTATCGCTGGTCTGTTCATCGAGAGCTGATAAAAATTCAGGATTTACACCAGGTAAAACCACGAAAGAAGCTAAGCGATAAATGAACAGGAATCCCAGCGTAGCTAGGATTCTGTTCTTTAACTCTTCGATCTTCCAAATATTGCGTATGGTTTCTATCAGTCTTTTCATAGCATCAAAGCTTTACTGCAGAACCATTAGCTGCCTCAATAGCAGCCTGAGCACTCTTTGAAAAGGCATGAGCCTTTACTTCTACCTTTGCGGTGAGCTGGCCATTACCAAGAATCTTGATAAGGTCGTTGCTACTTGCAAAACCGTTCTCAACAAGAACCTGAGGATCGATAGTTGTCAAATTCAACTTCTCAGCCAAAGCTTGGATGAAAGAGATATTGACAGCTTTGTATTCTACACGGTTAACGTTCTTGAAACCGAACTTAGGCAGACGGCGTTGCAGAGGCATCTGACCACCTTCGAAGCCGAACTTCTTAGAGTAGCCCGAACGAGACTTTGCACCCTTATGACCACGTGTTGATGTTCCGCCGTAACCAGAACCAGCACCGCGGCCCACTCTTTTATCATGATGAGTAGAACCCTGAGCAGGGGTCAAATTACTTAAATTCATAATACAAATTTTTCCTTAGTTCATTAAATTACTCAACAGTAACAAGCTGCTTAACCTTATCGATAGCACCACGAACCGAAGGAGTATCCTCCTTTACGATTGTCTGATGTATCTTTCTCAAGCCGAGTGCCTCGAGCACCAGCTTCTGATGCTTAGGAGCATTTATCTTGCTCTTAATCTGAGTTATTTTTATAGTTGCCATGAGTTTTGAAATTAACCGTTGAACACTTTGTCGAGTGATACACCACGTTGCTGAGCTACTTGATAAGCGTCGCGTACTTCACTCAGAGCAGCTATTGTAGCCTTGACAAGGTTGTGAGGGTTCGATGAACCTTTCGATTTTGCCAATATGTCGGTTACGCCAACACTCTCCAATACAGCACGCATAGCGCCACCAGCTGTCAAACCAGTACCGTGCGCTGCTGGCTTCATAAACACTTTAGAGCCACCAAACTGAGCATATTGCTCATGAGGCAATGTGCCATGAACGAGGGGTACACGAATGAGGTTTTTCTTTGCTGCCTCAACGCCCTTTGATATTGCTGCAGTTACTTCGCTTGCTTTGCCAAGACCCCAACCTACAACACCTTTACCGTCGCCTACAACTACGATAGCCGAAAAGCTAAACGCACGACCACCCTTTGTAACCTTAGTAACTCGGTTGATTGCAACCAAACGATCTTGAAGTTCAAGGTCGTTAGTTGTTCTTACTCTTTTATCATTACCTACCATTGGTATTAAAATTTAAGTCCGGCTTCGCGAGCTGCGTCTGCCAATTGTTTAACACGTCCGTGATACAAATAACCGTTACGGTCAAAAACGACCTCCGAGATACCTTTTGCGATAGCTGCAGCTGCAAGCTGCTTACCAACCTCGGCTGCTACTTCGCACTTCGTACCCTTAACTTCGCCAAGGGCTTTTGAAGATGCGGCTGCAAGTGTCTTACCTTCTTTATCATCAACTACTTGAGCATATATCTGCTTGTTGCTTCTGAAGACAGTAAGTCTCGGACGCTCTGCTGTACCAGATATTTTAGATCTGATGCGAGCCTTTATCTTATTTCTTCTTGCGATTTTAGAAAAAGCCATAGTTTCAAACGTTAATCATTAAACTTTAGCTGACTTACCAGCCTTACGACGTACAACTTCGCCAACAAAGCGGATACCCTTGCCTTTGTATGGTTCTGGTGCACGGAACGAACGAATCTTAGCGCATATTTGTCCGAGCAATTGCTTGTCGGCACATTGAAGCGTAATGATTGGGTTGCTCTTACGGTCGGTCACAGCCTCTACCTTTACTTCGGCAGGCATCATAAGCTGAATAGTATGTGAGTAACCAAGAGCAAGTTCAAGAACCTGACCTTGCGATGTTGCACGATAACCTACACCAACAAGTTCGAGTTTTGCAGTATAACCTTCAGATACACCTACTACCATATTATGGATAAGTGCACGATAGAGACCATGCATCGAACGAGTTGCAGGTTCGTCGTTTGGACGAGTGAAATTAACTTCGTTATCTTTTACCTCAACTGCAATTGTTGGGTTAACGGCTTGTTTGAGTTCGCCTTTAGGACCTTTTACGGTGATAACATTATCTGCTACTGAAACACTAACTCCCGAAGGAATAGACACAGGCATTTTACCAATTCTTGACATCTTAAATCCTCCTATTAGTAAATGTAACACAATACTTCACCACCGATTTTCTCTGCGCGTGCCTCTTTATCGGTCATAACACCCTTTGATGTTGAAACGACAGCGATACCGAGTCCATTCAATACACGTGGCATATCGCGGTAGCCTGCATAGCTACGCAAACCTGGAGTTGATACACGCTTGAGAGCCTTAATAGCTGAAGCTTTTGTCTGAGAATCGTACTTCAAGGCTATTTTAATAATGCCTTGCTTGTTGTCATCGATGAACTTGTAATTAAGAATATAACCCTTATCGAACATTATCTTGGTTATACCCTTTTTCAAGTTTGAAGCAGGTATCTCTACTACCTTATGCTTCGCCATGATTGCATTCCTTACTCGCGTAAGGAAGTCTGAAATTGGATCTGAATACATAAAATGATTAAGTTTAAATTGATCGTGCAAGCACGACAATATTTAACACTCTTTTTGTCAACTGGCCATTACCAGCTCGCTTTCTTTACTCCGGGAATGAGACCTGCCGATGCCAACTCACGGAACTCGATACGTGAAATGCCAAACTGACGCATATAACCTTTCGGACGACCTGAAAGTTTGCAACGGTTGTGCAGACGTACCGGACAAGAGTTCTTAGGTAAAAGCTGGAGGGCAACATAGTTGCCCTCAGCTTTCAACTGAGCTCTTTTTTCCGCATACTTGGCAACTAACTTGGCACGCTTCACTTCGCGAGCCTTCATTGATTCTTTTGCCATATTATACTTCTAAAAGTTACTTTTACTTATAATTCTTCTTGAAAGGAAGACCAAATGCCTTCAAGAGTGCATAAGCCTCCTCATCTGTCTGTCCTGTGGTTACAAAGGTAATGTTCATACCCTGAATCTTCGATACTGCATCGATATTAATTTCAGGGAAGATGATTTGCTCTTGGATTCCAAGAGTGTAATTACCTCTGCCATCGAACTTTCCGCCGATACCGTTAAAGTCACGGATACGAGGAAGAGCTACACGAACAAGACGCTCGAGGAACTCGTACATCTTCTCACGACGCAAAGTTACCTTTACACCGATAGGAGTATTAGCACGAAGTTTGAAACCTGCGATGTCTTTCTTGGCAACTGTTGCAACTGCCTTCTGACCAGAAATTGTTGAGATTTCTTTGAGTGCGATTTCAATGATCTTCTTGTCCTGTGTCGCATCACCCAAACCTTGATTGATAACAATCTTTTGAAGTTTAGGTGCACGCATTGGAGTGCTGAAGTTAAACTCCTTCATAAGCGAAGGGAGTATTTGCTCTTTATAAAGAGTCTTCAATGCTGGTACGTAGCTCATTATTTAATCTCCTCCCCTGACTTTTTAGCGATTCTAATTTTGTTACCCTTAGCATCGCGAACGGGAACGCCGTTCTCGTCAACTTTGATGCTTACACGTGTAGCCACGCCAGTCTTTGGGTCTTTGAGATTGAGGTTCGAAATATGAATAGGAGCCTCTTTCTCTACGATACCACCTTGTGGGTTCGAAGCACTTGGTTTAGTGTGCTTCTTCATCATATTGCACCCTTCAACTATCGCGCGCTGCTTCTCTGGGTCAACAGAGAGAACCTTTCCCTCTTTGCCCTTATCTTCTCCGGCGTTGATGATTACTATATCGCCTTTCTTTATGTGCAATTTAGCCATTTTGTAACGTCTTTAATTAAATTACCTCTGGCGCCAAAGAGACGATCTTCATATATCCGTCACGGAGTTCACGAGCAACAGGCCCGAAGATACGTGTTCCACGCATTTCGCCGGCATTGTTGAGCAATACACATGCATTGTCGTCAAAACGGATGTAAGAGCCATCGGCGCGTCTTACTTCTTTCTTGGTACGTACTACAACAGCCCTGCTGACCGTACCCTTCTTCATCTCACTTGATGGGAGAGCGTGCTTTACCGTAACTACGATAAGGTCGCCCACTGTAGCATAACGCTTGAATGAACCGCCCAACACGTGTATGCAGAGCACCTCTTTCGCGCCGCTATTATCAGCTACAGAAAGTCTAGTTTCAGTTTGTATCATGATTACTTAGCCCTTTCGATGATTTCTACTATTCTCCAACGCTTAGTTTTACTGAGAGGGCGAGTCTCCATAATGCGCACTGTATCACCCTCATGAGCGTCGTTCTTCTCGTCATGTGCGTGGAACTTCTTCGTCTTAGTAACGAATTTTCCGTATATCGGATGCTTCTCACGTATTTCGACAGCTACTACAACGGTTTTATCCATCTTTTCGCTGACTACAACGCCCTGACGTTCCTTTCTTGAATTTCTTTCTTCCATCTTACTTACTTGTTTTCTGAATTCCGCTTCTCAGTCAAGATGGTTTGCAAACGCGCAATATCTCGACGAGTTTGACGGATCTTCATTGGGTTTTCAATAGGTGTAACCACGTGAGCCAACTCCATCTTCTGAAGCTCTGCACGAGCTGAAGCTATTTTCTCTTCAATCTCGGCGATTGTCAAGCCTTTTATCTCTGATGCTTTCATTGATATTAGATGTTAGAAGATTCAACATAGTCTCGACGAACTACAAATTTGGTTGTCACCGGCAGCTTCTGAGCTGCAAGGCGAAGAGCCTCTTTTGCTATCTCGAAAGGAACACCATCACACTCTATAATCATACGACCTGGAGTAACTGGGGCAACGAATCCTTCTGGATTACCTTTACCTTTACCCATACGTACGTCGAGTGGCTTCTTGGTGATAGGTTTATCTGGGAATATACGGATCCATATCTGACCCTGACGCTGCATGTAACGCGTTACGGCGATACGGGCAGCCTCTATCTGACGGCCTGTGATCCACTTGCTCTGCAGAGACTTGATACCGAACGAGCCAAAGGCGAGTTCGCTACCGCGATGGGCAATACCCTTCATCTTGCCCTTCTGTACTCTTCTGAATTTTACTTTCTTAGGTTGTAACATCGTTCAAAAGTTAAAGATGATTACTTCTTCTTTCTCTTTGGACCTCTGTCGCGAGAGCCCGAATTGTTTCCAGCAGGAGCCGATGCTTCACGTGCTCCGATGTTGAGAGTCAGGTCGCGTTTGCCATATACCTCACCCTTGCAAATCCATACCTTGATACCGATAAGACCCATCTTTGTAAGAGCCTCTGCCTGGCAGTAGTCAATATCTGCACGGAATGTGTGAAGTGGAGTACGACCCTCTTTGAACATTTCTGAACGTGCCATCTCGGCGCCATTCAAACGTCCGCTGATAAGGATCTTGATTCCCTCTGCGTTGTTACGCATTGTAGAAGCAATAGCTGTCTTAATCGCACGACGATAAGCTACACGACCTTCGATCTGACGTGCAATGTTGTTTGCAACGATTACAGCATCGAGATCTGGACGTTTTACTTCGTAGATGTTGATCTGGACTTCCTTATCTGTGATCTTCTTTAACTCTTCTTTCAGTTTATCAACCTCCTGACCGCCTTTGCCTATGATAAGGCCTGGACGAGCAGTGAAAACTGTTATTGTAACGAGCTTAAGTGTGCGCTCGATAACAATTCGAGATACGTTGGCTTTAGCCAAACGAGCGTTGAGGTATTTACGGATTTTGGTATCCTCTACGATTTTGTCACCGTAGTTCTTGCCGCCGAACCAGCTCGAATCCCAACCTCTCGTTATACCAAGTCTGTTGCTTATTGGATTAATTTTCTGTCCCATTTAGCTCGCAATTAATTTTCTTGGTTTTCAGATACTTTGCTATCAACAAACAATGTAACGTGGTTAGAACGCTTGCGAATTCTGTGACCACGGCCTTGTGGAGCCGGACGCAGACGCTTAAGTATGCGTGCTGAATCAACGTAGATTGTTTTTACATAAAGGTTAGCCTCTTCTACATTGGCACCTTCGTTTTTCTGCTTCCAGTTGTCGATTGCCGAAAGGAGAAGCTTCTCAACACGGCCTGCTGCCTCTTTTGTTGAGAAATGGAGCATATTGAGCGCCAAATTAACCTCCTTGCCTCGGATCATATCTGCAACCAAGCGCATTTTGCGAGGAGAAGTGGGTACATTGCGCAATGATGCGAAATACAAGTTCTTGTTCGCATCTTTTCTTGCGTCTGCACTTATTCTTTTTCTTTTACCCATTTTAATCTTTCCGTTTAAAAGTTAGTAATCCTTGGCCGAGGCTTATTTCTTACGATTGCCGCTATGACCACGGAATGTACGCGTCGGAGCGAACTCACCCAACTTGTGACCCACCATGTTCTCAGTGACATACACTGGAATGAACTTGTTACCATTGTGAACGGCAACTGTGTGACCCACGAAATCAGGAGAAATCATGGAAGCGCGAGCCCATGTTTTCACTACAGACTTCTTACCACTTTCGTTCATGGCAAGAATCTTCTTTTCCAACTTCAAGTTAATGTATGGGCCTTTTTTTAATGATCTGCTCATAATTTTAAATAATTACGCGATTACTTTTTACGTCTTTCAATGATGAACTTGTTAGACTGCTTCTTTGGAGTACGTGTCTTGTAACCCTTAGCAAGCAAGCCCTTGCGTGAACGTGGATGACCACCTGATGCACGTCCTTCACCACCACCCATTGGGTGATCAACTGGGTTCATTACAACACCACGGTTGCGTGGACGACGACCAAGCCATCTTGAACGACCTGCCTTACCTGATTTCTCGAGAGCGTGGTCAGAGTTACCTACTACACCAACTGTAGCGCGGCATGTAACGAGAACACGGCGAGTTTCACCTGAAGGCAATTTCACAATCGCATAGCCACCATCACGGCCGGCCAACTGAGCGAATGTACCTGCACTACGTGCCATAATACCACCTTGTCCTGGACGAAGTTCGATATTATGGATAATAGTACCGATTGGAATAACACTGAGTGGTAGTGCGTTGCCTACTTCTGGAGCAGCAGCTTCACCTGACATCACTGTTTGACCAACCTGCAGACCATTAGGAGCGAGAATGTAACTCTTCTCACCATCTTCATAAACCAACAGAGCTATGCGTGCACTTCTATTCGGATCGTACTGAATAGAATCAACTACTGCTGGCACACCGTCCTTCAATCTCTTGAAGTCGATTACTCTGTACTTTCTCTTGTGTCCACCACCGATGTAACGCATTGTCATTTTACCGGTGTTGTTTCGACCACCTGTCTTCTTTAGTGGTCTCAACAATGACTTTTCTGGCGTGGTTGACGTAATCGTATCAAACGTGCCAATAACTTTGTTACGTTGCCCTGGTGTTACGGGCTTCAACTTTTTAACTGCCATTTCTTATTAGATATTGCTGTAAAAATCAATTGTCTGGCCTTCTGCCAATGTAACAATGGCTTTCTTGTAAGAAGGAACACGTCCTTCGATGACACCAGCTTTGGTGTAACGGCTCTTACGCTTGGCCGGAGAGATAAGCGTATTGACCTTAACTACAGTCACGCCATAGAGCTCCTCAACAGCCTTTTTGATCTCGGTCTTATCCGCAGTACGGAGGACAACGAAACCATAACGATTGCTGAATTTCTCGGTAATCTTTGTCTGCTTCTCTGTTACAAGAGGCTTAACTATTATACCCATTATCTATACCCTCCTTATGCGTTTACAAGATTATTAAACTGCTCAATTGTACTTTCGAACAATACGAGAGTCTTAGCTTTCATTACCTCGTAAGTGTTGAGGTTCGAAGCTATAGTAACTTCGCTGCGTTGTACGTTGCGAGCCGAAAGATAGATGTTCTTGTCGTAATCTGGCAAAACAACCAAAGAACGTGCGCCTTCAGCTATTTTGATATTGTTCTTGAATGCGACAAATTCTTTTGTCTTTGGCGACTCGAATGTAAAGTCTTCAACTACAACTATTGACTGCTCTTTTGCCTTGTAGCTAAGAGCTGAGAAACGTGCGAGTTGCTTTAGTTTCTTGTTGAGTTTGAATGAGTAGTTGCGTGGGCGAGGACCGAATATACGACCACCACCGATAAACACTGGCGACTTCAACGAACCTGCACGTGCACCACCTGTACCTTTTTGTTTCTTTATCTTACGAGTACTATGTGCGTTTTCGGCACGCTCTTTTGCCTTGTGTGTACCCTGACGCTGATTAGCCAAGAACTGCTTCACATCAAGATATATCGCATGGTCATTTGGCTCAACTCCGAAAACTGACTCTGGCAATACGACCTTCTTACCGGTTTCTTTACCTTCCTTATTTAATACGCTCAGTTCCATTATTTCTCAATAATTAAATATGAACCCTTGCATCCTGGAACAGAACCCTTAACAACAAGGATGTTGCTCTCAGGAATGACTTTAATAACTCTCAGGTTTTCAACCTTTACACGATCGCCGCCAGTGCGTCCTGCCATTCTCATGCCTTTGAACACACGTGATGGATAAGATGATGCACCTACCGAACCGGGGGCTCTCAAGCGGTTATGCTGACCGTGAGTTTGGCAACCTACACCGCCAAAACCATGACGACCAACTACACCTTGGAAACCTTTACCTTTCGAGATGCCTACGATGTCAACAAACGAATCTTCTTCGATAATGTTAACGTCGACAACATCGCCGAGGTTCATCTCTTTGTCGAAACCAGAGAATTCGACCAATTTGCGAGCAGGAGCTACACCTGCTTTCTTGAAGTGACCTACCATAGGAGCAGTAGTGTTCTTCTCTTTCTTCTCGTCATAAGCGAGCTGAATAGCTTCGTAGCCATCGGTTTCCACAGTTTTAACCTGCGTAACATGGCATGGGCCAGCTTCGATAACAGTGCATGGTATGCTCTTACCCTCGGCACTGAAAACGGATGTCATTCCGATTTTCTTTCCAATTAATCCTGGCATTGCTTTAATTTTTAAAATTGAATTGTTCTTTCTTTATAACCTTACTTGTGGTCGGAAAAGACTACACCTTAATCTCAACTTCAACACCGCTAGGAAGTTCGAGCTTCATGAGGGCGTCAATTGTCTTTGATGTCGAGCTGTAGATGTCGATCAGACGCTTGAACGATGAGAGTTGGAACTGCTCACGCGATTTTTTGTTGACGAATGTAGAACGCAAGATGGTGAATATGCGCTTGTTGGTAGGTAGAGGAATAGGACCGCTAACTACTGCGCCAGTGCTCTTCACTGTCTTTACGATCTTCTCGGCTGACTTATCAACCAAGTTGTGGTCATAAGACTTAAGCTTAATTCTAATTTTCTGACTCATTTTATTTTTAAATTATACTTATTATTTAAAAGTGACGGATTAAGAGTCATTCGCTAACCCGTCACCTTTTTTTCAATTATTAAAGAAGATCTTCGCGACCTTTAACTTCCTTCAATACTTCCTTAGCTATCTGACGTGGAACCTCAGCATACTCATTGAATTCCATAGACTGTGTTGCACGGCCTGATGAAATAGTACGCAAGATTGTCACATAACCGAAGAGTTCTGCCAAAGGCACCTTAGCTTTGATAATCAAAGCACCGTTCTTGTGCTCCTGACCTTCGATTTGACCACGGCGCTTGTTAAGGTCGCCAATGATATCACCCATGTATTCGTCTGGAGTAACAACCTCTACCTTCATGATAGGTTCGAGAAGAACTGGGTTTGCCTTTGCACAAGCCTCTTTGAACGCCTGACGTGCTGCAAGTTCGAATGAAAGTGCATCAGAGTCAACTGGATGGAACGAACCATCGAGAAGAGTTACCTTGAGGTTTTCTACTTCGTAACCTGCAAGAACACCATTCTTCATAGCGTCTTTGAAACCTGCTTCAACTGCTGGAACGAATTCCTTAGGCACATTACCACCTTTAACCTCGTTAACGAATTGAAGACCTGTCTTACCTTCGTCAACTGGGCTGATACGAACGATAATGTCGGCGAACTTACCACGACCACCAGTCTGCTTCTTGAACACTTCGCGATGTTCAACAGTACCGTTGATTGCCTCACGATATGATACTTGAGGCTTACCTTGATTACATTCAACCTTGAACTCACGTTTCATACGGTCGATGATAATGTCGAGGTGAAGCTCACCCATACCTTCGATAACTGTCTGACCAGTCTCTTCGTCAGTGTGGAAGCGGAATGTTGGATCTTCCTCAGCCAACTTCAAGAGAGCAGCAATCATCTTCTCATTATCTTTCTGAGTCTTAGGTTCAACAGATACACCAATCACTGGCTCTGGGAATTCCATCGATTCAAGTACGATAGGTGCATCCTCTGCACAGAGTGTATCACCTGTCTTGATATCTTTGAAACCAACAGCTGCACCTATATCACCTGCTCCGATAATATCCTTAGGTATCTGAGTATTTGACTTCATCTGATACAAACGAGAGATGCGCTCTTTGTTACCCGAACGTGTGTTGAATACGTACGAGCCTGCTTCAAGGTTGCCCGAGTAAACGCGGATGAATGCCAAACGACCTACGAATGGGTCAGTAGCGATCTTGAATGCAAGAGCTGCGAGCTTCTCTTTCTCATCGTGCTTACGAGTAACAGTCTCGCCTGTGTTTGGATCTGTACCCTCAACTGGTGGAATATCCATAGGAGAAGGGAGGAACGAAACAACAGCATCGAGCAAACGCTGAACACCCTTGTTGCGGAACGAAGAACCGCAGAGTACTGGGTTGATGGTTTGGTTGATAGTTGCTACACGAAGTGCGTTGAGTATTTCATCTTCGGTAATCGAGTTTGGATCTTCCATGAACTTATCAAGAAGAGCCTCATCTGACTCAGCTACTGCCTCAACAAGTTTAGCACGCCACTCTTCTGCTTCAGCTTGCAAGCTTTCGCGGATAGGACGATGTTCGAATGTTGAGCCAAGGTCAGCATGATCAGTCCAAACTATTTCAGTCATTGTTGTAAGATCAACAACACCTTCGAATGTCTCTTCTGCACCGATAGGAATAACTACAGGCACAGGGTTTGCATGAAGTACATCTTTAATCTGACGAACTACTTCGAAGAAGTTAGCACCGCTACGGTCCATCTTGTTTACGAAGCAGATACGAGGTACGCCATACTTACTTGCCTGACGCCATACGGTCTCAGACTGTGGCTGTACACCACCTACTGCGCAATAAAGAGCCACTGCACCATCGAGGATACGAAGTGAACGTTCAACCTCAACTGTGAAGTCAACGTGACCCGGGGTGTCTATAATGTTAATCTTATAGTTCTTATCCTTGTACTTCCAGTTTGTAGTAACAGCAGCTGAGGTAATTGTAATACCACGCTCCTGTTCCTGCTCCATCCAGTCCATGGTAGCTGCGCCATCGTGTACCTCACCAATTTTGTGAGTAATACCAGTGTAGAACAAGATACGCTCAGTAGTTGTTGTCTTGCCTGCATCGATATGCGCCATGATACCGATATTGCGGGTCAAATGCAAATCTGCCATAGTGTTAAAGTCTTATTGGTTAAAATCTGAAGTGAGCGAATGCACGGTTAGCTTCTGCCATCTTGTGCATATCTTCCTTCTTCTTGAAGGCTGCACCTTCGTTATTGTATGCTGCAACAATTTCAGCCGCAAGCTTCTCTGACATTGAGTGACCAGAACGCTTACGAGAGAAGAGAATCATATTCTTGATACTCAAAGAAACCTTGCGCTCTGGGCGAATTTCAGTAGGAACCTGGAATGTTGCACCACCTACACGACGGCTCTTAACCTCAACTGAAGGAGTAATATTTTCCAATGCTTTCTTGAAGAACTCAAGAACTGGTTTACCCTCTTTTTCTGCCTTTGGAGCTACGAGATCAAGTGCATCATAAAGAATGCCGAATGCAATCGATTTCTTACCGTCAACCATAAGGTTGTTGACGAATTGTGTTACAAGAACATCTCCGAACTTAGGATCTGGGAGAATTATTCTCTTTTTTGGTTTTGCTTTTCTCATTTTCTTTTTTTGTTTATCAGTTTTCTTCATCAGCTGTTTCAGTCTTCAACAATCTACATTGTTTACTCAACCGACATACAACGACAAACAAAACTCGCCAAAATTAACTTTCTATTTTAATTATTTCTTAGCTGCTGTCTTACCAGCTTTTGGACGCTTAGCACCGTACTTAGAACGACGTTGATTACGACCGTCTACACCCGATGCATCAAGAGTACCACGAACAAGGTGATAACGTACACCAGGAAGGTCCTTTACACGACCACCACGAACGAGTACAATCGAGTGTTCCTGAAGGTTATGACCCTCACCTGGAATGTAAGCATTCACTTCCTTTCCATTAGTAAGACGTACACGAGCTACCTTTCTCATCGCTGAGTTAGGCTTCTTAGGCGTAGTAGTGTACACACGCACACAAACACCACGCTTTTGAGGACATGATCCAAGAGCTGGCGATTTGCTCTTGTCCTCGAGCTTAATGCGACCTTTGCGCACTAATTGCTGAATTGTTGGCATAATTGTTTTTTAGTGTATAAATTTTAACTATATTATACAGCACTGATTATCAATGTTTTATACTTTTCAATCAGTATCTGCACAATTTTTATCGCGCAAAGATAGTTATTTATTATCTAATAAACAAGCACTTAGATATAGCCATTTTATTTTTAACGTTATTTACTAATTCTCTATATCACATTGCTTAACTACACCTAATAACTATTAATCACAATCGTACTTCTACAAAATCGCCTATGTTCGTATGGCAATAAAAAAGAGAGTCAATCCACAATTTTGAGGACTGACTCTCTTTTTATTAACGGCAATTAGTCACTTAATAGCCTGCATTTTGTTTCCAGTTTGTATTAAGATTGAGTACTTCTGTGCTAATTGGCCACAAACGATTGTATGGTTCTTTTGATGTAGCACTCAAATACTTAAAGCCCCAATCGTTCTCAAATTGACCGAAACGAATTAGGTCGTTGCGACGCCAGTGTTCATCGAGGAACTCACGACCACGCTCATCAAGAATATCTTGAAGTGTAGGCTCTGCAGTGAGGAGCGGTGCGTGTACATATTCACGAATCTGGTTGAAGAGACTCATTGGATTATCACCACGAGTGGCAGTTCCACCACGAACAATAGCCTCGGCTTTTTCCAATAAAATATCGGCATAGCGGAAGATAGGCACATCGTTGCTCATGTTACGATCATGATCATTGACCTCAGAAACATAAGGGAAGAACTTGATAGAGCGATAGCCCTGAGTCCAACCTTTAAGATCTTTACCTGTATTCAGGTCCATATCTTCAACCTTAAGTGTGATATTTTTGTGGAAATAGACCTCATCAGTGTTCTTATAGAGGTTGACCACATTGGTCTTTTCACCAGTTACGGCATCGTATTGATAGATGAGCGTAGAATCTTGTGTAGCATCACCTGCTATACAGTCGTTACGACGGTCGCCTTCGAGAGTAAAGAGTGACACGAACTCAGGCGTAAGCGTCATATTACCACCTAATGAACCTGACAAAGGAATAGAGTAAAAACCATTATCCTTTTGTCCCTGACGCCATGTACGGAAACGTGAGTATGTTAGACCTGTTTGTGTAACAGCATCATAAGGCATTGCATAGATGAAATCTTTGATCTTCCAGCCATTATCGTGCATGAACTTGGTCTTATAGTCGTCGCTAAGGTCGAAGAGACCAGATTCGATAATCTCATCGCAAACAGCAATGCAAGCGTTGAGTTTTTCATTAGCATCGTCAGCTGACCAGCTTGAACTTGTTACATCTTTGGTATAGACATTCCAATTGATATAGAGTTTAGCCAAAAGTGCATTACACATCCAATAGGTTGGTGTACCGTATGTAGATACCGTAATCTCTTTTGAACAGTTATCGCGCACTTCGAGTAGTTCCGATTCTATCCATTTTGCAACATCGGCACGTGGCGAACGCACAACTTCCTCGTTTTCTTCAGGAATGTGGTCGAGAATTGGAGTATCGCCCCACAAATCCATCAACAAGAATGTATAGAAAGCACGAGCTGCACGTAG
Organism: Bacteroidales bacterium; assembly: GCA_045118595.1. Lineage (GTDB taxonomy): Bacteria > Bacteroidota > Bacteroidia > Bacteroidales > Marinilabiliaceae > W3P20-009. The sequence continues at coordinate 12,054 of JBGUYH010000042.1, read as the reverse complement.
TGGAGCTATGATACTTGCATCGCCATCATTAGAACCGATTTCGAGTATTACTCTATTGCAGTTTGTTATACCTGTCTGAATATCATTATAGACATTCAATTGGTTTTTGCAAGCATCTGGATTTATCTGATGGACAGAGAAATAAGACATTTCACGACCATTAAGATAGTCACCATCAAAACATATTGCTGTATATTCATCGGAATTGCACGAAACGCCTTCATCGTAGCGACGGCCAAGCACACCACGGAATGCATAATATGCAGAGTTGGTTTTAGCTGCCAATGCTATTTCCGATGTAGGATATTCAGTGTAAATAGACTTAACATCGACATCGAGGTCGGTACAAGCCACAGAAGTAAGTGCAAGCGCTGGGATTGCTATATATATAGGTTTCATAATTATGTCTCCTTTCTTTTTTAGAATGTAACGTCTATACCAAGAATGAAGCTACGTGTGCGTGGATAGTGGCTATTACGCCAATCGACACCTGGTTCCAAACCACCCAACGACACTTCTGGGTCAAGACCTTCATACTTAGTGATAGTGAATACGTTGTTGCAAGTGGCATAAACCTTAACATTTTCTACCCAATCGCCTATTTTACCATGGTTGTAGCTTAGTGTAAGAGTTGCCAAACGCAAATAGCTACCATTCTCCAAATAGCGATCTGATGGGGTATGTGAACGCAAATCTGTTGCCTTCTGCATAGTAGCTACTTCACTAAGCATATTCTTACCTGTATTCATAAGAGTTACGCAGTTGTAATAGTTACGTGTAGCGTTGTAAATCTTATTACCTGCAGTACCACGGAAGAACATATCGAGTGTTAGCTTCTTATATGTAAAGGTATTATTCCATCCGAATGTAATCTTTGGTTGTGCACAACCATGTTCGCGGCGGTCGCCATCGTCAGGTGAGTCGGTTGTACCAACAAGATTTCCATCCTCATCGTAGTCGTTGAATACAGATTTACCATCCTCATCGTAACCTGCCCACTCCCACAAGTAGAACTGACCAAGAGGTTTACCTTCAGAAATACGCTGAACTTGGTGTGCTGGTGTTGCGCCTGGTACGTCAGGATTGGCTTTGTCAATATAATCTACAGAGTATGTAGAGTTTGAAAGTTTTTCAACTACGTTCTTATTATGCGAGATATTGAAAGTGGTATTCCAACGGAAGTCGTCACGTTCAATAGGTACACCTGTAAGAGTTAACTCTATACCTTTATTGCTTATGCTACCAACGTTAGCTGTCATCCAACCGTATGGATAACGGTTTGTACTAACAGAGTAATCAAAGATAAGGTCGGTTGTCTCTTTGTCGTAGTATTCGATGGTACCAGTCAAGCGATTACCGAAGAAACCGAAATCGAGACCTACATTAAGCATACTTGTACGTTCCCATTTAAGGTCAGGATTGGCATTCTTAGTAGCAGCAATAGTACGATACTGCGATGTTTCGCCAGTAACAGGATCTGTATAGTTAAACCAACCAGTCTGACCATAAGTCTCGATAGCGGTGTAGGCATCGAAGCCAAGCGAGTTACCACTAACACCATAGCCAGCACGAAGCTTCAAGTCGCTAAACAGATTCTGATTTACCATAAAATCCTCATCAATTATACGCCATGCAGCAGAGACTGCAGGGAATGTACCCCAACGATTGTTTTTACCAAATGCCGATGAACCATCGCGACGCATTGTAGCTTGTAACAAATATCTGCTATTGAATGAATAGTTCACACGACCATAGAACGAAATCATACGTAGCGAATAAGGAGCATAGCCAATGATACCACCATCAATGTCCATCTTATTAGCTAAGTTGAGGTTGTAGTATGTAGTATTGTCGTTGTAGAAATTGTAAACCTTCAAACCGAAACCATCGGCAATGTCGTCTTGTTCCCAAGAGTAACCAGCCATGAGGTCTATCTTATGCATGTCATCTGCAAAAGTTTTGTTGTAGTTTACGTATGTTTCAAACGACTTACGATTATCCTCCGTAGTCTTACGTTCTGCCTGACCATTACGAGTAGATACACTTGGTAACTGTGTTTGGGTTGAGTTGTAGAAGTTCCAAATCCACTGCTGAGTTTGGTACGACACATTAGCATTCCAATTCAATCCTTCAATAATATGAAGCGTCATAGCGCCTGAACCTTGGAGACGTTTTTCGCGAGTTCGATATACATCTTCATAAACCATTGAGAGTGGATTGTAGTTTTGTGAAATGGTGGTGTTGCTATACCACGTACCATCTTCGTTCTTCACTGGCACAAGTGGCAAGTAGTAGCATGCCGCATCGATAACGCTCTCACCTTTTCCTCCTGTAGCACCAGCACGATGGTTCGTAACACTAGCATTAACATTGAACGAAATATCGAGATGCTCTTTCAGTGTCGTTGTTTTCAAGAATGTACGAGCATTCAAACGATCCATATTTGTACCGAGCAAAGCACCTTGCTTTTCAATATAGTTAATCGAAGCACTATACTGAGTAGTCTTATTACCACCATTTATCGATACACTATGGCTATTGCTTACACCTGTGCGCAATACCTCATCCTGCCAATTGGTGTCGTATGGATGATTTACGTCGTAGAAGGCTGATAGGTCAACACCATTCTCTTTCGCATAGTTCAGCAGTTCGTCGGCCGACATCATATCCAGCGTTTTCAAAGCATTGTCGAAAGCCACATAACCGCTATAGTTAACATTTGTCTTGCCCTCTTTATTACCCTTCTTTGTGGTAATTATGATGACACCGTTGGCAGCCTTCGAACCATAGATGGCAGTAGCCGAAGCATCGCGCAAAACATCGATGCTCTCAATATCTTGTGGAGCAACAAGTGCGAGGCTTGCACCAGGAATACCATCTATCACATAGTAAGGTTGCATTGCTACACCATCTGAACCATCACGTAAAGATGATGCACCACGCATAGCTACTGACGGTGCGCCGTTAGGGTCGCTCGTGTCAGAAATTACGAGGCCAGGCACCTTGCCTTGCAAAAGCTGAGCAGGACTCGTATATACACCTTGGTTCAAATCCTTAGCCGAGACGCTTGTGATAGAACTGGTCACATCCTTTTTCTTCATAGTACCATAACCAATTACGACGATATCTTGAAGCATTTCAAGACTCTCAAGCATCACTACATCAATGGTTGTTTGGCCATTGACCATAACTTCTTCAAGGTCGAAACCAATGAAAGAGAACAGAAGTTGGGCATCGGGGGCACACATAATAGAGTAGTTACCCTCGCCATCGGTAACGGTACCTACGGTTGTACCATTCACCACAACAGCAACACCAGGAAGTGGTAGTCCATCGGTTGCGCTTGTTACACGCCCTTTTACATTAACATCTTGCGCATTGACTTGCGTAACGCCCAAGAGTGTTAGAACGAATAGCATCATTGTGACACTAATTCGTTTCAACTGATAGATTGCTTTCATACGATAGTGATATATTAGATTTATGAATTCAAAATGTAGATTCCTTTCTTTTAAAGAAAATAAATGCAGTGTGCATAAACGTTAGTTTCATACACACTGCTTTATCTCTTTTTTTATGTCCGTCAAAGTTGGGGGGGAGACGCTATGCCACTTGGCATATGTCAGATGACGACATATTAATACTCTTCTTCGTCAAAAAAGAAGTCCTCTTTGCTTGGGTAATCAGGCCAAATATCCTCAATACTCTCAAACACTTCACCTTCGTCTTCAATCTCTTGAAGGTTTTCGATTACCTCGAGCGGAGCACCTGAGCGCGATGCATAATCGATCAGCTCATCTTTTGTTGCAGGCCAAGGAGCATCTTCAAGCTTTGAGGCCAATTCCAATGTCCAATACATAATGTTATCTGATTATTGTTACTGACTTTAGTTTCACTGTATTTTATGGAGTGCGAATATATAAAAAGATTATGAATTACGAATTATGAACAACAAATTACAAATAAAAAATGAATATTGATTATTTCCGAAGTGCAACAACACCTAAATATTATGTTCGTTATTGCTACTCTTCAACAACAAGTCCATCTTTTATCTTTATCATACGGTCACACATGGCTGCAAGATGCATATCATGAGTCACAATTATAAAAGTTTGCCCGTATTGTTCTCGTAATGAGAAGAATAGACGTTGTAATTCTTCTGCATTATGTGAATCGAGATTACCAGATGGTTCGTCGGCAAAGACAACCGAGGGTTTATTAATGAGTGCTCGAGCTATAGCTACACGTTGCTTTTCACCGCCACTCATTTCAGATGGCTTATGCTCGATACGATCAGACAATGAAAGGAATGTGAGTAGTTCTTGCGCTTGTTTATATGCATCGTGCTTATTAGCTCCACCAATGAGAGCAGGTAACATCACATTTTCGATGGCGGTAAACTCGGGCAGTAGTTGGTGAAACTGAAATACGAAACCTATATGTTTGTTGCGAAAATCAGACAATTGACGTTCAGAGAGCGCACTTATGTTTGTACCATCGATGCTAACCATACCTGAGGTTGGTTTATCGAGCGTGCCCAATATCTGCAAAAGTGTTGTTTTACCAGCACCACTCGCCCCAACAATCGACACCACCTCGCTCTTGCCTATGTGCAAATCGATACCTTTCAGAACTTCAAGTTCACCAAACGATTTGCGTATTGATTCAGCTCTTACCATAACAATTGCTTAATAGCTATAATTCACAATATCATATATTGTCTTCTCTTTCTGAGGACGTCGGCGTAGTTTTTCACTCTTATACCGTTTCATTTCACCAGCTATCACGCTTTCGAAATTCTCAGATGGAGCTGGTGCGGGTGATATGGCAATGCGTCCATCAGGGTCGATGATGAAATATGAAGGCAACGATTCGACGCCATAGTCGAGAACAACACTCTGCATAATGTTATATGAAAGCATTGTCCACTCCAATTTCTTTTTGCCAAAATAGCTATCCAATTTATCGCTCTCTTCATCGGTCATTATTCCGACCACAATCATGTCGCGTTTGTACTTACGTTGTATGCCTGAGAGTGCTGGCATATCCTTCATACAACTATAGTTTTGCGTATGCATGAAAGCTAAATAGACAAATTTTCCGCGAAAATCAGAGAGCGAGCGTTCTCTACCTTCGGTATCGAGCAAAACAAAATCGGGAGCCATAGTACCTGGCTTAAGGCGATTTTTCTTCTGCAAAATGTCGAAAGCTATCTTTTTAGACTGTGGACAAGAGGCTTGATTGGTAGCTGTAATAAGAAGCGTGTCGGTCAGTCCGCTACCGAAATAGCCCGTATAGAATCCGTCGTAGATACCTTTGAGCAATACAGCTTCACGCATTTCGGTGTTAGAAAACACAGTATCGTTGAGCATAGCATCGCTAAGATCGGCAAACGAGAGAGGCTGATAACCTAACGCTTCTTTTAGGTGCGACCCATGTTTTGTGCGCACATGGGAAGCTATAAAACTTTGTCCGATAAGTCCTAACGCATCCCAATAAGAAGGAACAGAGTAGGCTACATCTTCGTGTGCGAATTTTTGCTGAATAACGGTACGTACCGAACGCAAACGAGGTGTAGCGTATATTTGTGCTTCTCGATATTTGACATACTCTTTGAAATAGGGGTGCTCACAATGTTGCTTAGCAGCCACTGAATCGCATTGGGCTATTATTTCATCGGCTTTTTTTATGTTGCGCGACCGAACCATATCGACAGCATTGCGATGATATTGCGAATTAAAATACTGATCGTAGTTACGAATGGCCTCGTTTAAGCAACCTGTGCTATTAATGATGCCTAGCTCAATATCTTCGGGTTGATAAAAAGGATTGAAACGGTCGGCATCGGGACGAGGACGGAATGGTGGTAACGCCACTTCATAGTCGGTGCCAGGTTCGGTGTAGATATGAGCCCTATAGGAGCTAAGATCGAGAAAGACGTATTCTACATTACCCGACTCAAATGTGTAGTCGAATTGTCCTAAGCTATCAACCATAACCACGCCGACCAATTCACGCATACGCGTTATGTAATCGGCATAACGATATATTTCAATGTGATACCCTGAATAATCTTCTGCTACGCCATGCAAACGCACTGTTCCAGCTTGTGCCGATGACAATGTGAGCATTATAATAACAATAACGAGGTGTATTTTATGCAAAAAATATTTCATAACGATAGATGTCGGAGTTTTTCAGGCAAGAACATTGATGCATCGCCATGATGACGCAATATGTCGCGTACTATTGTGCTATTAACTGGCGTATGCTCTGGTGTTGTAAGTAAGAACGCTGTATCGATACCACTCATCTGCCTATTTACTTGTGCTATGGCGCGCTCATATTCAAAGTCGGCTGCTGTGCGTATGCCACGCAATATATGTGTAGCACCAACTTGCTTTGCATAGTCGACAGTAAGTCCGGTATAACTATCGGCACTTACATTGGGAACATCGGCAAAGACGAGACGAATGTGTTCGAGGCGTTGTGCAATGCTAAAACAGCAATTTTTCTCACTATTGACACCTATGGCAACTATTATCTCATCGAATATATTCAGACCACGCAACACTATATTTTCGTGTCCGATGGTAAATGGGTCGAATGCTCCAGGGAATATGGCTATTTTTTTCGACATAGTATTTTTCTTATCTAAAACGTATTTTAGTAGCTGCGAAAGCGCTCATTTTCAAGAGCAACAAACCATGTTTGAAACGCGATATATTGGTTGTTCCATATTTACGTTCACGATAGCGAATAGGCAAATCGACTAATTTAAGATTGAGTTTATATGCGCCAAAAAGCATATCGAAATCGCCAAATGGATCGAAATCGCCAAAGAATTTACGCCCTTCTGATAGTTTTAGCCAATCGGTACGGAACATAACCTTTGTACCACACAATGTATCTTTTATCGGACTCTCAAGAATCCACGAGAATAAGCTACTAAAGAAGTGGTTACCAATAGTGTTGAGTGTACGCATTGCACCATCCTCCATTGGATAGACAAGTCGAACACCATTGATAAATTCGCCTTTACCAGTAGCTATCGCATGGTAAAATTTTGGCAAATCTTCAGGTGGTACAGTAAGGTCGGCATCGAGAATCATTAGCACGTCGCCCGTTGCTATTGAGTACCCTTTGCGCACTGCATCGCCTTTACCTTTGCCCTCTTGCTGACATATTTTTATATCGCGCCTACCAGCATATTCGTGCTGTACTTGCTGTATGGTTTGCCATGTATCATCAGTAGAATTTCCTTCGACAAAAATTATTTCGGTATGGCTACCCATATCGGGAATGCGTTCTACTGCTGCACGTATGTTGCCACTCTCGTTGCGTGCCGGAACAAGCACCGTAACACTATATTTATGTTCCCACCCTTCGTCAACGGGCATAGGACGAGCAAAAATATAGTTATTGAGATTGAACCAATTACAAATTGGCAAATGTGATAATATGCGATTGCAAATGGTTGAAATTATCGGTATGTTGAACGGCATAAGCATACTACTATTAGCTCGGTATGTTTCAAAGCCAGCTAAATAGAGTAAATTAATTAGATCGTGCCGTGAAATCCAATTTTGCATTGGTGTGCGACGTTTTATGCCAATGGCTTCAGCAAAACCGATAAGAGGTTCCCACAATCTGTTATATGATGTTACAATAACTCGAGTGCGTGGCGTGCACACTTTGCGAATTTGATTAAAGACAAGTTCAACATCATCGACAAAGCCAATGAGATTTGATATTATCACCACATCGAATGTCTCAGAAAGTGTTATGTTCTCAGCCTCCATAACATGGAACTCAACATTAGGTTGACTCTCGATGGCTTGTTTTATCAGGGGGGCACAAAAGTCGATACCTACTTTGCGAGTGCCATTCACCTTACCAATAAGTTCACCTGTTCCACATCCTACTTCAAGCACACTATCAGCAGGATGGATGAAGTAATTGCAATAGTTGGTTATTGAATCCCAATAGTACGAACGTTTTTGACGATAGGCTCGCCACCCATTTGCAGCTTTGGTGAAATAACTAAGCATTGTATTATTCATCGTTGCGCTCCTCCCCTACCGTTTGTTGTTGGCGCATAGCATCAACATAGTTGTAGTTGACGCGGAATAGGAACGATGGTTCATTATCATCGTCACCGCAACGACCGCATAGCTCAAATGTGTTCGGATACTTATCGATGATAAACTTCATATATCGATGTATGGTATTGATAACTTGATCGCGAGGTATCATTGGGTCACGACGTAAACTTGCCACAATAACATGCGTTACATTATGATTACGAAGGTTATCGAGAAGTTCATCAGCATCTTCTGTGGTGAAGTTATATATGCCAAAGAATTTATGTCCACCAGAATAGATGCGTGCCATATTAGGCTTACGACATGCCACATATGAACCTTCTGGTAACTGATCATAAACTACTTGGCACACGCTCAGATAGTTGTACCAATCTGGGGTATAACCATAGAGAATATCGCCAGATATGTTGCGCTTTAGTGTTGATAAATCTATTTTCGATACTGTCTGTGACAATACAAGCATACAACATAATCCCACAATGCACGCCATAATGACAGGAGCTAAGCGTTCAGACATAATGCGCAAAAGTTCCATCACGCCATATAATACAATCATAAGTGCAGGTGCCACATAAGGCACTATAAGTCGAACTTGATCCCACAATGCTTGCAACACAACAAATGTGATACCCAACATTATAACCGATGAAATAGAGAGTAATATCAGAGCATTATTCCGACGACGCCATGCTCTATATGCTCCAAAAATAAATAGTGCATAGAACACTATAGTTATCGCCCCACTCTGTCCACGATCGTCGGTCTTTCGGAGTCCGACAATGCGCATCAAATGCTTTGATATATATAGCTTTGAATTATCAACCACACGACCAGCATACCCCACAAGTGTCTCTTGTCCGTCTTCCACTTGATAAGGATGCACTTGCATAAGCGACTCTATCTGTCGATTATCGCTCTTAACTTCGCCCCACACCATGGTTCGCACTCCAATCCAAACACCCAATGTTAGCACCATAGCCCCAACAAACATAGCTACGCGAGTAAACTTGCGTTGTATGCACAAATAGACTATACCTACCAAGCCAAAACCGAAACCTACCGTACGAACTAAATAGGCTAACACAACAAGAACAGCAGCGGGTAAAGTACCAATAGCCTCCTTGAGCCGCGTTTCATAGCTAGAATCGGCGCAACGCATCATAGCTCCCATAAAGAGATATTCAATAGCAGTAAACAGTGCCTCTGAATACGTCATACTACCGAAGAAGAGCACAATGGAATTAATGCTCATCAGTGCCATAACAGCAAAAATAGCACGAACCCCTATACGATTCTTCAATATGCGATAAAATAGATATTGTGCACCTGTTAATAACACCAATGATGTTAGTTTTAGCAGCATTAGTCGGGCACCGAATATGGTCACAAACAGCGCCAAAAACATAGGATATAACGGACCTTGATAGGTCGGATATGTCCCGTTTTCAACTAAATCGATAGCACGCGTTATATATGTACTATCATCGCCACCTTCATCTACACGCACATTAAAAATTAGCGCTCCAACAATAAACGTCAGAGCAGTCAAGGCATAAGCTATAATATCGGCATAGCGATTAAAAAACGAAATTTGCGTTGTCTTCTGATTATCTTTTCCCATACTCTAAAAAAATCAACTAAGCATATCTTCGCTAACATTCAACTTTGAGGCATGTTCAATCTTATCCATCGACTGAACACAACGAATACCACGCTCACGCATGGCCTTACTTTGACCAATATGTTGTGAATGGAAGGTGCCACCTTTTTTCAGCACAATACGCACAGCCATAAATAATATAGCAATGCCTACAATGGGTAATATAGCGAGAAATGTTTTTATCATAATGAATTAGCACTTTTTTTTCAGTGAGCAAAGATAAGAACTATTGCCGTTTTTTAGCTAATTTTGCGTTGTCAAATTACCAAATACACATTATGCTGACAATAGGTATAGCCGGTGGCTCGGGCTCGGGCAAAACAACAGTTGTGAACAAGATCACAGAACGCATTAACAAAGATCAACTGTCGATTATTTCGCAAGACTCATATTACTACGATAGTAGTCATATTCCGATGGAAGATCGCAAACGTATCAACTTCGACCACCCTAACGCAATTGAATTTTCGCTTCTCATCGACCACATTCGCAAACTCAAACAAGGCTCACCCATTGAACAGCCTATATACTCGTACATAACATGCACACGTAGCGAACGAACCATACACGTTGAACCTAAAGAGGTGATGATTGTAGAAGGTATATTGGTGCTCTCAAACCCAGAGCTACGCGATTTGATGGATATAAAAGTATTTGTAGACGCTGATGGTGACGATCGTTTGGCTCGCATCATACTACGCGATATTGTGGAACGTGGTCGCACCGCCGAAACTGCACTTGCACATTACCAAGAGACCGTAAAACCTATGCATTTACAGTTCATCGAACCATCAAAACGCTTTGCCGACCTCATCATACCACAAGGTGGGCATAACGAAAAAGCTATCGATGTTCTCACACATTATATACAACGACAGATAAATAGCTAACAATTCAACTATGACCGAACCAATCATCATGTCATTGCGCGGGCATACGCCTAAAATTGGAAACAACTGCTTCATTGCACCTAATGCTACCATTATTGGCGATGTTGAAATAGGCGACAATTGCAGTGTTTGGTTCGGAGCTGTATTGCGGGGCGATGTCAACTCTATTCGCATTGGCAATAACTGCAACATACAAGATGGAGCTGTTATTCATGCTACATTTGAACGCTCGAAAACTATAATAGGCAATAATGTATCGGTTGGACACAATGCTATTATACATGGCGCAATAATAAAAGATGATGTACTGATTGGTATGGGCTCAACTGTACTCGACAATGCTATTATAGAAAGTAACGTAATTGTGGCTGCCAATGCCTTAATCACTACTGGCACACAAACAGAAGCTAATAGCATATATGCAGGAGTACCTGCTAAGAAAATGAAAGAATTGAGTCCAGAAAAGAAGACCGATACAATAACACGCATAGCCAACAACTATCACTTATATGCTTCGTGGTATACTGAGGAGTAGAAATTCCATATTTTTACCATAGGTCACCCAAATGATATTGTTCCCCCTCTTATAAAATCTGAGAATTATCCCTCTTAAGAAAGTCAGAACCTAATACTTAATATAGACTTTCATAATCTCACCAAAAATCATCAATAAAAAAAAATAGAGCTGACCCAATATCACATAAGGTCAGCTCATCATAACTGTCTGTTGTTGTCAGTGTGTGTGTGTATATATATGAAATTGTAAGGTATGATGCTTACTTAACGCTTATCACAGCTTTGGCTGCGCTAAGCCATGGCGCGGTAAACTCCACTTCGATGTTGTCTGTTGAGCCACAAGCCTCGATGTAGGCTGTAAGTTCACCACGGAAAGCACGTTGCTCGTTGTCGGTGTAGTCGGTCATATCGGCATTGTTGCCTGCCTCGAGACCAAGCAAACGACCATTGCCGCTTACTTTGCATGCGATAAGATCGTCGGCGATAACTACAGGAACGCCAGCCTCATCAACAATGCTTACACGCACAATGGCAACACCACGCTCGCGGTTGATACCATCGTTTACAACTTGTGCTTTGAGTGCCGCTGGACGTGCAGATGTTTGTATGTATGTGCGACACTGTTCGTTGCCATTTGCATCAAGTGCTACAGCTTCTAGTTTGCCTGCGCTGTAAGGAATATCCCACGAAATGATGCCCGTTTCGTCGTCGTAGGGCTTAGCTGCGCCTACCTCTTTGCCATTGAGCAAGAGCTTAGCTTGTGGTGCATTGGTGTAAACCACCACACGAATGCTCTGACCATCGGTATAGTTCCATGTAGCCCACGCATCCATCGACTTATAGTCGCGTTTTGGTGTAGGATAATAACCGAGGCTGATAA
>JBGUYH010000041.1:0-29733 GCA_045118595.1 Bacteroidales bacterium | reverse complement strand
TGCTTCGGACACCCCTCTACAATAGCTATATAGCGTCGGCTATGCACTGCTTCGTTCCAATTCGAGCGCAATTTCCACTGTGTCTCTTCGTTTTTGGCAAACAAGAGCACACCTGATGTATCACGATCGATACGATGCACCACATACACACGCTCGCCCTCTTTTTTGAACTGCATATAAGCGTCGAGATAAGTTTGAGCGCTAAGCACAGGCTCTGCTTTATTAACAACTGTGAGTAAGCCAGTTTCTTTCTTAACCACAATGAGCCAACGATCTTCCCATGCCACCTTCAAACCATCGGGCATATTAAACTCGGGAGCAGGTTTCTTACCAACAAAAATGGTTTCGCCCATATGTACCATATCGCTAAGACGTTTCAATGGGCGCTGACGCCACTTACCATTCTCATCTCGATGCCCTGCCACTATAGCTCCATTTTGCAATAACTGCTTAACCGAAGTCTTGCTTTTACCTTGCATCACATGCGACAAAAAGGCTTCTACACTCTCCTCTTGCTTCACATTAAACGAAGCACCTGGCGTACGTTTCTTTTGAGGTTTATCGATATTCATAGCGGCAAAAATAGAAATGATTATCGAACAATTCAACCTTCTGACACAATTGCATACACAAAAATGCACTAAAAATGATATTTTTCGCAGAATTGGTGCATCCGATAAACACGACAAAGGAACATAACTACATATTTATGATTACCTTTGCATTGTCTGCACATGCAGACTTTTGCGACACAACACACTTTTTTTTGAACAACGCTACGAAATGAACGACCAAATAATAAGTCTGCTTTGCGACCTCTTTTGTCAATGGTGCGGACACACACCTACTCAACATACCGACTTACCACCATCGGGTTCTAACCGACGTTATGTAAGGTTATCTGACGGCAATGTTAGTGCTATTGGTGTATACAATGCTGACCAAAAAGAGAATGAAGCATTTATAAGTTTTAGCCAAAGTCTACTTTCGGCTGGAGTAAATGTACCTGAAATATATGGTCAGCAATTAGCCTATGGCGTCTATCTGCAACAAGATTTAGGTAACGAAACACTATACTCACTTCTGACTCGCGTGCGCAAAGAGAACGATGGACAATTTACGCCAGAACTTAAAGATATATACAAAAAAGTACTCACTTCATTAGCGCTAATACAAAGCAAAGGAACTAAAGCCATTGACTTTAGCAAATGTTATCCACGCTCTGCATTCGACAGACAAAGTATGATGTGGGATTTGCAATATTTCAAATACTACTTCTTAAAACTATCGCACATCGTTTTTGACGAACAAGCACTTGAAAATGACTACAATAAGCTAATCGACTTCTTACTTGAAGTCCCACACGATAGTTTTCTCTATCGAGATTTTCAAAGTCGAAACATAATGATAGTTGATAACGAACCTTGGTTCATCGACTATCAAGGAGGTCGACGTGGTGCATTACACTACGACGTAGCCTCACTCCTCTACGATGCTAAAGCCGACATTCCACAACCCATACGCGACGAACTACTACAACACTACATAAAACAAACGGGCGATGAAATGTTCGAAACGCACTACTATGGCTATGTACTCATTCGCATAATGCAAGCCATGGGCGCATACGGCTATCGCGGATTCTTTGAAAAAAAAGCACACTTCTTGAAGAGCATACCGTTTGCACTTGCAAACATGAGCAGCATCATCGATAATCATCCACTTCCCATCGACACCCCAGAACTGATGCGAGTGCTCAATAACATAACCACATCTGAACAGTTATTGAGCATTGCTAATACATCGAAATTAAAGGTAAGTGTCAGTTCGTTCTCATACAAACACGGCATACCATCAGATAATAGTGGCAATGGTGGCGGTTTCGTTTTTGACTGTAGAGCACTGCCCAACCCAGGCCGATACGAACGCTACAAGCAACTAACTGGTCGTGACCAAGAAGTTATCGACTTCTTTGCTAATGTAAAAGAGCAGATGGACGCATTCATTACACCTATAAAACAATTAGTAGCCATGAGTGTTGAACGATATATGGAACGTGGTTTTACTAATTTAGCAATCAATTTTGGTTGTACGGGTGGACAACATCGATCTGTCTTCTGCGCTGAGCAAATAGCACAATGGCTCAAACAAACATACGACATAGAAGTGGTACTCAAACATTGGGAACATTAACACAATAAAAATCAAGCTAACACTATGAACGGAATGATATTCGCAGCCGGACTTGGCACTCGCCTTGCTCCATACACCGACAACAAGCCCAAAGCCCTTGTTGAAGTTGGTGGCAAACCACTACTCGAACATGCTATCGAACAGTTTGTTCAGGGCGGAGTGAAAACATTGGTTATCAACGTACATCATTTTGCCGAACAGATAAAACAATATATTGAAACTAATCGCCAACGTTGGCCTGAAACAACAATACACATATCCGATGAAAGCGACTTTTTACTCGATACTGGAGGCGGATTAGTAAAAGCACTCGACCTATTTGGCAACGACCGCCCTATTGTAGTTGGCAATGCCGATGTATATTGCAATATGTCAATAAGTTGGTTCTACGATTTGCATCTGCATAGTGGCAACTCGGCAACGCTGCTCACGCAAGAACGCAATTCGACACGCCAATTGCTTTTCGACGAAAACGGACGTTTGTCGGGTTGGCGCAACAAACAAACAGGTGATGAAATTTTGCCTCGCATCAAAGAGGTGGAGACAAGCACATTGCACGAATCGGCATTCTGCGGATTTCATGTAATAGAACAAGGTTTGATACGTTTTTGGCTACCTGTGCACAAATTTCCCATCATTGAAGCATACCTTAAAGTGGCTGCCGACGACCGCATTGGCGAAGTACCATTGGCATCGAACAGATATTGGTTTGACGTAGGGACACCCGAAAAGCTTAATGCTGCCAACAAATTTGCACTAAGTCAAAGTTGACATAAACTCTAATATAAAATCAGAAAACACAACTAAAAGATGAACAAAACACAACAACCAAACAAAACTCGTGACCGAAAATTGGCCGAGCGCAGGTTGCGCCGCCGTAATTTAGAAAAAGCATTTGAACGCCCATTCAAAACATTTGAGCGCATTTCATCTAATGGTGGTCTGATGCTTCTATGTGTAGGTGCCATAGCACTCATTTGGGCTAATAGTCCGTTTCAAGACTTGTATCACTACATTTTTGAAGAGGTTCACATCAATCTATCGCTCAACGATTTTGTCATCGACATGCACACCATCCACTGGATCAACGATGGCTTTATGGCTGTCTTCTTCCTCATGGCTGGACTCGAAATAAAACGCGAAATGCTTGCTGGCGAATTGGCCAATATTAAAATGGCTATATTGCCAATATTTGCTGCAGTTGGTGGTATGATAGTACCCATATTCCTGTATAAATGCTTTGGATTAGAAGGAGAGGCTGCCAATGGATGGGGCACACCAATGGCTACCGACATCGCTTTCTCAATAGGAATATTGAGTTTGTTGGGCGATAAAGTGCCACTATCACTAAAGGTATTCCTCACAGCCCTTGCTATCGTCGACGACTTAGGTGGCGTGCTCGTAATAGCACTTTTCTATACCACCAATATTCAAATATTCTACTTACTTGCAGCACTCGCACTATTTATAGCACTACTCATATTGAACAATATATTCAATGTTGGAAGATTACATATATACCTACTATCTGGTATTATAATGTGGTGGTTACTGCTACAAAGTGGCGTACACTCAACCATTGCAGGTGTGCTCACTGCACTTGCCATACCTATGCGTACAAAACTGCGCTCAACTGAATTTGTTGAAGGTATTCGTGATGTACTACCACGTTTCAATAGCATTGGCACAGGACATAATCACACTGTGGTACTCAACTCTGGACAGATAAATGCGGTGCGAACCATTCATAACCTTACAAAACACGTACAAAGCCCACTACAATACCTCGAAAATTCGCTTCATGAGTTTGTAAACTATATTGTTCTGCCACTCTTTGCTCTATCAAATAGTGGTGTCGTTGTTTACAATTATGCAGTTGGTCAGCAACCCGAAGTATTCTCAATCGTTACTGTTGCCATTGCCGTAAGTTTATTCTTAGGCAAAACAATAGGTATTAGCCTATTTTCGTGGATAGCTGTAAAACTCAAACTTGCCGATAAACCACATGGCAGTTCATGGCACACCATGATAGGTATGGGTATGATGGGCGGCATTGGATTCACCATGTCACTCTTTGTAGCATCGCTTGCTTTTACCGATGCCGACATACTAACACAAGCTAAACTTGGAATATTCATTGGGTCGACACTTTCGGGTGTTATTGGATACTTCTATCTGCGATGGTCAATTGCACTCGATGAAAAAGAGAAATCAGAAGGTATACTGACAGAATAGATAAAAATCACACAAAACATAACAACTCCCAATAGTGAATTTGTTCACTGATTGGGAGTTGCTTTTTTTACATTTTATGGGTAACTAACTCTATTTGATAAGCACCTTCTTACCATTCTTAATAAAGATTCCGTGCAAAGGATTTATCACTTTTCTACCATAGAGATCATAATATACATTGTCAGTTTCTTGTTCTGACTTTGTATTGTTGAAGTTAAGTATATTCTCATCGTCAACAACTTCTAACGAACGATTACCTCCATTGTATGTTAGTTTGATATGACCAATTATAGCCTCTAACCAATACCCAGCTGCACCACTTGCATTGGCTACAGGAGTCCAACGCAAATAATAGTTAGCAGTTTGATCAACCGTAAACGAGAGTGCGCCTTGTGGAGCATCCGCTGTTGAGACGTTAGTATTCTTGTTCAAGTTCAAAGAGCAATTGGTTATCTGACTTGCCACAACACTACCCGACTCATTAATCACCTCGCATTTCATGTATACAGTACCCGTCCATGCTGCGCAATTGTATGTAAGAGTATAAGTACCAGGCAAGAGGCTTAGAGCATAGCCCCAACGCGAACCAAACTCTGCATAGTTTTCGTCGTTCGATGTCGATGTAGTGCGTATATACAAACCGTAGTTAAACTGCCCACCGACAGGGAAACTAAATATGCGTGGTCCAAGTGTTGCATCACCAGTTTCAACTATGTCACCGCCATCCAGAATCTTCCAACCAGGATTAACATAGTTAGCCTTTGTGAATGCTAACGGATTACTCATATATCTGAAGTTTACGTTACCAACAATAACTTCCAACCAATCACCTGCCGAACCACTTGCATCTGCACAAGGCGTAAAACGTAGAGTATAGTCGCCTTTTTCAAGAACATAGAAACTTAAATATCCTTGAGCAGAACCACTTGTCGATGCCGAAGTGCTCTTGTTGACACTTTTGGTACACTGAACCATTGTGCTTGCAATAACATCACCATTGGGAGTACGAACTTCGGCCTTAACGTATGGAGAACCGCTCCATGCCACAGCATTGAATGTAAGGCAATAGTTTCCATACGAATTAAGTGACAAGCTATACCCATCGGTGCTACCATACTCGATATAACCAGGTTTTGAGGCATCGGCTTGGCGCACATAGAAACCATATATAAAATCGCCCGAAGCAAATTTCATAACACGCGGTCCTGTTGATGCGCTTCCAGAAGCAGGATATTCGCCCGCATCATTGCAAGCCCAACCACTGGGACGAACGTTAGCCTCTGTCCATTCTGGTATGAGCGACGATGATAAATCAACAGATTGCGATGATGTATTGTCATCACCACTTGCATGGGCATAATCTTTTTTAGCCCATTCCGAATACCAATAGATACAAGCAGCGCCACAAGCTTCCCATATATTATCAAACGCACCTGTTACTTTACCAGTATTCAGATATGTATCAACATCAATGTAGCAATCGGTACCAGAAAGTGTCATTGAAATATTGTCGAAATAGTCGAGTACAGCCTTATAAGCATATCCCCACTTAGTAGTACTAGCAGTTGCCCAAGTGCCATAATTTGCAACGACCCAATTTCCATGCTCGTCGTAGTGTCCTTGGCCCTCTTTTTCTGGACTCCAGTCGACTTCAGTAATAACAATAGGCTTTGATGTTACAACAGGTACCATATCACGAAACGAATTTATAGCTGTTGTGTGATCATAACTTGTGTCGCTTGTGCTATACCATCCTGGATAATCGTGAACTGCATAACCATAGTTATTATCATTCACTGGATAAGATGCATAATCTTTGTAGTTCGATTGCCAACCTGTACCAGGAACGAGTATAATACCATCGAATCCGTTGGCACGGATTACATCGATAATCGGTTGGAAATAGTCGCGCATGGCGGTGGAACTTGTATTTCCATTCTCATCATAAATGTGTACTGGCTCGTTAGCAAGTTCGAGCATCACAACACCCGAGTTTTGAAGTACATTGGTATTACGCGACACTATGTCCCAAACTGTTTTTAGATAATCTTGATAGTAATCACCGACACTCAGACTTTGGGGGCATACTCCAGGCGGACGCATAATAACATACAATCCATGATCAAGAGCTTTTTGGGCAATAGGCCAATAAACACTCTGCATGTACTTTTCCAACCGACTTGAGCTAAATCGGCTAATGTTAGCCTCGCCTGTTTCAGTACCCGTTGAAGTTTTGTTTGGGTCATTGGTCCAACATGGGTCGAGATGCAGGCGAAAAAGATTACAATAGGCACCTTGATTAGTGTCGGTAATAGCAGTGAATATTGTCTCAAAATAGTCAAGACATCCACTCACGGCTGCATCGTTGGCATTGTACCCCCAACGGTAGCTATTAAAGTACGGATTTGGAGTATCCATTACTCCATGCAACACAACCTTATTTCCATAAGGGTCGCAAAACTGATTACCACTAACATGAAGCGGCTGCACCACTCCAAACTGCGCAAATGCAGTAAGCGGTAACGTAGCGAGAATCGCTACTAATTTAAAAAAAAGTCTCATTTTGGTTAAATCGGCGCAATTAGCAAACGCCATTTTGGTTAATTGATAATTAAATAGGATGTGCGAAAACTAATTGAAAGTAAAATTGTAGTAGATTGAACCACACCATTATTACTATATCACACAACACACTTAGTTTCGTCTTTGGACAAATTAAGGTGCAGCAAGATATTAATAAATTCCCATTCAAAACAAACGAAGAATTTTACACACAACTATATATTTATCAATTAGTTAGGTATAAAAACTGTTAAAATTTATTCAAATCGAGTAACATTGACACATTATATCTGTAACATAAATGCATAATGTGTAACATTAATATATTAGATCTGTAACATAATTTTTATAGTACCAAAACATAACAAAAAGCTTAAATATTATTCAGTATTCATCATCCTAAAAACAAATATTACGCTCAATATTTATACATTTTAACTATTTAAACATATTAAACGGCAATATTTTATAGTAAAACGACCCCACGCCACTATGAATACAGAAAAATATTCATAATGGCGTGGGAAAAAAGTCTATCAAATAGTCACTATTTCATCGGCACAACCGAAATAGCAACACCACCACTGCGAGCAAGTTGTTGCTTGAGTTTTGTTTTGCTTGTTACTATTTTCTTTGTTATGACGTAAGCTGCTGGATTATTCTCATAATCGGCATCTGGAGCATCAGCATATATAGTTGCTTCATACTTCTGACCTGCATTGAGGAATGAGAAATCGATAGTAGCAACTCGCTTATTTTCGTCGGTTATCGAACCAACAAACCAACGCTCACCACCCTTTTCTTTGCGTGCTATGGTAAGGTAATCTCCTGGCTCTGCTTCAAGGTAAATACTCTTTTGCCAATCGACAGCCACATCTTTGATGAATTGAAATGCATCTAGATGCTTTTCATAGTTCTCTGGTAAGTCAGCAGCCATTTGCAATGGACTATAGAGTGTAACATAAAGTGCCAACTGCTTGCACAACGTAGTTTGTACAGTACCATGGTCGGTATTAGGCAAGAACGATAATTTTGTATCAAAAATACCAGGTGTGTAGTCCATAGGTCCACCTTGCAAACGAGTGAATGGCAAACAGAGTGTGTGATGTGGCATATTGCCAGCAAATGCCTCGTACTCAGTACCTCGTGCTGCTTCGTTACCAATTAAGTTAGGATATGTACGACACAAACCTGTTGGACGTACAGCCTCGTGAGCATTGACACATATTTTGTAATCGGCAGCCTTCTTAATACAATAGAGGTAGTGGTTAATCATAAACTGACTATAGTGATGCTCACCACGTGGTACAATATCGCCAACATAACCACTCTTAACAGCAGTGTAGCCATACTTATTCATAAGTTGATATGCTGCATCGATATGGCGTTCGTAGTTGATGACCGATGATGATGTCTCATGATGCATCATAAGGCGCACACCCTTTGAATGAGCATAGTTGTTGAGAGCTTCGATGTCGAAATCGGGATATGGAGTAACAAAATCGAAGACGTAATCTTTCTGATGACCGAACCAATCTTCCCAACCTTCGTTCCAACCTTCGACAAGTACTTGACTAAAACCATGTTGAGCAGCGAAATCGATATAGCGACGCACCTCTTCATTGGTTGCGCCATGACGACCATGAGGCTTTGCCTTTGAGTAATCAGTTTGTCCTAAATGAATGCTCTTGAAGTCATCGGTATAACTCCAATGGGTTTTATTGGTTATCATCTCCCACCATACACCAACATACTTCACGGGCTTTATCCACGATGTATCGTCGTATTTACAAGGTTCGTTAAGATTGAGTATAAGTCGAGAAGCTAGTGTTTTCCTAGCGTCATCGGTTATCATCACTGTACGCCATGGAGTATGACAAGGTGTTTGCATATGAGCCATTTGCCCTACAGCATCGGGGGTAAGCAACGAACGGAAAGTGTAGTTACCTTCGCCTATTTCAAGATGCATACACGAATAGTCGACCAATGCAGCTTCGTGAATATTGATGTAGATACCATCATCGGTTTTCATCTGCAAAGCTGTTTGTACAGCGCCATCCGATATGAATGTTTGCGATGCATTGCCACTACGCACTGAGCGATTAAGTTTGCGTATATCAGAGAGGCGCGAGTCGGTATAGTCGTACTCTTGTGTGTCATAATCGCCCGAAATCCACCACACACGATGATTGCCTGTCATGGCAAATTCGGTGCATTCGTCAGCTATTGTGAAATAAATGAGTGAATCTTGCTCTGGAAATTCGTAGCGGAAACCAACTCCGTCGTCGTAAACACGAAAACGCAATCCGAGCTCCCGATTGGTAGACGATTGCTTCAGAGTCACCTCCATTTCGTTATACGTATTATCAATTTCGCTCTCTTCGCCCCACACTGGTTGCCATTTTTCAGAAAATTGTGAGTAACGTACATCGGTTATGCCAAACCCCGAAACGAGGTCGGATGCATCGACTAGTTTCAGACCGAGACGGCTATCAGCTACAACTTGCTTACCATTAAAGTTGACATTGTAAATAGGTTGTCCGTCGACTATACGCAATTTGAGCTGTATATTGCCCGATGGCGACGAGACTTCTTGGGCCATAATTGGCTGAGTAATACAACATGTAGCAACAGAGAATATTGCTAAAAGAATAGATAGTTGTTTCATAATCATGATTGATTGTGTCCATTTATAGTTGCCAACAAAATTGCAAAAAACATAGTTTATTACAATTCATTTTTTTACATTCTGATACAAAATTTCATCTCTATTTAAAGCAAACGTTTGCGAGAATTAGTTCGCAAACGTTTACTTCGCCGACATTGATTTAGTAGATACAAATTTTATAATTTTCGTTACAAACATTGATTATGTATACTCCTTGGTGGTTCAATACTATTCTATCTGTATATCCTTGATATACCAAAAGACCGCTCAAATCATACACCTTAACTTTGCACAATTGATGCAGTGTTACTGCTCTGTCTTGCACATTGGCTATAATGCTTGATGTTGTTGATTGTTCTACTTTTGTTTCAATATTTCTTGATACTACTTGAGCAACATACCCCTTGGTATGTCCATCGAATTCCTGAAACATATTATTTATTTTTGCTATAGGCTTAGTAATTACATTGGCAACATCTACAAATGTCAATCCTTGTATAAGTTCTGCATTTTTCACAGATGGTATATGCCATTTACCTATTGGCTCATATTCGTCTATAAGTTCATCACATTCAATAAAATCTTCATCATTTTGCAACAAACTATCAATAATCATAGCATGCTTATATAAATAATGCGTTGTCGTCACACTACCTTTTACTTTACTTTTCTTTACAGGACCACCCCATTCATCTACATCTATAGTTACCAAGCCATTAATTTCATCATTATCACAATTATCATAAAGCCACAATGCAATCTTCCACCCTCTATGATTTTCTGGTGCTGACCAGAGCAGTGTATGATATTTTGGATCAAGCTCAGTCATTATATTCAAATCTGATACTATCCAATGCAAATCGCCAATAATAACAGTTTGAAATTCGCTACCATCAATATATATGGAACCAGCATTTTTTACAACATCATTTACTGACAATGCCTTATTGCCTACGAACTCTTCACATTTAATTATCTGAAGCAGATAAGGATCTTTATCGTCAGAAATATCGACAACTTCTACATCTTCTAACTCTTCTTGGATGTAATTATTTAAACTCATATCATCTGTACAAGAATACAAAATGCACATCATTATTACGAAATTCTAATACATTTCATTACGCATATTTTTATTATTAATAATGTAAAAATTATCAAAACAAACCATAAAACACCTGTCAACAATCAAATATTTACAAAAAAAAAGATGCGCATTTCTAAAACACCAAAATGCGCATCTTTTTGCAATATTTGTTATTTCAATTACTTGACAATAAACTTATATTCTCTATTATCAACTCTAACAATATTCACTCCACGTGGCAGCGATATTGATACGTTTTTAACATTTCCTGAATAAACAATGTTGCCTATAATGGTTGCCACTACTACCCTTACATCTTGCTCGGCACTAATGTTTAGCACACCGTCAGTGCTAACATTTACTGCAACATTAGCCGATAATGTGTTTGGTATCGATGTCGATACATCTGATAGTTCAACCCCTTCAGGTAAGAAATAGTACCAATCGTTGTTAGTCGAGCACACCAAATGATAGCCATCTGGTGGTGTGCTTGGTGCGCTATTGCCTACACGGCAGATGAGATTGCAGTTTTTACCCTCAGCTATGCACTCGTAGTATGAACTGCTATGTGTCACCTTAACTGAGCTCTGACTATGCACACCAGCCGCACGACGAGCTGCTATTTGCTGGCTGATAATATCTTTGCAAGCAGCCCAATGTGGCCAAAATACACATGGTATGCCTGGTGCCGACATCAAAATAGCATAGGCCTGATGCCAATCGCCTGTAAATTTATTACCATCACGATATGTATCATGGTTGTCGACAAAGGTTATAGCATACCGATTCGACTGTTCATGATGAATAAGTCCGGCAGGTCGTGGCGTTTCATAGTTCTCTTTCCAGGTCATATTACCAAAATTGCCTTTTGCTAATCCGTTGTTGAAAATAGCATACTTAGCAGGAAAGTCGAATGCCATCGATTTTTTACCTGTCGCTTTTATCCAATTCCAAACATTATCGTAGTTATCATCCCAATATTCACCAACTGAAATATATGGTTCAGATGCATCGTTATAGATTCCGACATACTCACCACCATAACCTTTCACAAGGTCGTAGCGCCAACCATCATAACCTATCTCATTTTTAAGCCAATTAAGATATGCTTTAATGTCGCCTTGTACATACGACGATTTATGGTCGAGATCGCGTGCTCCATCCCAATTATCGCCAGTGTCATAGTTGCCCGTTGCTGTGCCATATTCAGCCCCTGCCGATGTATTAGAATTGACCTCATCGTTTTGGCAAATATGTGCTGCTGTGAGTTGATAACTACCATACGAGCCAAAATCATCTGGCGCAAAAGTTGCCCAACTCATGTATCCACCACGATGATTGATAACAATATCGGCAATCACCTTCACGCCATTACTATGCAACGATGTTATAAGGTTCTTTAGGTCGTTAGCTTTTCCCCAACATGAGTTCTGATCATTCCAAATGCGTGGATGATAACCCACATTCGTGCCGCCAACGGTAGCATCACCTTCAGCAGAAGCCGATGGTGGTAACCATATAGCAGTAAAATTCTGTCCTATCTCTTCTGCATAATCGATAAGTTGTGTCCAGCCGGTCTCATTTTGCGACTCCCAATAGAAACCTTGAAGCATTATATCGGTGCTATTTTCTGGTGCTTGAGCTAAAATATTTACCGCAAATAGCGATGATATTATAACAGAAAAATAACTCTTCATTGTTATTACAATTTTATTTATTTCAACAAGAATATAGCCGAGCTATAACCGCCCATATTGAGTTTGACATTGCCATCGGTGGTGATGCTCTCTACTGAGCCAAACACACCAACGCATTTGTCGATGTTGTCGGTAATGTCAAGTTGGGTAGCTACCGAACCAAAGTTGTGCAACACGAGCATCTTCTGTTTGTCGGCAACGCGATACCATGCTGCTATTTGCTTGTAGGTGGCATTGTCTTTGTTGTAAGTGTCGTGTGCTTGCATTGCGCCAGTGGCAAGAGCCGGATAGGTGTTGCGTAGCTTTGTCATTGTCAGATAGGCATTGAGAAGCGATGCGCTATCGGCTGTTTGTTCTGTGACGTTTTTGATGCCACGTGCCACTTTGCTGTCAATCTTATCGAAAGGTGCTGTGGTCGATGCATCGCCCCAAAGCATTGGCGAACGTACATATTCATCGCCGTTGTTTTTATTGCCAAACAAGCCAAGTTCTTCGCCATAATATATGTATGGCTGACCAGCTGCGGTGAGCAATACCATGCCTGCCAACCGTTCTTTGGCTGCCGACAATCCCAGTTCCGATGCCGCACGAACTTCATCGTGGTTCGAGAGTTTTGTGGCTTCGATGTAGTCGGTACGATATGTAGCGTATAGCTCTTGATAGCCCATAATATCGCTTGCAAAATAGCGGCCTGTACCCTGACTAATGCCCCAATTCAGACGATTCCAGAACGAGAATTCAAAGAGTGCTGGCAATCCGGCATAGTAGGGCGCAACAACATTATATTCATCGTACACCTCGCCAACCATATAAAAATCGTCGGTATGGCTCTGCTTGTAGTATTCGTTCATCTCGTTGTAGAATGCATCGAGGAAACGCGGATTTTCGTCTGATGTGCCATTGTGATAGATATGCTTCACGGCATCGAGGCGCAAACCGTCAACACCCTTATCGACCCAACCCTTGGCAGCTGCCACAAGTTCTTTGTAAGGAGCACTCTCTGTGCTATTATCCACAGCGCCATAGTTAATATCGGCAAACGTACCAGTCCAGAAATGGCTATGATAGTAATATGTATTCATGCTATCGAAGACAATATTTCCAGCAGTGGTATTGTTGAGCGCGAAGGCCTTACCGAGTGAAATTTTGTCGGATGTTGATGCTGCACCATACTTAGTGCCGCCATCCCACGAGGTGTTGCTCGTGCGTATGAGGAACCCCCAAGTGGTGTTGAGGTCGACGGTGAGTTCATATTTATTGTTACCCTTATCGTAGAAACGCTTGCAAACGCCATCGCCGTAATAGAGATACATATCGGTGGCTGTGTTGGTATTATCGGCGTCAACGGTGGTACCTTCGGTTACAGTAACGGTCTTTGCGCTCCAGTCGATGGTAAAGGTGTAGATGCCCGTCATAGCATCGCTTTCGTCGTCGGAGAACCACTGACCATCGTCGTAGCCCGAAGCGCCTTCGGTGGCTATCATAGGTATGTTGCCAGCCGCGATGTCGGCTTTAGGGTCGGTGGAAAAAATGTAGTAGTCGCGATACGGGCTTTCTTTGTCGCCTTTAGCGGCTTTGAACCAAGGGTGCTCAACGCTTGTGTGGTTCATCACATAGTCGAGATATATCTTTATGCCTCGTTTGTGCGCCTCGCTGACAAGGTTTTCAAAGTCGGCCATAGTGCCATATTTAGGATTGACGTCGGTGTAGTCTTTCACATCGTAGCCATGATACGAAGCAGCTGGATGTATGGGCGAAAGCCAAATGGCACTTGCACCAAGGTTGCTTATGTAGTCGAGGTGAGATGTTATGCCGTTGAAGTCGCCCGTGCCATCGCCATCGGAATCGGCAAAGGAGTAGACGAGCAGCTGATATGTTATGTTGCCACGCTTCTCATTATCCCACGTATCGGGCTGAGCAGCAAGAGTTTTCCACCCAGAGGTGGTAGTAGTGTCGACGGGCGAAGGAGTAGGCTCGTCGGGGTGTTTGCCATCTTCTTCTTTGCAAGCAGTGAAATGGAGCGAGCAAAGGGCAGCCGCAATGGCTACAAATAATAGTTTAGGTGTTGTGTTCATTTTCATTGTTGCAAGAATGGTTATTTGAATTGTTTATTATATAAATATTGTAAAAAGAAGTTCCGAACAAAGATAATCGTTGCTCGGAGACTTCTTTACAAGTTATACTATATATCAACCAATTATAAATCTGTCTGTTTTACCCAGATACTATAACTACGTGCTGGGGCGCTAAGTTCAACACGTCCGTCGGCCTGAACAGTAACTTTTTCAGATGTATTAAGCACATTGACAAGTGTCTGACCAGCCCAATCAGAGAATCCATTAGCATTAACGCCTACCCACATAGCTCGGCGTGCCGAATCGTTATTGTTGAGCACTATTATTGCGCCATCTTTCACACCATTGCCTTGACGACGAGCTATATAAAGATCGTGTACATTGCCTGATGGATATGGATTACCTATTTCACTCAACACAACAAGCGAACCTCCCAAATATGTTTTACGAATGCTAATAAGTTGAGAAATAGTCTCCTTTAGCCATGAAGGTGCAGTAACGGTATACTCGCTATGATCGGCATCTGTTTGTGTATCGCCAAAGAAGTGTGGATAGAACACACATGGTGTGCCTTCGTGAGTAAGCAGATAAGCATATCCCAAATGATAATCGCGAACTACCCATTTATCGTGTTCCTTACCTGTATCGTGATTATCGAGGAATGTTACTACCGATTCACCAGGCAAAGCATTGCCATAGCTATTGCGCACCATGCCAGCATGATTAAGCCACGACATATTAAACTCGCTACCACTCTTGTTACACATCTCGGTAAGTGTGCTCTTGAGCGGGAAGTCGAATGCATGTACCGTAGCGCCAAGTGAAGCTACCGTTTCGACCCAATTCTTGATTCGATAATCGGAACCCCAATATTCACCAACGATAAATGGCTGCTGACCGTCAACTAATGGCAAACCACCAACCCAATTAGCAACAAACGACTCTTGGAAACCACGAACAAAGTCGAGACGGAAACCATCGAAACCGACCTTACTAACGAGCCACTCGCCCCAGTCACCTAAGCGTTGCTGCACTTTAGCATCGAAAGTATTAAAGTCGTTGCCAAAGAATTTGGTGTTTGTTACTATCTCATCAGAACCATATCCACCAAGCCAGTCGTTAGCATCAACTGGATGGAAATTGGTATAGTTCCAAGCATAGTTAGCTTCGCCTTCGCCTGTGTGCTGTGGATAAGCTATGTGAGTATTAGTGCGAGCTTCGAGTACTGTGTTTGCCAAGTTCTTACCATTGTGCCATACGGCTACAGGGTAATATCCCAACATTGATCCAGCATCGACCCATTGCATAGGCGAGCCTGTTTCGCGACGCGCCGACACTCGCATTTCAATGTCGTGCGATGAAGTTAACGTAATCTTATATTCATCAATGTCGAACTGATTTTCGATGTGTCCACGCATATTAGCACCCGATGTTGCAAACACATTTGAGTTGCCATTGCCATCGTTAGGTTCGTATTCCCACGAATAGTTGCTGCTAAAACCATTGTCGTTCCAACGCAAACTGAGGTCGTAGCCACGCTCTGTCGACGAAGCCGACCATGGCAATCCGTAACCTTTGATTTGTATGTAGTAGTCGCCAGGTTCTGCATTCGGTATCACCCAACGCACTTCGCTTGCTGGATATGGCATATACTGTCCGTTGCCTGCTTCGCCAAACACATAAGCCTTAACTGCAGGATTCACCTCTTCGTTATCATCGCTTGAATATACGTGATTAAGCACAACATCAGAATAGACATTGATGCGTGGTTCTTGGTGCATTTCTGCAATCATAGCTTCCAATTCTGCACGACTACCAAAACGTGTTTCGGTGCTGCCTTTCTGATAATAGTTGCCAAGATCATAGTGGTCATAGATACCATAACCATTGTCAACTATACCCCAATTACCTTTAGCTGGCACTGGTGTCCAAATTGAAGATATACCTGCGTTTTTAAGTTGTTGAGCTTTTTGACGTAGGTTATCCCACCATGTACCATTATTCGATGCTTCATCTACAGGTACATTCCAATAGAAGGCTTGCATCATGACATCGTTGAGCGGTGCTACATTTGTTGCAACTGAAGCTGATTTATTGGCCGACTCTGACTGTGCCTCAGAGTCGGTTTCATAAATCTTATCATCGTTACAACTCAATAGAACAAAACCAAGAGGCAATAGCCACAGATTGGTTGATATATTTCTTTTGTTGTACATAATTATTCAGTTGTGATTGTTGCATATATTTCGTCTTTCACTGTGCGGCATGGATAGAGTTTGATGGTAGTGCCTACAGCCGAGAGGTTGTCGCCATTACCAACGAGGTCTGTGAGAGTGCCGCCAAGGTTGATGCCCCAATCATTATTAGCAGTGAATTTCCAACCTCCAGCCGATACACCTGCATCAGTAATCTCGTAGCAAAGTTCGGTAGCGTTCCAAGTCATCTGCTGAGCATCGTCGTCGGCTTTCCAACCATTGAATGCGCCAACGAGGTTCATGTTGGTAATCTTGGTAGCCTTGAGGTCGCCATTCACAACGTCAACTTCGAAGTAGTAAACGCCAGTACTAGTGCAAATGATGTTGCCACCAGCACCCTTTTCGAGGCTGAAGTCGGCACTTGCAGTCTTGAAGTCGCCAGCGTTGTATTCGCCCTTCCAATCGCGAACGCGGGTGAATTTGAACTCGCCATCCATATATGCATAGCCAGTATAAACGCCATCACCTTGGTGCTTGAGAGCAGCTGCAGTAGCCGGGCTCCAACTTTGTGCATTGCCTGGCAGATAGATATATGTCTCGAACTTGAGTGGAGTTATTTTGTATGTATAATCCATCATGTTGAGCTCAATCTTATAGAAGAGTGCGCCGTCGGTAGCTGGCATCTTGATGCAACCATCATTATCAAGTTCGTCGACCATATAGAGTTTGCCTTCGAGGTCTTCAGTGCCATTCACAAGGCAACCAATAGTACCACTCCCATCGGCTTTTTCGAGTGATGATTGTGGCACGAAGCGGAAATAATAGTCTTCACGAATCTTATTGCCACTTTCGTCGAGTTCAAACTCACCATCAGCATCCTTTTTGTATGGAGCTTCCATAGTTATGGTGAAAATAGGGTCATCGTAAACATTTTCGTCTGAATGACTGAACTTAGCCGTTGCAGCTGCTTCGAAACTCCAACCCGGAACTGCACCAATAACATAATAAGCCGATTCGATAACAGGAGCTTCGAGCGTAGCCTTTATCTCAATCTTAGCGGTGTCGCTCTTCATAAGTTGGCCATCGCGATTGATGAGAGCTACAACACTCGTTGGGAGTGTACGCAGTTCGGGAGCTTTGCCGTAGATTGCCTCAATAACGGAAACGAGGTCATCTACAAGCACATTACCATTAGCATCGGCACTGATTGTGGCGCCATCTGAGAATAATACGTTGAAGTTGTTGACAGTGGCATCAGCATCGGTGAGGGTAACTGTAGGAGTGAAAACTTTCACAATGTTGGTGTCGATGTCGGCAAGGTTGATGGCATCAACGGCAGCGGCACTAAAAGTGAAGCTTTGTGAAGCCTCTTGTGCATTGGTTATAGGCTGTGCCCAATCGTTGTAGCTTTCATCGTCGCACGCAGCAAACGAGAGAGCCATAAAGGCGAGTGCACTATATATTAATTTCTTCATTTTCGGAATTTTTTAGAACCGGATGCCGCCGCATGACAAGCAAAACGGCACCCGATATTTATATAAATATTGTTTATATAAACCTCTTTTTACTCTTCTTCTTGTTCGATAAACTTGTAGTAACCAGTAATATCGTCGAAGAGTATCAAGTACTTACCTTTAGGAACTTTGATATTTTCACCTCCATTCACACCCCAATAGGCTGGGAATACTGTATTTTCATCAAGTCCCTTTTCATAGCCCCAGTTGGTATCCCACGAATCTGCAATCTTGAACTTAAGTTCAACATCATCCGTAGCCTCGAAGTTATACTTCCAATAGTGGCAATGAGCAATCTGGTCGTCGCTGAGCGAGAATACTGGTTCCATTGCTTCATCGCTCCAATCGTTGAAGCTACCTGCGATACATATTTGAACAGGATCATTCACATCTGTAGCTTCAGTAATTTGAAGCGCATCGGTAGCGGTATTGAGCAATACGGTGTAGTAACCCTCCTTAGGAACATTAATATTGACTGCGCCGCCATCGTTCTTCTTGAATTCACCGAATGCATCGCCCTGAGCCCATTGATCTTCCCAGCTACCTGGTGTCAATATGAGTTTGAATTCATCGTCGAAATATGCAGTTATAGTGATTTCACCACGACCAGTCTTCTTGTCATATTCTGCATTCTGAACAGGTACAAGAGGAACCAAGCCCTTGCCAATTTGGTCTTCTGCATTCGACCAACTTGCGCCACCGATGTTTGCACCAACGAGATACCATATTTCAATAGGAGCAGCAGTAGGTTCTACATAGAACGGAGCTACTACCATTTCAATAACGTTTGAAATTACTGAGTAGTTAGAAGCCGACTGAGCCGAAAGTCCATTCGATGAATTGGTGTTTGGCGTAGCGAGCAAACGTACATATATTTTTTCGGTTGTAGGAACGTCTTCATCACCTTCCCATCCATTGAGATATGTAAGACCTCTTGCCAAATCTTCAGGAACGATAGCTACACTTGCCGAAGTTGTTGGGTCGAGGCTATAATAGTCGGCCACTGTTTCGCCTGTTTCATCGGCATCGGCAACATCATTCGACACATTGAAAGTGCCTTTTATTGAGATTTGTGGTGTGTAGTTCACCGAGATAGGAATACCCCAATTAGGCTGCGAGCAATAGAGGTTCACATACTCCGATGACGACAAATCGACAATCGAAGATGCGTATGCTGGAGTGTTGAGCACGAACTCGACCTTTTCTTGTGTGAGCGTAGGATTATCATCGCGATCATCGTCGCAAGCAACAAACGCTCCGGCACAGCCAAGTATCAATGCGCTATATAATAACTTTTTCATTTTCTGAGCTTTTTAGTATTAATAACCTGGGTTCTGAACGAGGTTTGAATTGGCATTCATATCATCGTCAGGAATAGCGAAGATGTTGAGGTGCTCGCTGAAGTTTGCACCAGCTTTCACGCCACCCTTCCATTGCCATTTGTATGAGTTGTTGCCACCGAAGAATCCGAAACGGATAAGATCTGAGCGGCGACGACCTTCGTAGTAGAATTCGCGGCACCATTCGTCGCAAATCTCCTCAAGAGTGTAGCTTACCTTCTTAGTTGCGTGAGCACGTGTGCGGAGTGCGTTGAGTGCATCGAGAGCCTCTTGTGGTGCTACGCCACCATTCTGACGTGTAAGAGCTTCGGCATAAGTAAGATTAGCCTCGGCAGCACGCATGATGAAGAAGTCTGCATCGGGGAACTGAGGGTCTTTAGGATTACCACCATCTGAATAGAAGTTGTTAAACT
This sequence comes from Bacteroidales bacterium, assembly GCA_045118595.1. Classification (GTDB taxonomy): domain Bacteria; phylum Bacteroidota; class Bacteroidia; order Bacteroidales; family Marinilabiliaceae; genus W3P20-009. The sequence continues at coordinate 9,754 of JBGUYH010000041.1, read as the reverse complement.
TACATATTGAATATCCCTCTGTGAATTCGGTAGTCTTATCTATGTTGAGATTACGATCTTTGCCCCAGAAGAGTGCGCGGTCGTCACCAGCCTTCTCTATCATATCCCAAACGTCAACTTGTGGTGCATCGCCATTAGGGAAGAACTTAGCAAGTAGTTCTGGACGAGCGCGGTTACCACCCCAAGCCTCTGATGTGCCGTTGGTAGCCTCGCCAACCATTGTCATGTCAGCCTTGAAGGTCGAAGCCATAAGGAAGAGTGTAGTACCCCAGCTTGTGGTCTCTATACCATCTTGAAGCACGGCAAGGATAGCTTCGTTCTGTGCGCCGTTGGTCTCGTTATTACCCATAAATAGCATCTGATATGCCGACCATTGAGAAACGCCTTCGTATTCACCATTATTAGTAAATACTTCATAACCAGATTCTTCCATGACTTTCTTAGCATATTCTGCAGCCTTAGCCCATTGTGCTGTGCCTGTATATACTTCAGCGTTCAAATAGATACGAGCAAGAAGCAACCAAGCAGCAGCCTTATCGGCACGACCATACTTAATGGTACGAGGAGCAGCCATATCTTCAACACATTCAAGAAGTTCGCTCTCTACAAAGCTGAACACCTCTGAACGTTTAGCTTGTGGTGCATTATCCGAAAGGAGCTCGGTAGCAAAAGGTACGTTGCCGAAGCAGTCCATAAGTTGGAAATAGTAGAATGCACGCAAGAAACGTATTTCGGCTGTCATTGTTGCATCCACACCGCTACACTCGCTGAGGTAGTGGTTGCAATATGAGATACCCGTTGTGAGTCGGTTGTAGAAGCCTTTGAGCATTGGGTGAGCAGCAGTCCACTGGTTGAAGTTGAACTCAGGGATGCCAGGGTCGCCCCATGCGCATATCGATTCGTCGGTGGTAAGTTCGTTGGCATTCCACAACTGACGAACGAAACCTGTAGTACCGCCATCGAGACCATCGATGTCGCAGTCGCCATTGGCTCCGCTGTTACCAGCTACAGCCATGTTGGCATAGCACTTGTTGAAAAGGCCGTTAGCATCAACAGTCATCACTGTACTTGGGTCGATAGGTGTGACGTCCAAGTCGTTGACGCATGAGCTCATTCCCATAGCTGCCACAAGAGCCGAAGGCAGAATATATTTGAGTTTCATGATAATTCAGTTTTTAGAAATTAAGTGAAAGACCTACAAGGAATGTGATTGGACGTGGATAGATGGTGTTGTCGATACCACCAAACACTTCAGGGTCGATGCCTTTGTAGTTGGTTATGGTGAACACGTTTGATACGCTGCCATATACACGACCTTTGAGCGGAGCCGAAGCAATCTGCTTAAAGCTGTAGCCAAGTGTTATGTTGTCGCACTTGAGGAACGAAGCGTTCTGTACGAAGTAGTCCGACAATGCCGAGTAGTTAGAGAGTGCACCCCAATTACGTTCAAATGCATATTTAGGACGGTTCGAGAGATATTCGAACGATGAGTTCCACAAGCCTGTGCTTTCGCTGAGGTCACTTGCGCCAGCCTCACGGTCGTTGTATACATAGTTACCTATGCTTGCACGGAGCGAGAAGCCGAAGTCGATGTTCTTCCACTGAAGTTTAGAGGTGAAGCCCAATGTCCAAGGTGCAGAAGGTTGCTTGTAGAAGTAACGGTCGTCTGAGGTTATCTGGCCATCGCCGTTGCGGTCTACGAATACTCCTTCGAGTGGCTTGCCGTCAGAGCCATACACTTGCTGATATACATAGAATGCATTTGCTGCGTGACCCACTGCATGAGCTTGGCAATAGTTACCAGTACCAGATGAGATGCCACCTGTCTCTACATAGTAACCTTCGTCGTTGCTGATGAGCTCGGTGATTTCGTTCTTATTATAAGTAGCGTTCAAGCCGAGTTCCCAGTGCCAATCGTCGTTGTGAATTGGGTGACCGCTAATGCCAAGTTCAAAACCTTTGTTCTCAAGCGAACCGATATTTGAAGTCACTTTGTTACGGAAGTTAGAACCAGCTGCTACTGAAACCGAGTTCAAAAGGTCGGTCGTTTCACGATAGTATACATCGGCATTGATGGTCAAACGATTGTTGAAGAAACCGAGGTCGAGACCAGCGTTGTAAGTAGTAGTAGTTTCCCACTTAAGGTTCTCGTTGTAAGCATCAGGACGATACATTGTGCCGTCGCCAACAAGGTTGTATTTGCTACCTACACCCGAGCTAACGTTGTACGAAGCAAAGTAGTTATAGTCGCCAATACCCTCTTGCTGACCTGTCTGACCATAGCCAAGGCGAACTTTCATATCTGACAGAACTTCAACATCCTGAAGGAATGCCTCTTGCTTAACACGCCAGCCAAATGCAACTGATGGGAAGAGTGCCCAGTGATCTTTGAAACGTGAAGAACCATCGTCGCGAACGGTTATTGTAAGTAAGTAGCGATCGAGGAGCGAATAGTTCAAACGACCAAAGAACGAAACAAGGTAGTTTTCTGTTTTGATAGTCTTTGCACTACGACCATAAGGTGTTCCTGCAAGAGCTGATGGTTGCATAATAACATCACCATTTTCATCTTTCATTGTCTTGCCTTCGCTGTCGAGTACTGGTTCTTGATAAGTATCAGCATAAAGACCCCAACCATCGTACTTTTGTACCTTGTGGAAGTGCTGCCATTCGTAGCCTGCCATCACGTCGAAGTGGTTAGCTTCGTTGAAATCTTTGTTGTATTGTACGTATGCATTGAGTGCAAGATTGTACTTGTCAATCTTGTCCCAACCGTCCCAACCGAAGTAGGTATTTACATATGAATATGGAGTAGTAACGGTGGTTTGCTTACCTGTAGAAGCATCTACACCCAAGCTACCATGCACGCGAAGATCTTCGAAACCATGAATCTTGTAGTCGGCTTCCAAACTACCAATGAACGACTTAGAAGTAGCCTTGTCCTCTTTGTCTTCAAGTATAGATACTGGGTTGCCTGGAGCGTTGCGGTTGGTGTTGTAAGCCCAGTTAGGGTCGTTGAGCGATTTGCCATTCACTGTCCACTGGAAGAAGCCTCCGAAGTTTTTATACTTCTCGTCGTCGCTCTTCACCGATTGGGTTGGGTCCATGCGATAAGCAGCCGAGATAGCACCCGTATCGGCAAAACGGCTCTTTGCCAACATGCCTTTTGCAGCAAGGTTAATGGTTAGGTGTTTGTCGAAGAATGTTGGGTTAAGGTTCAACGAAACGGTGTAGCGCTCGAAGTCTGAAGTGTCGAGGATACCGTTTTGCTTAGTATAGCCGAAGCCCACACGATAAGGAATCTCTTTCACACCACCGCTGATTGTGATGTTATGGTCGGTGCTGAGTGCTACACGGAAAATCTCGTCTTGCCAATCGGTATTTGCATCGCCCAAATTGGCTTGAATTATAGCATAGTTCTTCTTATTGTAGTACATGCCGCCTTCGCCGTAGAGCTCTTCAATCTTAGCGCGATATTCATCACCATCGAGAAGGTCGAGCTGATTCTGAATCATACTTACCGACACATTGCCGTTGTACGAAATCTGTGGGCGACCGCCGTTGGCTTTACCTTTTTTAGTAGTAATGATGATGACACCGTTTGAACCACGCGAACCATAGATAGCGGTAGCCGAAGCGTCTTTGAGAACAGTGAATGTCTCAATGTCGGCAGGGTTAACCATAGATAGTGGGTTAGCCAAACCTTTCACACCGCTCTGGTCCATAGCAAGACCGTCGATAACGATAAGAGGGTCGTTAGATGCGTTGAGCGAAGAGCCGCCACGAATACGTATGGTAGAGCCACCGCCTGGTGTACCGCCATCGCTTGTTACGTTGACACCTGCAATCTTGCCCGAAATCATGTCTTGGGCGTTGGTTATCATACCCTTGTTCATTTCGTCGGGCTTGATGGCGGTAACCGAACCTGTCATATCGTTTTTCTTGGCCGTACCATAACCGATAACAACCACATCGTCGAGTTCTTTGGCATCGCTTTCCATAGTTACTTGCATATTGGCAGCAGCCGCAAGTTCTTGGTTGGCGTAACCTATAAATGAGAATACGAGCACATCACCCTCCGATGCATTGAGGCTAAAGTTGCCTTCAAAATCGGTGATGGTGCCCCTTGTTGTGTTTTTGACAACGACCGAAACACCAGGAATTGGCGAATTGTCGGCCGCATCACGAACAACACCCTTGACTGCTATCTGCTGTGCCCACACTGACAGTGAGCCTACCATACATAGCAGCGTCAAAAGCGCTTTCTTTAGGAATTGTCTTCCATTCATGATAGATTGATTTTAGATTGATAAATTTTTAATTTACTCTCTTGTTTTTGACTTCTTTTTCTTCACTTGCGGAACATTTGGTATGTTCCAAATCCGCATCACTGCGCCTTTTTACATCCTTTCCGCATCACAAAGATAGATGTAGGAGTTAAAATTGATAACATTTTTTTGCACATCTCAAGCCATTTTAACCACCACAACTCTGCAATCGGTTGCGGAAACGTTTGCGAAATCGTTTGCAGAAGAGTAACAGTTTTAAAGAATTGTATTATGAATAAACCTTATGCTTTTTCTGCTATTATTTTATCCACCACATTAGAGGAAAAAAAAGAGCTCCAACCATTAAGTTGGAACTCTTATTTGAGATGAGCTCTTTTTATCTAAAAATTCAAATTAGAAATGTCACTATTTCACTATTACTTTGCGAGTTCGCACGGTACCATCCGACAATGTATCCTTTATTATGTTGATGCCTTTCTGTGGAGTTACCGATGTTACACCTGCAACGCTATAATATTCAGTAGCTACAACTTCTGCATCCGATGCATTTTCAGCAACTGGCGTAGAGGTCGATTGCAATTCGTAAACCTTAACGCTTATACGTGTATTTTCAGCTTGCCCTTGTTTCCAAAAATTCCACATAAGACCTTTACCATACTGACCTTCATATTCCAATGCAAAAGAAATATCGCTCAAATAATATGCAAACGAATGTTCGCCTATACTTTCTACTACTATATCTCTTATTTTTAGAGATTTATCATCGGCATTAGTAAAACTTGTAAGATTACCACAGCCCCAATTCACGACAGAAGACTCGCCATCTGCAGTTAATGTATTACCAGTTGTTTCATAAGTGAATACAACCTTAGCGTCACCAGAGAAACCTTCAAATTCCGAAGCTGGAATTGCACCATATTCGTTAATTGAGAGTTCGACACCATCAGCATCATATTCACCAATAGCAGCCTTTGTAAGATAGATTTCCGATACTTTTATCACATTGCCAACTGCTGCACTTTGCAAACAGAGGTTAGCAACATTTTTTGTCAAATCAGCATCGAGACTCGACAAGTCAAATATTAATCGAGTTTTTTCTGTTGCCTGACCTAATGAAACAGTAGCCGACTTTCCACCATCTTCAGCCGATATTCCATCGTTAATAATAACTTATCCCCATCCACCATTGTGGCTTTCTACCACGATAGTAAGTGAACGATATGAACTCCAATCTTGTGGAGTTGCAAAATGGCAACCTCCTGCACCATATCCACCTGTAAGGGTAATTGTTAAAATGCCGTCTTCATACTCATTTGTAGCATTCCAACCACCATCCCACCCTTTTAGAGATAGTTCTTCTGTTTCTACTGCTTGCATACTTGTAGCCAAACCAAGAAAGGCTAACATCGATAGTAAAATTTTTTTCATAGTCATACATTTTTTTCGTTAACCGCCAATATTGCTCACCTCAGACGGCATTGTAAAATTAAATACTTTTTAACTAAAATATTATCACATACACATTTTTTTACAAAAAAAATAAGCATCACACCATATTCTCCATACATTGCAATTATTGCGGTAACGTTTGCGGTGATTGTAAAAAATCTTTAACTTTGCTTTTATACTACCTTATCAACATGAACAAACCACATCAGATAACTATAAAAGATATAGCTCGCACGTTGGGCATTTCTGCGTCTACTGTTAGTCGTGCACTGAAGGACCACCCTGATATAAGCGCCGAAACAAAACGACAAGTGCAGCAATTGGCTTCATCGGTCAACTATCGCCCAAATACGCTTGCTCTCGGTCTGCGTAAGAGTAAGACCAACACAATAGGTATTGTTATTCCTGAAATTGTGCACCATTTCTTCTCTACCGTCATTAGTGGTATTGATGATGTGGCTTACAATGCGGGCTACAACACCATGCTTTGCCAAACCAACGAGAGCGAGGAGCGCGAACGTAGTAGCATTCAGAATATGATTGATATGCGCATTGATGGATTCCTAATATCGATGAGCAAAAACACAACCGACTATACTCACCTCACCAATCTCGCAGCAGATGGTATTCCGGTGGTCTTTTTCGACCGCGTGTGCGATATTATGCCATCTCATCGCGTAATAACCGACGATTTTGAGGGTGCGCGCATAGCTACACGTCACCTTATTAGTCAAGGTTGCAAGCATATTGCTCATCTTACGAGTGCTTCGTCGTTAACTATAAGTAGACAACGTAAAGAGGGCTACACTACGGCGCTGCGCGAAGCTGGCTTGGAGGTCAATCCCGACTATATCATAGAAGCTGATTCGCGTGAAGCTATCATAGCCAATAGTGACAAACTGATAACCATAGCTCCAGAAATCGACGGACTCTTTGCCATCAACGACTCCACGGCTATTGCTGCCATACAGATACTACAACGCAACGGCTACAACGTTCCGCGCGACATAGCTGTGATAGGTTTTGGCGACGGCCCGCTAACCGAAATAGTATCGCCAACGCTGTCGACGGTGGAGCAGAAAGGCTACGAAATGGGTGCCGAAGCCATGCGTATGCTCATCCGCCAAATGGAGAGCGGCATAATAAGTACAGAATACGAGACCCGCGTTTTTACTCCAATCTTGCAGCCAAGAGAATCGACACGCAAGAATTAATAATTACAAATATATCAACACGTTACAATGAGAATACTTCTCATAAATGGCAGTCCGCGCAACAATGGAAACACCTCAACAGCTTTGGCTGAAGTGGCTCGCACACTCAACGAAGAAGGCATTAGCACACTTACCGTAAACATAGGCAAGCAAGCTGTGCAAGGGTGCATAGCATGTGGTATGTGTGGACGCATAGGCAAATGCACCTTCAACGACGACCTTTACTACAGCATTTGGCAACCCGTAAAAGATGGCATCGATGGAATTGTGGTTGGTTCGCCCGTTTATTATGGCGGTCCGAATGGTTCGCTATGTGCTTTGCTTGACCGTGTATTCTACACTCTCAGTGCCGACTTGGCTTACAAACCAGCAGCCAGTGTTGTAGTATGCAGACGAGGTGGAGCATCGGCCGCATTCGACAGGTTGAACAAGTATTTTACTATGTCAAACATGCCACTCGTCAGTTCACAATATTGGAATATGGTATACGGACAAACACCCGGACAAGCCGCAGAAGACGAGGAAGGACTACAAACCATGCGCACTCTTGCCCGCAACATGGCTTGGATGGTGAAAAATCTGCACAACACACCTCACCCCACGCAAGAACCTCGCGTATGGACGAATTTTGTTAGATAGAATTAACTTTATAAGTTTATATTCTATTGTCATAAATATTTAATCCAACGATTCTGGATCATCATCTCCAATTTCCTCTGATGAAGCATCGAAAGCCAAAAAGACTTCCAAAAAAGCAGTCTCGCGATAGAAGTAGTTGGGGTCGTCGGTGAGTTTGTCTTCCATAAAATGAAAGCCCCAATTGGCGTATTCCTCCATTGTCTGCATCAGCATATCATTGTTTAATTATCAAGAATCTCGTCTATTTTTTGAATGAAATCTTTACTTTTCGCAACCCGTCCATTTCCACCTTCTTCTTTGTATTTTTTGTATATATCGCCAATAAGCTGCACGATTATTTCTTCATTGATAGTATTTATATCAAGTGATACTATATCACTAAACTTCATTTCTTTTTTTTCAATAGTTTTAGCAAATACAGCATATATTACATAAAACAACAAATCGCTTCTTTCTGCGGACGTTAAGTCGGGGGTCATTTTAAGTTGCTTTTGGACTTTTTTACCTATATATGCGCATTTATAATATGCAGATAAATCGTTATTCTCATTATAAAGAGTATTATATGTATCATCATCAGTAAGAAGGGTTGATGGTCTTGCGCGTGCATAATCTGGTTTTCTCAAAACTACACTTATCAAGCACTGAGCTAAAAAAGAAACACTTACTATTTCGGATGCTTTTTTATTCTGGTTTTTATAATAGTTTTTTCTTCTATCATAATATAGTCCTCTTGTTTTAAAATATAGTTCAATCTGAAGATGAATCGAATCCGTTACTCGTAAGGATGATTTAGGAATATTAGTTTGATTGTTTGTGGCAAATATTATAGTATCACGAGACTCTTCACTTGATGGGGTTATTATTCTTACAAGTATATTGCGCTTTTCATCAGCAATTCTTTCGGGATAATTAGTGAAAAAACGATATATTTCCGTTGATGTCTGTAATCCATTAACTATTTCTGGATTAAGAAGTTCTAATTCCGTCGACGTGATGGGCCGTATCCTTTCCGAAAGAACTGTAACACCGTTATTTAGCCACCAAAAATCCTCGCCTGTAGTATTAGTTAATAATGTCTCTGCAATACAATTATTAACTATATTACTGCCTTGATAATCTCTAACATTGGCTTCAAAATAACTTTTTCTCAAATTATTGCTTTCATCTGTGATAAATCTATAGTATTTCCCTATGTTAACTAAAGCAATAAATTGTTCGTTACGCCCTAAAGCTATTGGTTGTGCAACCAATTCAAGATGAGTGCTCGTTTCTGGATCGTTTTGATATAATTCCAATAGTTCATCCGCAGTAATAAACCGAACCACAACAGATGATGACGGATACATCTTTTTTATTTTGGCTTCTAATTCTTTGGCTTGCTGATTTGTGTTCGGATGCACTTCTTGTGCAAGCGTTACATAATAATAATTAAACACAACCTTGATTTGGGATCTAATCAATTTTGTAAACGAATCTCTAAATAGTTTGAACTGTTCAATAACAGTATCCGTATATCTTCCACTATAGTCAGTTAAACTGTTACTACTATCTAATAAATTCTCTGAAATGGTTTTCCATTTCATCACTGCATCTTCTCCAAATCCTAATTCGTTTTTTGATTGAATTATGGATAATGACAATGTTGAACCCTTAGAAGCTGTTAATGCCTCTACTTGATCGGGTGTAATAATTTCATCATTTAAAAAAATGAATATTGAATCACATCCGCCATCGTTTCCGCCCCCAGTTAAACCATTGTCAATTTCTTCATCACTCAATCCGTAGTTTTTTAAAACTTGAGAAGTCGAGAAATACTCAAAAAAGGTAGATTTATCAGAATAAAAATCGTTTTCTTCGAAATCCTGATTAATAATTTCTCTTAATATCGTCTGCACATTTGTAAGCTGTTTTGCCATTATTATAATCCTTTCGTTGTTTGTATTTATTTCAACATATTAATACTTCTGTTTCCCCGGTATAACCCCTCTCACTCCGCCTTTCGGGTTCTCGACATCGCCTTTGTAGCGCGGAATCAGGTGAATGTGAACGTGAAAAACGCTTTGCCCTGCGGCCTCGCCAACGTTTATGCCCACGTTGAAGCCATCGGGGTGGAAACGCTCCGTCAATAGTTTTTTGCAATGGTTCACCAAAAGCCACAAG
>JBGUYH010000040.1:0-2209 GCA_045118595.1 Bacteroidales bacterium | reverse complement strand
AAAACTATATATAGGCAAGAGACTGCAGGCGAATTCAACTCTGCATTTGAACTAAACTTCAACAGAAACAAAGGTACTATATTTATAGTAGACGAAGCTTCAATGATTTCGGATTACGAAACTGGCGATTTTGGTTTCGGATCTGGGCGATTATTAACCGACCTAGTATCATTTGTATTCAGTCGCGAAGGTTGTCGATTACTCATCGTTGGCGACCCAGCACAGCTTCCACCCGTAGGTATCAACGAAGCACCAGCTCTCAACACTGAATACATGCAATCGCTCGGACTCGATGTCAACTCAGTATGGTTAACCGACGTTGTCAGACAAGCAGAAGAGAGTCTAATACTCAAAAATGCCAATAGTTTACGTTACACAATTGAAAACGACCCTGATTTTGTTGGTATTCCACATCTACAAGCTGCTTACAAACTCGATGTTGAACGTGTTAGTGGCGAAGATCTAATTGAAAAAATAACATGGGCCACAGATAACTATGGCATCGACAATGTTTTAGTAATAACACGCAGTAATCAACGAGCTAAACAATTCAACCTCGGCATCAGAAATATGGTTCTATATCGTGAATCAGAACTCGAACGTGGTGATATGCTCATTGTAAGCAAAAACAACTACAAATGGCTTGGAGACAAGAATAAAGATTTCATTGCAAACGGAGATATTGCCGAAGTCAGACGCATACGGCGAGAAAAAGAACTATTCGGAATGCGATTCGCAGAAGTTACTCTCCGATTCAAGGAACACAACGATATAGAGGTAGATGCAACTATAATGACCGACTTTCTGACATCTGATGCAGCATCACTCACACAACAACAAGAACAACTGCTCTATGACACAATTGCTACCGATTATGGCGATTTGGGCAGCCAACGTAAACTATACGAAGCTATGAAAAACGACCCTTGGTACAATGCATTAAGGGTAAAATATGCCTATGCTATAACCTGTCATAAAGCACAAGGTGGACAATGGAACATCGTATTTATTGATCTCGGATACATAACGGAAGAAATGATGGACACAGAATTCCTCAAATGGCTATACACAGCATTTACACGTGCTACTACAAAATTATTTCTCGTAAACTTCTCTGACAAATTCTTTGAATAACATAATTCACTCATAAAAAAAATAAAAATATTTTCATTCCTAATAAATGTGGCAAAGATTTTTTTATAAACATGCACTTTACTAAGTATACATCAATACCAAAAGATATTTGGTTAACTTTGTCGAACATTTAGAACAAACAATGACAAAGACAACAACATCGGCAACATTGCCTATACTTATAGCCCTCGGACTATCGCACCTGCTCAACGACCTTTTGCAATCGGTTCTGACGGCGGCCTACCCAATGATAAAAGCCGACATGAGCCTCACGTTTGCACAAATTGGCTTAGTGACGCTCGTATACCAATTGGCAGCATCGGTATTTCAGCCCATAGTAGGACTCTTCTTCGACAAGCACCCCATCTCGTGGAGCCCAATGTTAGCCATGACGCTCACTGCCACAGGCATAACTATGTTGGCTTCGGCTGGTAGCTTGCCCATTCTGCTCGTTGCCGTGTTCATCATCGGATTGGGTTCATCGATAATACACCCCGAGGCGTCGCGCATAGCATCGTTGGCATCGGGCGGCAAGAGAGGATTGGCGCAATCGATATTCCAAGTAGGCGGCAACATCGGAGGGTCGGTGGGTCCGCTGCTCGTGGCACTTATCGTTGCACCTTACGGCAGAGAGAATATTCTTTGGTTTCTCGCGTTTTCGGCCATAGCTTTCGTTGTAGCTACGCCCATTCAACGTTGGTTTTCCATCTACCTCAAAGAGATGAAAGCCGACCACCGACAGATGAAGGTGCAGACCAAGATGCCGCTCAGCAAGCGCACCACAATAATCACCATCGGCATACTGCTAATACTTATTTTCTCTAAGTATATCTACATGGCCAGTTTGTCGAGCTACTATACATTCTACCTGATAGAGAAATTCGGCATCAGCGTGCGCAACTCGCAAGTGTGCCTATTCATATTTCTCGCAGCCACAGCCATCGGCACACTCATTGGTGGTCCGGTGGGCGACCGCATTGGGCGTAAGTATGTAATATGGATTTCGATACTCGGCACAGCACCGTTCAGCCTTGCCATGCCACACGCGGGTCTCTACGCCACCATAGCGCTTAGC
>JBGUYH010000039.1:0-2735 GCA_045118595.1 Bacteroidales bacterium | reverse complement strand
AAACCAATAGAAGTCGCCACTAACAATATCGAGTGGACTAAAAAATATGAATGAACCTGTAATTTTACAAGCTTCGAGTGTTTCTGGTTTTGGCAATATAGAACGTTGAATATGCTCAGCGTAATTAATGCTCTCCGATAGTCGTCTGCTAGTTACCTTAAGCATATCTTCTGTATTTTTTACATCGGCTATCATATCTGACAATTCGGCTCGGAGTTTATCTTTTTCGAGCTCTACTTTCGATTGAAATCTGAGTTTATCACGATAAGTATGTAACATAATTATCAGAACCGATAACACAACAACTGAAATGATGGCGATGCGCTCATACATGCGGTCTGTTTTCATCTGCTGTGCTCGGTCGCTACACATCGACAACTCATGACGCATGTCGTTAGTTGTGGTTCGCACGGTTGCCATGCGCTGCGTAACATTGTTGTAGATAACGTTTGCTTGTATTGAATCAAAATACCAATTCTGCCGCTTTTGCAATTCGTATATCGTTTTATAATCGCCCAAACTCTTATAATATCGCTTTTGGCTTTCGAGAAGGCTGCAAAAATCGAATCGACGATGATCGGTTCGTATTGAATCGAACAATATGTGATATGCTTCTGTTCTCAATCCCTTACTTGCAGCAATCTCACCATCGAGTTGTCGTTTCTCTTTTATGAAATGTATGTGATATTTTTCTATTATGCTATCGGCCTTATTACAATAATACTCAGCTTCGTCCATTTCATACATACGACTGAGCGAGAGTCCGTGCATCACATACGCCCACGATAATGTTTCATAGTCACCTATTTTACTTACCGCAGCCTCGAGGCGTTGCGCATTGAACACTGCCAATGTATATTGTTCGGCATAGAAATGTGAACGAACACGATGATAGAGGTAATACACTCGGCTACTTTCCGAAGCTCGATCATAATAAAACGATGCGTTTTGTATTGATATTGTTACTAATCGCTCGTCACCTATTTCTGTACCCAAACTTGCCATATCTGATAATACATCAAGTATCCATGATGTATCGGTATCAATATCTGGCAATGTATCGCATATTTCTTGGATAGTATTGAGGTGTTGAAGACTTGTGCTATAATCGCCTCTGTTTTTCGATATTTCGCTAATATACAAATGGGCTTTGATAACCGATGTTGTCTTACCAATTGCAGTTGAGTACTTTATACTATTTTCAAGATGCATTATCGACAATTCGGGCGAAGTAACAATAAGACTATATCCTGCAAGTAATTCCATATCCGACACAATTTCATTATAAGCTATAGAAGTGTCGGGTAATAATGATACTTTACTTAGGGCTTGTAGTGCATAGAAAGTTGTTGAATCGTCGTTTTTCTTGTAGCACATACTCCATGCCATCATTGCATCGGCATACAATTCGTTACCAACAATACTTTCATTGTTACGCACCTCCATTGCCATAAGTGCAATAGAGTCGGAACTATATCCGCTACGTAATTGTTTAGTCAGATAGTATTGTTGCGGAATGGTATACCCCACAGAACTACCATTACAAGCTACTAATGCTGCTGTAACTACAATGGTAATAATATAGATGGTATTCTTCAAAACTCTCATTCAGCCAACCTAAATTTGCGGCAAAAATATAAAAATTAGTCAAAAAAACACACTTTTTTATAAAAAAGCACCTATACATTTTTCCTCTCACGCCACAGCTCGCTCGTCGTTAGTTATTAATTTTTTAACTTCGCACACAAAAATAGATTGCGAACCAAATGATTGAAAGCCTTAATGCCAAAATTAGCAACTTGGTGGTGCACCAAATAGGTTGTAAAGCCGAAGGTGAACCTGTGCGATTGTCAAAAGCACCGCTCGAACTATCATCTAACGATGACATGACCGATGTGCTAAAACTATATTTTTTCAAACCCTTCAAAACTGAAGCATACTTCAATATGAGTCACCCCGATGGTTTGGAAAATAACATGTTATATAACCATGTATCGACTATTTTCGACGATCAGAATTCATTCTTCGAACAGAGTATGATGATAGCCGAACAACTATACGAAGCATCTAACCACCCAAAAATTCGTGGCGGAGAGTTATACGTAGTGCATTTTACCGATTGTGTTGTTGACGGTAATGTGTGCGATGCCGTTGGAATATTCAAATCAGAAAGCAAGGAGACCTTTTTACGCGTATACCTCTCAGCTGATGATAATATTCAACTAGGCACTCAAGAAGGTATCTCAATACGCAAACTTGATAAAGGATGCATTGTGTTCAACATAGAACGCGAAGAAGGCTTTAGAGTGTGTGCTGTAGATAATATCAACAAAGGCACAGAAGCTCATTTTTGGATCGACGACTTCTTGGGATTAACTCCTCGTCAAGATAGCTTTTTCTACACCGACAATTATATGAAAATGTGCAAAGGGTTCGTCACCGATGTTTTCAACGACGAGAACCACGTACCACGCACAGAACAAGTTGATATGATGAACCGCACTGTCGATTTCTTCCAAAAAAATCCACAATTCTCGCACTCTGAATTTGCTCAAAATGTGATGGAAGAACCTGACATCATAACTGCATTCAACGACTATAAACAAAAATACGAAGAGCAGCAAATGCCTGCACCTATGCCAGAGTTATTTGAAATATCGAAAGATGCAGTAAAGAGCGAAAAGAAAAACTTTAAAAGCGTCATAAAACTCGACAAGAATTTTCACGTCTATGTG
>JBGUYH010000038.1:0-2657 GCA_045118595.1 Bacteroidales bacterium | reverse complement strand
AAGTGGAAAAACAGTAATAAAGCCTATAGAGTACGAATTTGTTGTCAAAGAACGTAGCCGAAACAATATGGGTGGCTTCTTTGGTGGCTTCTTCGACGATGTTCAACTTGTTAAGCGCAGAGTTAATAGTAATAGTCTTACACTCGATGTTAAGCCATTGCCATCAACAAATCTTAAGACAAGTGGCGGTGTGGGTGACTTTAAGTTAGCTGTAACTGTAGAACCTACTGATGTACAAGTTGACAATAGTGTATTAATAAAAATAAGTGTGAGTGGCGAAGGTAACCTTAAGTTGCTTACTATGCCAAAGCCACGAATACACTCCGATTTCGATACATTTGACCCAAATGAAAATATCAATGTAGAATCATCGGTTAATGGATACAAGGGAACACGTTCGGCTGAATATCTTGTCATTCCTCGTCGTGAAGGGGAGTTCGAAATACCAGAAATATCGTTAGTCTATTTTGATCCACATCAAGGCAAGTACATCACTCGTTCGCAGGGACCGTTTACCATTCATGTTAGCAAAGGTGATGGACAACAGCAGAGCAATGGCGGACAAGTATTTTCTGGTGGTTCACGTGAGCAAGTGCAGTATGTAGGCAAAGATATACGTTATGTGCACACAAATACCAAGTTGCAGATGCGTAACACTTTCTTCCTATTCTCACCTCTCTTCTTCATGTGCATCATATTGCCGCTTGGTGTGTTTGCGGTAGTGTTTATCTTATTCCGCAAAAAAGTGGCAGATAGCATGAATGTAAGTGGTGTTAAGCGTCGCAGAGCAAATAAAGCAGCGATGAAACGTCTGAAGACAGCTGCCCGCTATATGAAAGAGCAAAAACGCGAAGCTTTCTTCGATGAAGTGATGCGTGCTTTATGGGGTTATCTAAGTGATAAGTTGACCTTGCCACTAAGTGTATTGACTAAAGATAATGCTAAGGGCGAGATGGAGAAGCACAATATAAGTTCGGAAGCTGCCGATGCCTTTATGCAGTTGCTCGATACGTGCGAATTTGCACGTTATGCACCTGTAGAAATGGCACAACCTATGGATAAGGTGTACGAACAAGCCGAAAATGTTATAGGACAGATTGAAGATCAGATTAAGAACTAATCAAGATTGTGAAGATGAAAAAGATATTCAGCATAATAATGTTGCTTGTTGCCACAATTGCAAGTGCCAATGACGATGTACGCATGCAGCAAGCCTTATCGTTCTGTCAAGAAGGTAAATACGGCGAAGCAATAGATACTTATGAAACAATACTAAATGAAGGCCGAGAAAGTGCAACGCTATATTACAATTTGGGATATGCCTATTATAAATCCGGACAACTTGGTAGGGCTATTCTCAATATGGAACGAGCACGCCGCTTGTCGCCGAACGACGCTGATGTGAAAGTTAATTTGGAACAAGCCTATGCACTTACCGACCAGATGCAAACCATCGAACCAGTATTTTTTGTACGTTGGTGGCAATCGTTTACCAACATTATGGATTCTGATGGCTGGGCAGTTACTTTTGTTGTACTCTTTGTTATTATCTTGTTAGGCGTTAGTGGCTTCTTGTTTGCCGATGCTGTAGTATTGCGTAAAGTTGGTTTTTTTACAGCTGTGATAGTGTTCTTCATGAGCATTGTAGCATTATCGGTATCGATAAGCAAACGCAGCGACATTGTAGATAGTCAGGAGGCAATAATAATGAGTGCATCGGTAACTCTAACTACATCGCCCGATAAGAATGGTACTGAGATGGCTGTACTTCACGAAGGTACACATCTTATTATAGTTAGCGAACTTGGTGAATGGATCGAGGTGCAGCTTAAAGATGGTAATGTAGGTTGGCTTAAGAAAACTGATGTAGAAGTGATTTAATAGTTAGCCAAATAGAAAATACAAAGACGGTTTTGTTTATTGCGGAACCGTCTTTTTTTGTTTTAATAGCCTATGAAAAATTGTATTTCATTTTGTGCATTTTGGATATTGAATGCATTGTGTTCAAGCCTATTCGGGCAAGTTTTTACACTTGACAATCAATACAATAAAATGAAAGGAAAATATCCGTTTATTGAAAAGTATTTACCTTCAGATAGTGGCTTAGTGAAGTTATTTGATTGTAGGTATGAACAATGTAGTGAGTTTATGGATGATGAGTCGGCATATTTGACGTTTGACTATTTTTCGAAGCAAGAACCATATGATTCGACCAACTATAGTCCGTGTATTGTTTTTATTCATGGAGGTGGTTGGTCGTCGGGAACAAAGGAGATGGATCATCCAATGGCTATAGCTATGGCTCTGCGAGGTTTTAACTGTATTTGTGTCGATTATCGTAAGTCAGGTATAGCTAAATATCCAGCCGCAATCACCGATGTTTGTATGGCATTACGTGCTGTGAGAGGAACTGTTTTGCCACATTGTAGTCGCATTTGTCTTGTTGGAAGTTCTGCAGGTGGACAAATGGCTGCGCTCATAGGATGTAACGATAATCCGATTCTTTCTGATAGCTCATTAAAAAATAGTAATGTGCATGTTGATAGGGTTATTGATATCGATGGTGTGTTGGCATTTATTCATCCTGATTCGGCAGAAGGACGCGATAAACCCAACCGACCATCGGCAGCTACACAATGGTTTGGTGTGCCGATGCA
>JBGUYH010000037.1:0-6344 GCA_045118595.1 Bacteroidales bacterium | reverse complement strand
GCACTCTATTGAAATGGGCGATTCGGCAATGGCTGGTGCTTTTACCATCGACGATGGTTCGGGGGTGAGATGCATCTGTGCGAATTTGTTTACGTTTCTTCCCGATTTGACACCACACCAATCGGTAGCTTTGACGAGACTGCGTGTGGTAAGGTTGATTACAAATTCACCTGTGCGTTCAATTATGCTATGCGAATGACGCGATGGTCGCACCGATATGTAAACCATAGCTGGGTCGGAGCATATGGTGCCCGTCCATGCTATGGTTATTATGTTATAATTGTCAGGACTATCACCCACGCTTACCATTACCGCAGGTAATGGGTAGAGTTGATTCCCTGCTCGCCATTGTTGCTTCATCTTCTGTGGCTGACTTTTTGAACAACGTTAGGGAATTTTTATTTTATAATTACCATTTGTTGTTCTGATGTTATCTTTTCACAATAGTGACAGCGAAGTGCTAATGGACTTTTGCCCACGACACTGAAACGTGTAGCTATAGGCTGATGGTTGGTGACGCATTTGGGGTTGAAACATTTTACAAGTCCGCATACTTCATCGGGTACACTAACTGTCTTTTTTTCTACCACTTCGTAGTCTTTAATGATGTTGAGTTTAGCTTGTGGAGCTACCAGAGCAATTTTGTTTATCTCTTCATCTGCAAAAAAACGATCGGCAACTTTGATGATGCTTTTTTGACCTAATTTATGACTTTCGAGGTTGGTGCCAAATGTCATTTGGTTCGGAATATTTTCGAGTCCGAGAAGTGTAATGACTTTAAATAAGTTTTGGGCAGGTATGTGGTCGATGACAGTGCCGTTTTTGATAGCACTAACTTTCAATTCTTTCTGTTCCATGTTTTTGCTGCTTTTTATTTCACTCCCAATATTGATGCTATGATGGCCATACGGGTGTAGACACCATTTTCGGCCTGTTTGAAATAGTATGCCTTAGGATTTTGGTCAACATCGTAGGCTATTTCATTGACGCGTGGTAGTGGATGCAATATTCGTAAATTATCTTTCGTTCCTTCTAGCATCGAATTTTTCAGTACGTAGGTATTCTTTACTCTTTCATATTCGATTAGATCGGCAAAACGTTCTTTTTGCACTCGTGTCATGTAGAGTATGTCGGCCTCTGATAATACATCTTGCATGTCGCGATGTTCTTCATACTTAATGCCTTTTTCGTCGAGGAATGTTTTGTATTCTTGTGGCATCTTGAGTTCATCGGGAGCAACAAAGTAGAATGTTGGGTTGAAGTGTGACATGGCTTGTAACAGTGAATGCACTGTGCGACCATATTTTAAATCGCCAACCATGGCTATTTTTAGGTTATCGAGTCGTCCTTGTGTTTTGTAGATTGAGAACATGTCGAGTAGTGTTTGCGATGGGTGTTGGTTTGCACCATCGCCAGCATTTACTATGGGTACACGCGATTGTTCTGAGGCGTAACGTGCGGCTCCTTCGAGTGGGTGACGCATAACAATGAGGTCGGCATAGTTGCTGACCATGATAATAGTGTCTTTGAGTGTCTCGCCTTTAGTTGTTGATGTTGCATTGACATCAGAGAAACCAATAACACGTGCTCCTAAGCGGTTGATGGCAGTCTCGAAACTGAGGCGTGTACGTGTCGATGGTTCGAAGAAGAGACTTGCAATGACATGTCCCTGCAATAGTGGCTGATTTGGATTGGCCTCAAAGTCGGCCGCAAGTTCGATAATGCGCAGCATCTCTTCCTTGCTGAAATCGGTGATGCTAACTAAGCTTTTTCCTTTTATCATGATTGTAGATTGTGTTGCTGTATGTGTGTAACTGTGATGCAAAAAAATAGGCCTCGCTAATAAAATAGCTGAGGCCTTTGGTGTTATAACCGACTGACAAATGTGCTCGATGTTCTATCTTCATCGTGCTATATTGGGCTCTGACACCCACTATCGATTGGCAATTTGTGCAGTTCATACTTTTTTCGCATTCACTTCTGCAAATATAGAAAATAATGGTGAATGATGAATGGCGAATGTTGAATTAACCATGTTGTTTTTTTATATGTGTCGAAATTTATAAGTATTGATGACTGAATGTTTGTTTTTTCAATTCATTCCACAAATGGTTTTGAATCCATCTGAAAATATTTCGTGCCTATTTCCCTCTTCATCTTGATATATCACATAAGCCTCTATATCATCTATTTTGTTAGCAGTGGCAATGGCTTCATGTGGCCCCATTACCATAAATGTAGTTGACCATGCATCGGTGGTCATAGTATTAGGTCCGATTGTAGTAACGCTTAGCATGCCATGTTCGACTGGTCGACCTGTTGCAGGGTCGATAGTGTGCTGAAGACGACGTCCATCGGTTGTGTAATAGAATTGTCGGTAGCTACCCGATGTTGATATTGCACAATCTGTTACGGTGATAATGCTTTGCGAAGTACGTGTTAGTTCGTTGCTGCCTTCGTCGGGACGATCTATTGATACGCGCCATTTTTGTCCACGCGGACTGAGACCTTTTATGTGTAATTCGCCACCAATCTCAACCATATAGTCGGTTACACCATGTTTTTCGAATACCGATGCTGCTACATCAATGCCATATCCTTCAGCAATGGCATTGGCGTTGATGGTTATGCGAGGATCTGCTTTTATTAGTTTGTTATTCTCAAGATGTGTTTTCTTTAAACCAACAAATGCTCTGATGCTATCAACAAGTGATACAATACTATCGTATGTGGCTATGGCGATGGTGTCAGGATGGTCGCCGCTGAATTTCCATAGTTTACTAAGTGGCTCAACGGTGATGTCGAAACGACCTTCTGATAATTCGTACATTTTGCAAGCCTGATTGTAGACGTTGGCAAATAATGAATCGACCTCAACATCTTCGTTCCGATTGATGCGGCTGATAATAGAATTAGGATTGTATGGTGATAGTGAATTGTCGTATTGCTTTAGTTGTTCAAGCATTTCACTTTGTAGGCTGCGATGATACTTATATGTGATGTGATATGTGGTACCAAATACGAATCCTTCTTCTTTTATGTAGTTATTGTTGGTGTGGCTACTGCTTGTACAAGCTAATAGTGTTACCGATGTTAATATAGAGCATATTGTTTTGTTCATTCTCTTACATAATTATCAAAAAAGGCTGCCTCTTTTGACGGAAGCAGCCAATGTTTATTTTTCTTTGTTTTTAATATTGGTATGTCGATATTGCAGTGGCGAGCATATCGACGAATTTTTGCAATTGTGTTCCCACCATCATTTTGAGCATTGGATTGAGGTCTGCTTTCATTGTCACTTTGATGCGTGAATTATAAGGCTCAATCTCTTTCATCTGTACCCAAATATTGAAGTTGAAACGTGTCTGACCATCGGCTGTATACTTCACGAGTGTGTTCTCTTGTCGGTCGATAATGCGAAGTCCTATTTCGCCCATTTGGGCAATGGTAAATTTGCAAGTATCGGTTGTGGCTTCCCAGTTTTGTATATGTTCGGGTGGCATTACGGCTGAGAAATTCCGAAAGTCAGACAACTTGCTATATATAGCTTCTGTGCTATTGCAAACTGCTTTTATTGTGCTTTCGTATTTTGCTTCCATGAGCCAATTTTTTTATTTACCCCATTCAGCTGGGTTTTTGCGCCACTCTTGAAGTTTTTCTACATCGCTTGCAGTAACATAACCCGACTCAACAGCAGCACCAATCATCTCTTGATAGTTACTGAGTGTGGTGAGTTCTACATTAGCTTTTTGGAAAGCCTCTTCGGCAATAGGGAATCCGTATGTAAATATAGCGAGCATACCAGCTACTTCGCATTGTGCATTGCGTAGTGCATCAACAGCTTTGAGTGAACTACTACCTGTTGAGATGAGGTCTTCAATAACGAGTACTTTCTGACCAGCCTTTATGTCGCCCTCGATGAGATTTGCCAAACCGTGATCTTTTGGAGCCGAACGTACATAGACAAATGGCTTGCCCAAAAGGTCGGCAACGAGTGCACCTTGTGCAATTGCACCTGTAGCTACACCTGCTATGACGTCAACGTCAGAGTATTTCTCTTTAGCTATTTCAGCAAATGCTGTCTTAATGTAGTTGCGCACTTCAGGGTATGATAGTGCTTTGCGGTTGTCGCAGTAGATTGGCGATTTCCAGCCCGATGCCCAAGTAAATGGGTTTTGTGGTTGTAGTTTGATGGCTTTGATGTTGAGTAGCTGCTTAGCTACATTGACAGCGTGTTGACTCATTGTATGTTGTTTTTGTTGTTTCTGAAAAAATGCAGTGCAAAATTAGTTATTCTAATGGGAATAGGGTATTATCAGTATCTATTTTTGACTGCTTAGTTTTAGGCTTTTTTGCTTTTGCTTGATGTTTTTCATCTTTGTGTGCACCAAATGTGAGGCGATGGAGTGGCGTTGTGCCGTGTTGAGCTATTGCTTCTTGATGTGCTTGTGTCGGGTAGCCTTTGTTGGTTTTCCAATCGTAGAGTGGATATTGAGCATCGAGTTTTGTCATTAGCTCGTCGCGATGTGTCTTTGCTAATACCGATGCGGCTGCTATTGACATATATTTGCCATCACCTTTTACTATTGTTTGATGTCCGATAATTTGTCCGTCGGGCGTGGTGTATGGTTTGAATTTGTTACCATCGACAATGATAAAGTCGGGCATGATACTTAACTTGTCGAGGGCTTTGTGCATTGCTTTTATCGAAGCATTTAATATGTTGATAGTGTCAATCTCATGGTTGTCAACTTCAGCTACAGCCCACGCTAATGCTTCGCGTTCTATGATAGGGCGAAGTTTTTCACGTTGTTTTTCTGTTAATTGCTTCGAGTCGTTAAGTAATTCGTTGTAAAATCCTTCTGGTAATATAACCGCAGCAGCAACTACCGGACCAGCCAAGCATCCACGTCCAGCTTCATCGCATCCGGCTTCAATGCGACCATTTTCAAGATAGGGTAGTAGTGGCGTGTGTTGTTTACTCATTGTAGATAACGTAAAGTAGTGTGCGACCAACAGCTTCGAGTGTTGCTTTGTTGATGTTTTCTGCTATATCATTATGTGTGTGCCAATGTTCGTAGAATCCTGATGATGAGTTGGGGTCGTATTGTATTATGTCAATGCATGGAATGTTGGTTAGTTTGTTGACGTAGTAGTGGTCATCGGTTATATAACCTCCATTGTCATCAACAAAATAGTTTCCATATCCTATTTCTTGTGCTGCATTCCACACTTTGTTAACAATGTTTTGGGCTGTCGATTTTGAGTAGTGTTCTTGATAGAATTGTGCTCCAGACGCACCTACCATGTCAAGTAGTATGCCATAGCGAGCTTGGCAGTTTTTGCCCAATTCGCTTTTACCCCAATATTGACTACCGAGACACCATGTATCGGGAACATATTTGTCGAGTTTTATATGGTTAGGAGTACCATAGTCTTCTGTGTCGAACAAGATTATGTCTATGCCAATGTCGGTCGGACGTTTTTGCAATTGGCGTGCTATTTCCATTAATATTGCCACTCCACTGGCTCCATCATTTGCTCCATCGATGGGTGTATTGTGGAAGTCAGAATTGGCATCTTGATCAGCAAAGGGGCGGCTATCCCAATGTGAGCATAGTATAATGCGATTGGCTTTTTGTGGGTTGTATTGTGCAATGATATTTCGTACAGGTAGAGTCTGGCCATTAAATGCAATGCCATTGCCCTCTTGTATTGTAACTTGTGCTCCAAAATGCTCAAATGTTGTTTTAAGATAGTTTAAGCATTGTGTGTGAGCTGTGGTGTTGGGTACACGCGGTCCGAATGCTGTTTGCTCTGTTACGTAGCGATAAGCAGAATCGGCGGAGAATGTTATCTCATTGTCGTGTACTTTTATTGTCTTTTGTACCTGTGCTGTTCTATTTGTTTGTGTACAACTGCAACTCATATATGCTATTATGGTGCAGAGTAAAAATATATTTCTTTTCATTTGTATGTTATATTATGCCAACTCATAATTCAATATCCCAAAAACTATCAGAACTCCTAAAATCGACCATTTGAACGTGTGGATATTGTGCTGTTGCAAATTTTTTTATCACTTCAAATGCGTCATCGGCTACTAGTTTGTCGCTATTGGGTAATCGGTTGAATACTATCGTAGTTAGGTCAATATCGTGGTTTTTACATGCATCGATGCTAAGTAATGCATGGTTAATACCACTCATTTTTGATGTGGTTACCAATATAAGTGGCAATCGGCGTGATGCTATGTAGTCAATGGTTAGCATATTGTCGGTTAGTGGAACCATAAGTCCGCCATCACCTTCGATGAGTACTACACTGTAGCGGTCGAGGAGGTA
>JBGUYH010000036.1:0-5840 GCA_045118595.1 Bacteroidales bacterium | reverse complement strand
GTGTTCCATTACCTACCATTGGAGTCTCGGCCATACCAAAACACTCTTGTAAACGCACAGCAAGCACGGGCGAAGCTCCATTGGGGTGATACTTGAGTCGTATATTCGACCCACTTGGAACACGGATATGTGTTGGTGCCATATGGTCCAGAGCATTTTGTTGCTCATATGTTAATGCATATCGCAATGCTTCTGAAAGGTTTATTTTTTTAAGCTCGTTTATTGTTGTTGCCGTACCAATATATGGTGCGAGCCATTCACTTGCCACTTGCATAAGATGCTCCTTGTCGACATTTGGCCATTCACTTTGTGTATTCCACACTGCTGCCGACGATATACGATTGCGCAGCTGATCAAATTCTTCATCAAAATTAAGCATCGACGCGCCTTCTTTTTCCAGCGCTTGTAATATGACGTTATCAATAACATCGCGTCCTATGTTACTAAGTGGCTTAGCTGAGAGTAATAACTTCCCTATGCGCATTTCGTGCTGCGCCACAACACACCCCGAACGGCTATCCCACTGCACATTATCGCGCTCAGAAGCATATTGTTGCAAAGTACTCGATGAGAGTGGTGAGGCTAAAAATATTTTACCATCGGTACCATGTGCATCGAGTGTTGCAATGGCTATCCAATCTTCATGTGCCAATGTATCGGTTGGGGCAGTGTGCGCTATTGTTCCATTCGCCAATCGGTATGTTGCTGCATTACCATTATGATTGGTTGCAATGCGGTCTGGGAATGCAGCTGCTATTAATAAACCTGTAGCATAACAATCGGGAGCACCATTATCCAGTCGTGCACCTATCATCTGCCTATATTGTTGTGCTATTTGCTCTATGCGATCCCACTGTCGATCATGTATTCTGTCACGTCGATGCCGACGTAATGCTTCAATACGTAAATTAATATCTACGCCATCTTCACGACTCAATGGGTCGCGTTCATCAAGCAGTGCTGCAATGTCGGCAGCCAACGCTTTGTCGGCATCAGAATTGGCATGTAGCAGCATCTGAGCTATACGCGGATGACATGGCATTTGGCATAGTGACAAACCATGCTTCGTTATATGCCCATTTGCATCAATAGCGTTAAGTGCCAATAATGTTTGAACGGCTTGTTCGGTGCGATCGTGTGGTGGTGGCGTTAGCCAAAATAGATTTTCAGTCTTCATCTCGCCCCATGCTGCTAAGTTGAGCATTAATGGTGCCAAATCGGATAGTTCTATCTCTGGTGTACGATGTTGTTTCATCTGTGCATCAGTAGCTTTGGTCCACAACCTATAGCAAACGCCATCGGTTATTCGTCCTGCACGTCCTCGTCGTTGATCGGCCATATCGGCACTAATGCGCACAGTCTCTAATCGAGGCATACCTTTATTGGGATCGAAAAGCATCATCTTGCAGTATCCACTATCTACCACAATGCGCACACCTTCGATGGTTAACGATGTTTCAGCAATTGGTGTTGCCAACACTATTTTGCGCAATCCTTGTCTATTGGGCATTATAGCCTCTTGTTGTTGTTGCTGCGACAACATGCCATAGAGCGGACATACTACTGTTTGAGGCAATGCTCCACTAAGCAACTCATCGCATTTCCGTATTTCAGCTTCACCTGGCAAAAATGCAAGAATATCACCTTCATGCTTTTTATGTGCTTCGCGTATTATATGAGCCGTTTGCTGAGCTATAGACTGTGGCTGACAATCGTCGCAATATATCGTTTGCACAGGGAACATTCGTCCCTGACTCTCTATAACAGGGGCATTGAGTTGTGTAGATAACGTTGTCGTATCAATAGTAGCCGACATGATGACAATCTTAAGGTCGGGACGCAATATTTGCTGACATTCTCGACACAGAGCCAAAGCCAAATCAGCATGTAAATTACGCTCGTGAAACTCATCGAATATTACCATCGACACGCCTTCCAATTCATTATCGGCTTGTAACAAACGGGTTAGCACACCTTCAGTAAGCACTTCAATACGTGTTTGAGCCGATATTTTTTTCTCAAAACGAATACGATAACCCACTGTTTGACCCACTTGCTCGCTGAGCATATCGGCCATGCGAGTTGCCACTTGCCGAGCTGCTATACGACGTGGTTCAAGCATTAGTATTTTACCATTATCTGTATCATTTTGAAGAAAAGCAAGTGGCAAAAGAGTGCTCTTTCCTGCACCAGGAGGAGCTGTTATGATGATTGTATTGGACAATAAAAGAGCTTCGGAAGCCTCTGCTACAATGTTTGCAGCTGGCAATCCGAAGCTTTGTGGGTTAAAATTGGATATTGTCATTGATTGACGATAGTGGTTAGTCAATTTTCGATCTGAGGAACCATGTTTCGCGTATGTTGAACGACAATTTTAT
Source organism: Bacteroidales bacterium (assembly GCA_045118595.1). Taxonomy (GTDB): domain Bacteria; phylum Bacteroidota; class Bacteroidia; order Bacteroidales; family Marinilabiliaceae; genus W3P20-009. The sequence continues at coordinate 3,462 of JBGUYH010000036.1, read as the reverse complement.
GTTTTTATATGTCTCTTTCACAAGTCCATTTTCGAGTGTACCACGACGCACATGCTCATAGGCAATAACTATTGAGTTATTCCAACGTCCGAGTGGAATGGTCAAACCGGCAGTAACGCCATATTCATCAAATTTGGTTTGACGCACTACAATATTTTCGGTTGAATAGTAATAGCCCAAGCGATAACGCATTCGTTTAAAGAATGGATCTTCGCGCTTACCTGCACTATATTGTATACCACCACCTATGGTATAATTATCTTTATAATATACCGACTCTTTATACTTCACATTCTCGATGCTACCCCACTCATTGTAACGAAAATCGCCCGTAGCCATAAACTTACCACGTGTATATGCTATACCGCCACCATAACTACGAGGTACAGAAAACTCTCCTTTGGTAGCTATCTTCTCTTCCAAAAACAGCTGCGAAGATATATCGTTCGATACAACTTGACGATACGATGAACGCATAGCTCGCTTATCACTATATATGGCTCCAAAACGGAAATTATTCTGTCCTAAATTAAAATGGAACTGTACACCATATTCAAAGAATAAGTTGTTACATGTATATTTTCGAGTATTATATACATTCTCACCATTTAGTGTTCCTGAAAATACAGCAGTCTCTTTGTTGGTAAACGTACCCCATAGCACACCAACGCTTGCACCAAACGACAAGTGCCGGTTGAACACCGACAACGCATTATTCCAATAAGCTCGCGACAAACCACCCGAGCCTTCGTATTTCAATGTATATTCGCTATCGTCGCCATATACATAACGAGTCTCAGTTATATTGTATCCAACTGTTGAGTATGGTGTATACCCCAAAGCCATACCCCACCATTTTTTCACTCTAAAAGCCATCGCTATACCATCAATATTGGCACGCGTAACCGACTGGTCTTCCATTTCTGACTCAGCTTTGGCATGAAAAGCCTTCATCTGGAAGTTGAGATAAAAAGTGGTACTATCAAGATTATTGATTGCTGCTGGATTGGCTATATTAATCCATTCATTTGGAGCAACTGCAATACCTGCGTGTCCCATACCTGCTGCCGACGCATCTTCGCGATGTACTAACAGACCAACACCAAACATTGAATATGGCGATGCTGTACTATTTTGAGCCGACACGCTTGTGCATGCAAGCATCGATGTTAGTATGATAACTATACTATCTGTCTTGCTTGTCATAATAGTAGTAGTAAAGTTGGAGATAAGAGTAGTATTTTTCTTTGCCATAACCATTGAATACCATAAAATTATAATCGGTTGGCGACATGGCTGTATTCCACATTAGCTGTAAGCCCTCATATTTATCTATTTCACCATTGGCAAGTGCAGCATTTACATAATATGTAATATCAGCAGTGTAATAAACGTTGTTTTCATCAAGGTCATCGTAATGTAATACAGCAGCCACACGTGTGGCACTACTTGTTACAACTGTATTTTCTGCTACATTATTTTTACCCACAACCGACATATAGAACGTGTTTGGAAAGTTATGTTTATCATAGCTATCACGCTCAGGATATAACACAAGTTGCGCTTTTACTATGTGTGCATATTCGTTTTCACTCATAATATCCGACATGGTTGGTAGGTTAACTCGAGTATAATAGCCCATGCCTTCAAACAAAACAGAATGCAAACCGCCTTCACTCTCTGTGACTTGGACATAACGTTGTGTAAGCGTATCGTATGGAGCTTCAATATTTTCGTTCCACACTACATTGTATTGTTTGTCTGATTCAGTAAGCGTGAGCGTACGTGTTTTTCGTCCTTCCTCAATTGTTCCTGTTAGGTGAGTGTGCAATTGTATTTTAACTGAATCGGCAATAAATGCTACTAAGTTTTCAGCATCGTCATTTGCGCTTATTTGTATGCCGCCCAAAAAATATTCAAAATTAGTAGTACGCAAACCCGATTCTAGTTTTTGGTTTTTTTGTATAAAGTCAACAATGCTTTGCCCAAATTCATCGCTTAGGCGGAAACGTAAACGTGGACGTTGATGCGGGCGTGGACGGAATCGATACGAACCAACCACTTCGTCTTTCACTTTAAATCTTCTAACATTATAAAACTCAGTCTCATCCTCTGCAAATCGCAAAGGTTGGTCGAGCGGTGATATATTAACTGTTATGGCACGCGTTGTGTCGCCCTGATACTCTCCATTATGGCGTAAAACTATAGTTATTGAGTCATATTTTTCTTTCTGAACCCAATTATATTCACTTGGCTCCGAGAGTTTTAATATTGACTTAGAACATACATCACCTATCACTGGTTTTGTATGTTTACCTATCCAAACAGCATTATAACCCGATGTTTTCACCGAATCGAGTCGAAATGTAGAGAGTTCAATTGGCGTATCGTCAACATACTTAGCATAAGTTTGCGAGTTGACAAACGTACGATTAAGCTGGAAATCCTCGTTGTCACAAGCAGAAAGCACAACTGTTGCAACTAATGTTATGGCGGCAGCGAGTTTTCTCAATATACTATTCATTACTTTTCGTGTATCTAATATCAGATCTTTGTGCACTCTTATTTTGCCGTTAAGGTGCTTTTTCTTTTTCAAGGCGCAAAGTAACAAAATACCTACGAAATAATTATATCATTTCAACAAAAGTTGGATTAAGGTCAGCAAAAATAACTCTGTATTCGTCGTGTGTACACTCAGAACAAAGCGCAAAAAAAGCCGCCTAATATTCATTGGGCGACTTCTTCTTACTTTTACATCTTGATTTATTTCTTGATTAAGCGAACAATAAAGATAAGTACTACAGCACCTATGATACCTGTTACTATCTCACTTGTGTTCAAAGGACCAATTGGTGGAAGATTCAAAAAGCCACCAAGCAACCATCCACCTAGCCAACCACCAACAAGACCAATGATGATATTGAGCCACCATGCATAGCTGCTACCCATAATTTTACCTGCAACCCAACCAATGAGTGCCCAAATAAGTAATGAAATGATTAATCCCATAGTATGATAAATTTAGGTTACTAAAATACATTAGCAAATGTAATAAAAATATGGATATGATATAACTCTGTTATAAATAACAAAAACAATTAGTTATTCTTTTTTTGTTCTATCATCCTTACTTCCTCTGACATCAACAATATCAGTAAACGTCTTTGGTATATCGGAGGTAAAATTAAGCACTTCACCTGTTTCGGGATGTTCAAACTCTATCTGTTGTGCATGCAAACACAAACGTCCGATAGGGTCGGTATGTGCCCCATACTTACCATCGCCTGCTATAGGCGTACCTATGTAACTCATGTGCAAGCGTATTTGATTTTTCCTACCCGTTTCGAGCTGATATTCAACCATCGAATAAGTTTGTCCGTTACGAACTGCACTCTTCAGTGTGCGATAGTGTGTTATGGCACGTTTACCCTGACCTGCTTTACAAACAAACATGGTCATCGT
>JBGUYH010000035.1:0-60643 GCA_045118595.1 Bacteroidales bacterium | reverse complement strand
GTCGCCGTCGATCGAAAGTGCGTGATAATCTTTCATTTGGAAGTGTCCGCCATCGTCATCTTCTTCGGCGTGAGCCTCCCAGTCGTGGGACGGATAGACGAAAATCTTGCCGTTGAATACGTGAACGGCGGGGTCTGCCATATAATCGGCAGGAAACAAATATCTTTTCTGTGCCATATTGATTAAGTTTTTTATTTATTGTCAACAAGTTCAATCAGTTTTGCCACTGTAGGTTTTGGGTTATTATTACGATCGAAAAGCGTAGCATAGTCCATACGTCCTTTTATTGGAAAATCGTTGCGCCATGAATTAGCATCGTTCAAACACCAAAATCCGACTCTTGTGATAGCCTCTTTGTGAGTGAGAAGCATTTTGTAAAAATCGACCCAAAACTTATCAACTTCATCTTGTCGCTCAGTAGGGAAGCCATTGGTATAAGGATCCATTTCTGGGCGATATGCAAATTTATCACTAATATTTGCTCCCGAGAAGCCAAATGGATTAGGCAATACAGAAAGATCGAGTTCAGAGAATCCGGTTTTCACTCCAATAGCCTCAATAGTTGCTATCGAATGGTCGTAACCAGCAATAATTTGTTCTGCCCCATCTTCAAGTATGACGTGTCCTTGCATATTGATAGCTGTTAGTGGCAATCCATTCTTCACAAGTGGCTCGAAGAATTTACAAACGCTCTCTACCTTTGTAGGCTTATTCATTGAATAGTCGTTGTAGTAGAGCTCGACATCAGGGTCGGCTTCATGTGCATATTCAAAAGCAAGTTTTATAAAGTCTTCGCCCAAAATCTGATAGAACAAGCTATTGCGTAGCGAACCATCATCTTCAAAGCATTCGTTGCACACGTCCCACGCACTAACCTTACCTTTAAAGTGAGTCATCACAGTGGTAATATGTTCCTTCATACGTGCTTTGAGTGTGTCGGCGCTAACCAAATTACCCTCGCCATCGACATGGAACCAAGGTGCGCACTGTGAGTGCCAAATGAGGCAATGACCCAATATTTTTAAATTAGCGGCTTGTGCTTTGCTAACAAACTCGTCGGCCAAAGTAAAATCGTATCTATTTTGCTCAGGGTGTATCACCTCACACTTCATACAGTTTTCGGCAACAACCCAATTGAAGTTATTTACTATGATGGGCCAATCGTTTGTTTGTGGATTGTTGTCAGAGGCAACCTCCCATTGGTTTACACTAACGCTTGTGTTCCAATAAGCTTCGTATGCTTTGGCAAGCGAAGTATTGCTGACATCGGGTGCTGTTTGTTTGCCTCCACACGATGCCAACAACAACGTAGCAACAGATATTACTATTAGTATATTCTTCATAACTAAGCTATCATTTTGTTCTTGCTTCAATCTCTTTGTTTATATGGTCTATAACATCATCTTCAAGTTCATACTTCGAGATAATCCAAATAGCCAAAAGCAACAATGCAGCAGGGATGACACAAACGAGCCACAAGATACCCTGCTCGGCAAGTGGCGTTTGTTTAGGTAGTTCGGCATTGAATCCGACAATAGCCAACACCAAACCTGGTACTACACCACCAAGTGCCATACCAGCCTTGAAGAATATGCCAGTGAGTGCGTTTACTATACCTGCAATACGTCGGCCTGAAGTGTATTCCCCATAAGATACTACTTCAGGAACAAGTGCCCACATGTAACCAGTGGCAACAATTATACCTGTACTTTTCACAAACTGAGCAATGCACAAGAGCCAGAATTGTTTAAGCGACTCAACCGAAACGAACAAATACATCATACCCATACCAACGATAGCTGTGCCCAAGAACACATAGAACATACCCTTCTTACCAATGGCACGTTTGATGGCAGGAACTAGTGGCATAAATATGAAAGCAGGTATTGTACCTAACCACATAAACGCTGTGGTCATAATTTCATCGGCACCTACGTTATAGGTCATAAAGTAAGCATCGGCAGCGTTACCAACACTCATCATAGCAAATGCTGTGATGAAGAAGAAAGCCAAAACACGTAGTGGACGATTTCTTAAGAACTCCATCCAAAGGTCGCTCACCTTCACATTTGCCGATTCGTTCTGATCCATAACAACACGCTCTTTGCACTGCGAGAAACAGAAAATGAGCAAAACCAAACCAGCCAAGGCAAAGATAGTCATAGTGATGAACCATGCAGGTGCAGCCTCTACAGTGTTAGTGATAGCCTTTCCGTCGGCAGCCATAGGTGCAAAGATAGCAATCACCATAGGTGCTGATTTGACAATGAGTGCACCCAAGTTTGCCATGAACATACGTGTTGATGTAAGAATTGTAATCTCATCAGTATCGCGTGTGAGCGATGAGTTGAGTGCACCATAAGGTACATTGACCAAGGTGTATGACATTGACATTAGCACATAGGTGAAGTAAGCATAGGCTACCGAACCACTAAAACCATTCCAAAAGCAGAGAATAGAAAAGCCAGCCAATGGTATACCACCTAATATAAGCCACGAACGATATTTACCCCATTTAGGTGTACTTTTATCAACAAATGTTCCCACAATAGGATCCCACAACACATCGACAAGTCGCACAACCAAGAACATTACTGCAGCAACACCAGGGTCGAGACCATAGACATTGGTGTAGAAAAACAGCAACCAAATGCTCAGTGTTTGGTAAATCAGATTTTGGGCCATATCGCCCGAACCAAAACCTATGCGCTGAAGCCACGAAAGTTTATAGAATCCATTCGATTCGTTTATATTTTCACTCATAACTATACTATTGTTGTTTATTTATTAGACATTATTGATTCAACTACACGAGTAGCCAATGTTTTCTTATCAAGAGGGTGGATATCGTTCCATTCGCCAAGGTCTGAATTGCGAATGAGGAAAGCATTACTATCAGCATCGGCAGCCTTAGCTTGTGCCTCACGCATCTTAGCCCATGCTATTTGTCCGGGGTCGTCTGGATGAAGGAAGCCAGCAAGTTCGACAATGTAGAACTTGAGTTCGGGCTGCTCAAATGTTTGTCGCCAATTGTTCATCAGCGTGAGCATCATATCATCGTAAACCAAGTCGCGCCCAACATTCGACTCGCCTTGATACCATACTACGCCATTGAAACGCAAATTGCGAAGTGGCGAAATCATAGCATTGTAGAGACATGTTGGTTTGTAGCAGAAGAACATCATTGATGGAGCAGGAGGCATCGGGCAACCTACTTTGTAGAGCCACTTACCCAGCACGCTAACTTCGGCCGAGCCGTCGGCTGCTATGATACGATAAGGTTTGTCGGGTACAAACTGTGGTACACCACCATTGCTAACCAAATAGATGGTTATTACATTGTCACCTTCGTGAAGCACACCAGATGGAATGCGATAGTTGCGTGGAGGATAGCAGTATGTGGTATTGCCAACAAACTGTCCGTTGACGTAAACAGAATCGGCATCGACAAGGCATCCTAAACGTATAAAAGCATCTTTACCTACTAACTCTGCTGGGATATTAACATGCTTACGCAGCCAATGTGAGCCAGGTATAGCGCCACACTCATCGGTGCCCCACATATCGCGCTCAACATCTGCTGGACGACCATAAGGCACATTGCCAAACATCTCAACCTCGCGCCAGTCGGTTTCATCAACAGCAACAGCATACCATTTTTTATCGGCATTCAGGCCTTTGTCGTTGGCTGCCAATGTCTGATTCCAATGAGCATAGTTTTCGCCCTCAACCTCTTTAATATGTTGGCGATAACTTTCGCTCTTATATAGTTGTGCTTCATGGTAACGAGCTGGATATGCTTTGATAGCATCTTCGCTAATCCATGATTCGATATGAGTACCACCCCATGCCGAACATACTATGCCAATAGGTACATTGGTGCGTGTCTGTAACTCTTTGCCCATGAAATAGCCCAATGCCGAAAACTCTTGCACTGTTTGTGGTGCAAGCAATTGCCATTGCAGTTGCTTAACATCGTCTTTCTCTTCACCAAAAGCAAACTCTTTGGGGATTGTCACGATGCGAACATTAGCATTGGAGTCGGTACTTGTTTCGCTACCAAACATTGCATTAACTCTGCGCACAGGCAACTCCATGTTCGACTGACCTGAACATAGGTAGACATCGCCAAACATAACATTGCTTAGTTTAATCCCATCAACCTCAATGGTATGTGGACCACCTGCCTCTTGTGCTGGCAATTCAACTACGAATCGCCCATCAACAGCCGTTGTTTTATACTCTGTACCATCGAGGCTCACCGTTACTACTTTGCCACTTTGTGCACGACCCCATATCTTGGCCGGAGAATTGCGCTGAAGCACCATATTGCTGCTGAAGATACCTGGTAGTTCTACACCTATTGTTTCACTCACGGGCATGCTACATGCCATTAAAGCAAGAGCCACACCTACTGCGTAAACTAATTTACTGGTTCTCATATGATTATATTTTTCATTTTTCGTTCTCATAATAGCTCTCTGTTCCGAACAAGTGCGAAGATGTATATCCGCCATAATCAATTACAACCTTCTGCAACACCATACCTGGTTCAATAGGAGCAATGGTAAGTGTGTGAACAGATGCACTGCCAACACTCATTTGTGTTTTGGTTTCGATAACACGAGTGGCCACAATGTCATACATTTCCCATTGGTTAGCCTCGGTGTACCTACCATTGTAGTTCACTTCGGTAGGCGTACCTCCATCAATTTGGAGCGTATAACGATGTCCTTCGGCACGCATGAATGGCAATGTTGAATTGGTAACTACATGCACCTTCACCTCGCTCACACTGGCAGGTAAGGTAAATTTGTAGCTTATCGAAGCACCTGTTGTTGATGCCGTGTATGGCATAAGTGCCATTGCCGATTTGGTTCGTCCGTAGGTAGGTATGAGTGTCCACTTTGCATTGGTCGCATTGGTCGAGGCATTATAATGCTCAGCTTCAATAGATATAAAACCATTTGCCGATGAATAGACATATGAGCCTTTCCCACCTTCGCCAGCAATGCGTTTCACCTCTGGCATTATATTCTTATCGGGTTGTTGCCATATTGTGTAGCCTATATGTGTTTGATCCATTAAGTGATTCCACTTACCATTATTCAATGAATGATACTGCACAGTGAGTAGACTATCGCGACGGAAACAACTCTCGACCTTGTCAGCCCATATATTAGCCTCTGCATCGTTGCGCTCATAGAGGTATTTATTCAGAGCCTGAGCATAGTACATTTCATAGAGGTTAGCCATGCTCTGGACTGGGAAGAGAATGAGCTGGAAATAAGCATCGCGATATTCGGCTGGCAATGACAGATATTGGCGCAATGCATCAGCTTCAAGAGCTTTATACTCATCGACTACTGCCTTAAACTCGCCACTGACAAGATTATATGTTTTGGCAGATAACATCTCAGGTGTTACACGACCATTATATCTGCAATACGCCTCAAGAATACGTGCTGCCTCTGCTCCATTGTTGGCACCAAACGACTCTTGACAGAATGCGAGTGTATGACTACGGAAGGTATCGACAGTGAACTTAGCAGGATTCCATGCCATTGTGAGAAACATATCGATGGGATACTCCATAGGCTTTAAGTCGCCAACGTTAAGTATCCATAAACGATCGATGCCGTATTGATACGTTAGGTTGAGCTGTTCCCACATATGAGCTATGGGCGTAACATTTGCCCACTTAGTACAACGTGGAGCGCCAACATAATCGACATGATAATACATACCCCAACCACCTTTGTGATTATTTTTGGGCACGTTGCGAATATTGCCCCAGTTATCATCGCATAGTAGAATAAGAACATCGTCGGGCACTCGCAAACCAATATCATAAAGATGCTGCACCTCTTTATAAAGAGCCCACACTTGCTGACGTTTCTCGGCTGGTTTTCCTGTCTCTTCAGCTATTATGCGACGTTGGTTCTCAAATATTTTTTCCATCAGACGCTTGTTGTATTCGTCTTGACTTACATATTCATCGTCGTGTCCTTCTTTTCCACCCATTGGTGCATCGCCATCACCACGCATACCTATCGTAATAAGGTCTTCGTTATCCTTAGCTCTGCGAATACCTTCACGAAAGAAATTGTCGATAACCGTCTGATTCGAAGCATAATCCCAAGGACCATTTTCTTTACGATGCCGAGCCCACTCCTGATGGTTACGTGCCATTGGTTCATGATGCGAAGTTCCCATTATAATACCCATCTCATCGGCCAACTCACTATTGCGTGTATCATCGTCATAGAAAGCATTGCCCCACATGGCTGGCCACATAAAATTACCTTTGAGACGCAACATAAGTTCGAACACCCGCTCATAGAAATTACTATTGAAACCACGCGCCATATACTTCTTTGCAGTCGGACATTCACTATCGGGGAACTTTTCAGCAACCCAACCTGATAAACAAGGCGCTTCATCGTTGAGGAAAATACCACGATAACGCACAACAGGCTCTCCATCGGTGAACACACCTTGTGCAATGTACACATTGTTATGCTTTTCAGCTGGCACATCGGCCCACCAATGCCATGGTGAGATGCCTATTTGGCGAGCGAATTCGTAGATTCCGTATATCGTACCACGCTTATCGCTACCTGCTATCACAAGTTTGCCATCGACAAGCGTGATAATATATTTCTCGGTCTTACCGTCGAGTTGCTTTTTATCTATCTTTTTCTGCTTAACAAGTGCATTGATTAATTCCGACTTTCCGATGGTACCAACAACAATGTCGGCTTGTGCATTATTTTGCACGTTGCATTCAAGCGCAGTAACTTCGGTAATGTCGCTCATAAGCGCATTAACAGCACGAGTTACACCTTTGTAATCGGATGCTGATACACCAATTGTTACCTGTTTTTTCTGACCAATAATCTGTGTAGCACCATTGGTTGGTTCAAAACACACAAACCTATCGGTTGCCATAACACTCACACTAAAAAGTGCTACGAAAGCAAAAATAGATAAGATTTTCATACCATTCTGATTGTTATTTATATTGATAAAGATTTATTACACAAGAATATACAAATACATTCAATATTAATTACACCAACATCTAAGTTAGGTACACATAATGTATGTATGGAATTATATAGCATATATATATGTCTCTATTTTTCAAAAATAAAAGGTGCCCAACCCGAAAGTCGGGCACCAATCAAACCAATCAATATATAATATCAACTCGAACAGATATTATCGTAGTTTTATCAATAAGCACCCTTCTGAATACTCATTGTATCGATGATAAATATTTTCAGCAATGTATAATTGAGTGAGTCTGTATCACGAACATTAGTCGACAAATCGGCGAAACAACTAATCATAGTTAAAGTTTGAGTTTTTATTAAATTGTAATCTACTACAATCTCGCTTTTGTCGGCAGTATCTTCATCATGCACCTCATCAATCAGCCAGCATACCATATCCGATATTCAGTACTAAAACACCAAAAATCGCAAGTTAAATAGGTATACGTTGCCCAAAGCATTAAATATTTTTTTACACTACAAAAGTAGCTATTAAACACTTTTTAGCTATTAATTGTTGTTTCTCTAACTTTAACACTCGTTACATCTGTGCCTTTTTTTGTAACAAAACCGTTATCAAAGGTTACCAATGATTCAAATTACCTATATTATCAGCCAAGCAAAATCAGAGATATTAGAAAGAGTATGAATCACATTCCATTTGCTAAAAACAATAAAAAATCGGCATCTGCATATATAATGCAAATACCGATTGTGGATTAATAAGATAGATAACAATTCTGTTACTCAACTAATGTCTTGGTTGTTTTTGAAGAACCATCGGTGTAGATAGTTTGCTTTAGCACAATACCTTTATGCTGCTTTTGCACTCGCTGCCCAGCTATGTTATAGTAGATAACATTCTGTACCGACTTGCTGTCTTCAACATCTGCTACAATTGTTGGATTATCGTTCACATATTTCAAATGAGGCGTCACAGCCATCGACACAGGATCATCAACATTCTCATACCACTTCTGCTCATCACCTAAGTAATGATAAGTTGTGCTTCTCTGCCCATAATCGCGACGAACACATAATATGGCAACATCGTCGGATGTTGGTGCTTCGTTGAGTCCCTTTATCACCACAAAGAATGCTTTGTCGGTAACTACAGGTTTTGCAAAGACAAAATCTGTAGCAACAATGGCGTTAGCATCATATTGCAACTTATTGCCATCTACTTTACTTGTAGCCAAAGCAGAGCCTGGTGTACCATCTTCGGCTACATCACAGATACTAACTTCAATTTCGCCACTTGCTTGCGCTATGCTGAAATAGATTTGAACCGAATCTATCTCAACCTTTTTAAGTGGAGCTTCAAACTTCTCGGCAAAAGCATCAAGTAGAAGTCTATTGCTACCTGCATAATAGCCATACGAACCAAACGATATTGTACCCAAGAGGTTAATCTCTTCTGGTCTGATATTCCACACATACTGTGAGCCTCCTACCTGAATAGCATTTCTCAATTCATCAGATGACGCACCTACACTGTTGCTCACTTGCAACGACACGCCATAAACACCTTCATTTTTGTATTCTACGGTTGGATTCGCTTCGTTTGATACAGATGGCGTTGCACCGTCAAATTCCCAATGCCATGCCGTTGGTGTTCCCGTCGATTCATCGTGAAATTTAACTGGCACACTGGATGGTAAGTATCGCAATACGAATGGCGACAAATAGCCCTCGGTTGGTTCACCTATTAAAGCTATGGGGGCTTTATCCTTCACAACAACAAAACCTTGACGTGTTGTTGCTACAGTGCTACCATTAGCTGTAATACTAAGTTTGACGCTATATTCGCCAGGTACATTGTAACACACTTCTGGATTTTTTACATCAGATGTTTGTGGTGTTCCACCTTCAAACTCCCAATGCCACTCATCAATGTCGCCTTCCGACCAATCAACAAAATGCACAGTCTGACCAACAGTAGTGTTTACTATTGCATCTTGTTCCATGCTATAACGTCGTATCTTAAAACCATCGATGAATACATTTTCGCCACCAATGCCAGAATAGTTAAATGCAAATTTCACTTTTTTACCTGCATACTTGCCCAAATCGAACGAATATTTAACCCAATTTGGACCTGTAAAGCCTTCGTTCTGTGCCCAATTGAACACACTCGACAATTGCTCTTGCTCTTCGCCATCTATAACAAAAAACTTAAGGTCTGCATAACAATACCAAACGGCATAGACACAAACGTAATACTCAACAACACCATTGGCAGGTATCTCTATTTCGGGCGATATAGCACTTTCGTCTTTTTCAGAATAGCTATAATCAATGGCAAGCGAATAAAGACTTTCGGTTTCTATGGTCTGAAACGATGTTTCAAAACTCGCATCGAAATACGGATGTTCCACAAGTTTCCATGTGGTGCTACCATTTTGTGAGTTATAAGTCCATTGATTAAATGCATCAGCAGAATCCCAACCTTGTGAGTATACTATAGTTGCTGCTTCTTGAGCAGAAAAATTAGCTACTTGTGCTGTTGTTGAATTAAATATGCTTAATGCAAGAACAGAAAATAAAATACGTTTGATATTCATTAGTTTATGCTTTCCTATTTTATTGTTATCTTGGTTGTTTTTGAAGAACCATCGGTGTAGATAGTTTGCTTTAGCACTATACCTTTATGCTGCTTTTGCACTCGCTGCCCAGCTATGTTATAGTAGATAACATCGACCACTTGAGTGTTGTCAGTCGCTATATCATGAATATGTGTTGGGCTATCTACCAATTCACTCTTGTTTGCGTTAACTATCACACCCGTCTTATTATCAATCAAAAGTGCAACAACACGCAAACTTACATTGCTACCAAGCAACTTATTAATAGTGCCTTGTGAGAGGTCGAATGTATAAGTAACCTTTTGCTCAGCATCACTTATTATTGGTGCTTTAAGCGAACCACTGATGCCACCTTTGCTTGAGCGTGCAAGGTAAACATCGTTGAATACGAGTCCGCTAATTTTTGCTTCTCCTTCAGTAAATTGCGACATCGACTCAGGCCAATTTGTCTCTCCTGAATAATAATTGGATTGTATCCAACCGCTACCCTCGCCCGTCAGTCCATTACCAACAAGTACAAAGCCAACACTATAATTGCACTCGTTATTATCGAGTGGGAATACAACAGTAGCAGTAGCTTCAAGCTTATTAGCTCCTTTCAATGTTGCTTCTACACCAATGCTAGCTGGTGCAAATATTTTATTTTGAGCAAGCCATGCCTTTTCGATACCCCAAAGTCCGTATTCTTCATCACCACTAAAAGCGTCTGTTTGGCGAACACGGTCTAGCCAAGCAGCAGGGAACCCTGATACATCAGATGGGAAATCACTCGTCACTTCCATTGCATCGCCATTGTGATATGATATGCCAATGAAATCGGTTGGATAAAGACGATTCATCTCTTCAAGACCAACGAAACCACGTGGACAATAACCACACCATGCACCAGTATATTCTTCCAATACAGCTCTGTGCACTGGCAACGTATTGTAAGCATGTGCTACAACATCGGCTTGGGCATCAGGGTCGGTATTGTCTATATAATTAACCTGATTAATTGTTATTGTGGCTGTATAATTACCTTTATTAGCTACCGATGGCAGTTCTGCTTCAATTTCAGCTTCTCTGCCATATACTGCTGGTATGTCAACATTAGCCACATTAACCATGGTCTGACCACTAACTTTTATGTTGTAACTAACACTCGTAATGGCTTTGGTTCCATGATTGGCAATAACAAAAGAGATAGGTGAAATAGTATTCGTTTCGACATTCAATTCAGGAACATCAACAATGGCTGCAGCGTTCTCTGAAAAGTTGCCAACAAGTACCACTTCAATGGCTAATGCATTATACTCTTCGTGCTTATCAAACCATGCTGTTCGGTAGCTTTTGGTGCTATGCAAATAAAAGCCATCCTCTTTTTTGTTATTGGTCAGATAAAACACTTGGCCATGCTCATTTTTGCTAAATGAATAGCCTGCATAGACACCTTTAGATGTTATGGTATATGGTTCATCGAATACCACTTCGATGGTTTCATCAGCCACTATATCAAAACTCTTCGATGCTACATCAGGTTCAGTAATATGGAAACTACTTATTTCTGGCAATTCGACACTGAGCCAAGCTTTAGCATCTGACAGATAAGTATTACCAAGTGGCGACTTAATACGCAATGCTTTTATTTTAGCTCCAACAAGCTCTGGATTAGTAATGCGGATAGCCACATCGACAGTTTCGCTCTTATTTGTGAGTCCGCCAGAAGATACATCAGTGGGGTCACCTAAGTTATAAACAACCTCGCTCTGCACACTCTGAGCACCACTCTGCACAGGATAAAAGGCAGTGCCCACCGCCAATATAGCGAGGGCAACTGCTTGTAATTTTTTAATCTTTATCATCTATATATCTTCTTAACGGTTCAAAATTTTAGTGCTTCTTGTTGTCCCGTCGGATAGTATTTCTGTCTTGAGTAAAATGCCTTTCACACTCAAATCGACCTCTTTACCTGTAAGGTCATGATATGTTGTACTAATAACCTCTGCGTTAGTCTCAACTTCACCAACGAATGTCTCGGTTTGCTTTTTTACTTCATACCATACTATTTCCGATTCGTGTACTTCACCGCCACCATAATAGACGCTTTGTATACCAATATTCTTTGCTATTTCGAAATAAAACAGAATCTCTTTGCTGTATTCGCCATAGGTGTAAATAGCATTGTCGTCGGCAAAATTGGCAGGTATTTCAGTAAGCAACTGAGTTAATGATGGATATTCATCTGGGTCAAACTCAAAGATATTATCGTCGATGTAAACACGATAAGCAAGTTTTTCAGGATCAATATAATCACCATTCTCATCCAAATTTGGAACACTAAAGTCAACATAACCAAACTCATAATCAGTATCGTAATTAAAGAAATTATCAATTGATGGTGCCGCTGGTGTCGCTGCCTTTTCGGTGTAGATATAGAATTCTGGATTGTCAAATAATGACACATAATATATCTTATTTTTAGCTGCATCAATGGTATATGTGTCGGTTGATACTATTCTGAGTGGTGACTCAGTATAGCTGAGTGTTCCTTTATCTTTAATAGTTGTGAAGTCATATAATTCTTCTTCTTCATCGTATTCAGCATCAGTTATGTGCAAATATATATGATAGCCATATCCTGTGCCCAAATACTGATTACCACTAACAGTAAGCACACCACCTTCAATGGTTCCTTTTATCCAACCTTGTAGTGCATTGTCTATTTTCAAATAAACATCTGAACCAACTTTTGCAGCACTCACTTTCGTTGCATAGCTTTCGTTCCCTTCATTGTATTTCATTATAACTTCTACAATTTCAGCCGAAGAGGGTGGTGTTACATAAGTATCGGTCTGTTTTGTTGATGAATAATTCCAAGATGCTGTTCCATTCCAGTTATATACGCTCTCGTTCGTATCTTCATCAACTGATTCTACTACCAAACCGAAAGCATAATTGGGTACACTGCTACCTTCGTATGTTTCAGCGCTTTTTAGTTCACCATCTTTCCATGTAAAGCTTATGCTTGTATTCGATGCATCTTCTTCATACATACCCTTATCTTCATTAAAAGCAAGTCGGGTAATATAAATAGTTTCATCATAGTTGCTATCATAGCCAATAATTTGCTTAGCTATAACATAGGTATCGCCTATTTCTTTTTCTGCTCTAACCCAATACTCTTCACTTGTTCCAATTGAGCCAAACAATCCGTTGATGTACAATGCCCCATCGTTAGTTTGAACAATGCTCACAACACCATTGTCGGTTGATGTGTTATAAAAACCGTAGAGCCAATTATAAGAAACACCATCATACTTTGCCACTTCATTTAAGTAGAGAGTGCCTTCTGGTTGTGTTTTTACTACATCAATAGGAGCTGCTTTGAGCGCTCGATTACCTGATGCCTTACGTGCATGCTGATAACCAGCTACACAGCTATACTTTCTGGCATTGTAAACTGGTGCTACCATTTTGTTGTTCTGCCCAACCACATTGGTTATAGAAGTCGATGGTATACGCAATCCGTCAGGTGCGCCAATACTACCTGTCGCAACATTAGCTACTAATGCTGCCGACGCTAAAATAGTTGTTAATTTTCTCATAGTAAAAGGGGTTGTTTTATAGTTTGATAATTTCAAAAGTTGCTTATTTTCTATTCTACAACTTGTTTTATTACCCTAATTTTAGGATATATCTACCACTATCTTGCCATCCACATCAGCCACTCGACATGATAGCAAGTTGCTTATTTATAGTTTATTATCTTCTGTGATTATTTCCGAGGCATCAGCACTTTACGTGTTGTACCATCTTTGTATTTAATTATTGTCAGACCTGTACTTTCTCCTTGTTGCAGAGTTCCACTGAGTGAGTATCGAGCAACTTCTCTGTTATTACTCATAGGTAATTGTACTGGAGTTAATCCCTTGTTTGTTAATGTTACATCTATTGTCGAAGCTTCTGCATCAGAGTTGCCTTGTACGTTTATGGTAAACTTGGCATGCACCTCACCATAATCATTACCACATAACCACTCTGTTCTTATATCACTTTCAGCATCACTTTCCATTGTTCCGCTATCTGAATAATTGCCAATCTTCTTATATTGGACACAATTTTTTGGGAAACAGACTTGTAAAGCTCCATTGTCGATATTTATTATCTCAACAGAGAGTACTACCGACAACTCTTCACTGGTCAAATTTTTTACTTTTATAGGCAATTTCACTTGCTTGTCGCCAAAAATATCTTCTTCAACATCGTTAAAAGTAAGTTTTGTTCCATCTGATAGTAAATTACCATTATAGGTAAATGCCACAAGAGATGTCTGAGCTTGTAATGCTATTGTACCTAATATAGCTATAGCCAAAGAGAGTAAATGTTTTTTCATCATAGTTTAAGAGGTTTTTATTATATCGTCAATTGTTATATTATTCACTTTGCACTTTGCTTTGTATAACCTGTACTACTTTACCAGTAGTATTAGTAACAAAAGCCACTATGCTAATATGCTGCAGTTGATACTCATCAGATATGCTAAAATCGTAATCGGCATCCACAATCTCGCCTTCGCCAATATTAAATGGCTCGCCCCACACTCCATTGATGGCAAAACGAAATACATGATTGTGTACATATTCGTAGTTTGCTACACCATCGGGCATCATCTGAAGAGCAACTACACTATCTTCAACAGCCCATAGTTGCAGTGCTCCATCTGTTGCTCCACTTATGCCCAAAGCACTTATGGTAGCGTGTGCTTGCCTACTTACGGTGTCGCAATGAGCTGTTAATTCCAATCCAAGTGTGGCTGTCTGTTGTATCTCATCTCGCACCACCGTTGCCCATTGCGAATATTCAATGGCTTCACCATTCCTGTTAACTATTCCACAAGGTTGATGGTCGATGTTCCAATGGGCATAATAATCATCGCCTGTATCGGTAACTAAACCCAATATATCTCGCGATGTTCGCCATCCAAGTGGTCCTGAATGAATGGCAACTGCTATCACTACCGTATCGCCATATTGCTGTTGTAATGAATGTATCTCATCGGCAGCTTTCGGACAATTAATGCAACGCTGACCTGTAAAATCTTCGATAAGCACTCCACGACTAATATTGACTGGTGGGACATAGATAATACGCTCATCTTCAGATATATGACTACATGCCACCGACAATAATGCGCCTATAAAAAGTAATATACTTGCTTCTCTTTTCATACTCTACATGCTGAAATTGTAGTTATAAGTGAGTGTAAACCCTTTGCACGCTGGTACATAACGGCACACACCTCCCGAGCAATTGAACCCTGCACGAGTACGACCATAGCCCACTTGTAGGCGATGACTATCGTTGCTATATGAGACCAATCCTTGATAGTAATGTGTGTGAGTTGAACCACTATTGTACATGTCGCTAATGGTAAACATTAAATATGGTGCAACCGATAATTCAGCAAGCGCAAATTCCCAATCACCTGCATCGTTATGCGTATCGAGGTGCTGCAATTCGCAACGCAAACGAAGTCTATCTGATAAAGAGAAACGACCATCAACAACAAATATGTTCGACTTTACCATGCCTCCTTCACCTTCCACTACTGTCTTGTTGTAACGCTGGTTCATATACATTACCGATAATCCGTTAGTGTGCTTTATCGAGCGAAAGAGTGTTACATCTATATCTTGATAATATGTCTCGTCACCCCAACTAAAGAACTTTCCTTCGTCAATGCTTCCACCCATCTTTACATTATCTGTGTTTTTATCAATAGAGTGTACGTGCGAAAAGTTTGCACTTAAGAGCATAGCATCATCACCACACAATAGTGATCCTCGCTTAAACCTATAACTTGCTTCAACCTGTGTAGCCCATTCACCTACCGATAATTGTGTTGCATACGGATAGAGCGATGCTAATGCATAGGTATGGTCATGTGTAAATGCTGGCAAGTGATTGATGAACGACGAGTTGAGTGTTGTGCTTCTGCTACTTCTGAACGACATATCAAACGATCGTTTTGCTTGCATCAACAGAGTAAAAGCCCTACTGCCTGTGTACGACACCGATAACATTGTGGCTTGACCTTTCTGAAAGGTATAACCATTGTCGAAGGAAGGATCGTCGGTCTTTTTGGCATACTCAAGTAAGACAGATACCGATGGTGTGTATAGTTGTGTGCGCACATCGAAGGCATTGACATAGAGTGGCACATTCACCTTGTGAGTGGCATCTACATATATGTCTTCTGTCCTTTCTCGCTTGTTGACCCACGAACCACCCAATACAAGTGTCGCATTTCGGTCGGACAATAGTGAACTCTGATCGCTCAATGTTATCTCTACATCTGCACCAGTTAGTTGTGCTTTATTGCGCTCCCAATATTTGCGTTGCTTACCTGTAAATGCCTTTATTGCCAACCAATCGCTAGGTGTTAACTTCAGATGCACACCACGTATATTATTGTCGATGCCCAATGGTCGATCTTCATAAAGTCGCAAAATAAAGCCAGAACCAAACTGATCATAAAAACAGCCTCCTGTTAGCGCTAATACATCAGTTGTGTTCAGCTTAAAGAACCAATACGGAACACCTGCACCTTTGAAACTATTCTCATAGCCTGGTAACGGATACTTCAAAAACTCAGCACGCAATCCCGCACTCCATACATCGTTATATAATTGTAACTCTGCATAAGTGTTGTTCAGTAAAGCATAGTCGCCTTTATCGGCTCCTATTTGACTGTCTGATTGCGGCACTAAAAAGTCGGTCTGTAAACTCGTATTAGCCTTTGTTTGAGTTATTATCAAGAATGGTATTAACCACCAATACATTCCACCACTCCCTTGTGCAATAACACAATTCTCTGTTGCGAATAATAATATTAGGATAAGCTTTATTTGTTTCATTGCTTAATTATTTGACGGACCTTATCAATTAGCTCAATTTCAGCGCCATCGGTGTACCCATTGTGCTTGTAAACTATTTTACCATTTCCATCGAGAATAACTGTGTATGGTACCATTTGCACACCCATAGCTTTTTTTAGTTCAAATCGAGGGTCGATAAGAACATCAAACTCCCATCCATGACTTTCTTTCAGAGGCTTTACTTTGTTGACATTATGTGCTTGATCGATGCTTACAGCTACTAAACGCACACCTGTTTCTTTTTGCCATTCGGCATACACTTCGCTAATGGCATCGAGTTCACGATTACACGGCTTACACCATGTTGCAAAGAAATCGATAATAATTGGCCGACCTGCATTACTAATTGTGTCGGTTGCAATGTTTTTGCCTTCAGTGTTCTTCAGAATTACACGTGGCAACTGTGCACTTACCTCTGCTGCCACAATAAAAATTAATAATAATAGTATCCCTTTATTCATACACTTAAATGTTTTGTTATAAACAACGAGATAAAGATAAAGCATATTATAATCACTAATCGTATTTAGATTATTAATTTTAATTAAAATAGCCGATTAGCTTATAAATATACCATATTCGTGGTATAATAATCTCTTTTAGTAAAGAAACTATGTTTATCAATATATAGAAAAAGCCCTCAACAGATGTTTCTGTTGAGGGCCGACTATTATATGTATTTTGATAAAAGGTTATTTGGAGAGTATCACAAGAAATACTGATGTTTCTGACCCTCCATTTATTATTGTATGCGTTCCGATTCCAAGAGTTGATGTAACAACATTATCAATAGGTGATACCACAACATCATCAATCTTAAGTCCTTTGGTGTACCCACTTTTGTCTGTTCCCATTACAAATTTAACTGTATATTCAGCTTCAAGGGTTAAGGTCATTGTTCCTGTCGAATTAAGTTTTACACCATAAGTATATTCCACTTCATCATACGTTTGTGCTGTGTCATATTTCTTTGTTGTAGTATATGTCAGTCGGCTATCGCTTGCTTCTGTTTTGGTAAACGTTATTATAGCTACGCCATTGTCACCATTCTCTTCTTCACTATTGTCATTGTTATCTTCAGATGCATCACTACCTTCGTTGTTGTTGCCTGTGTCGATTAAGTCTGTACCTTGTATGTTTGTCATTCCTGTGGTGTACGCCACAAGTGCATTGTTGAGTGCTGTATTTACTGCATAGTCAGCATCGTCGGTTGAGTTAGTAAACGACCATACCAAGTCTGCATTGTGTCGTCCCGACAGTTCTATAACATCGGCTTTAGCTACATCTGGCTCTGTTGGCATATTACTAAGCCCCAATCCATTATCTCCAAGTGTAGTATCGAAATTGTCATAAGTATAGTCGCCACTTTTGGTCTTAACTGTTGATGGTATAGTCTGTGTGCGACTATCAACTTCGTAGGCATCAATATTACTAAGGTCGGCACCACTTGTGAGTTTGGTTTCCCAACCTGAAGTTGCCAATACTTTTATTTCCTTAATATTAAGAGAGTTACTACTATGAACATTACTTATTTCTATTGTCGCATCTTTGGTTTTATTCAGTTCTACTTCGTAGTTAGCATAATCGTCAGCCATGTTTATCGCTACATTTTGTCCGTCGACAGATAGCATATTGGCTGTGCCAGTTTTGTTAGAAGAACCACATTTAGCTCTGACTATTACTTTTGTTACGTTGGCAGGCACATCAATATAGAAACCTGTCTTACTTTTTGAAATCTGATAATATCCACCATCTTTCAATACAGCATCTTCAATGGCTATAAGTGAATTGGTAGATATGGTATTCTTTGAACTACTTACCTCTGAATCGTAAATAGTCCATGTACCATCACCATTGTCGGTACCTACAATCTCGGTCCACTCTTGATATTCACCAAGTTCTTTGTTGTTTGTGTAGTCGTATTTATTTGTGATGTATTGAAACTTAACCCCATTAGTATTGTTTTGCACAAATAAATTATTGTAAGCCTTTATCGAGCCACCGGCTTCGCCTGAGAATGTGCCACTTCCTGTGGCATCGGTGCCTTGTTTCGATGACATCATAGGGTCATGAGCATTGCGGAAGAAATTTCCCTCTGCAAAGCACGATGCTCCCATTGTTACACCTATACCATATTTAGCATTACCATCGAAATAGTTGTTGTAGACATGCACACTCATTGTTCGGATACGCGGATGACGACTATCTGAATGGTCAAACCAATTGTGATGGTATGTTATGTAGTTCGGACCACTTTCGTCTTTCATACCACAAAGCGACATTTTTCCGCTATCCCAAAAATGATTGTACGATATAGTCATATGGTTGGCATCGTCTTTCAAATCCATTGAGCCATCGCCCTTGACTTGGTCGCCATCGCTACCTGCATTACCATAGTACACATCATTGTTGTGCACCCACACGTAGCTACTCTCTTTCACCGAAACGCCATCACCATCTTTGCCTCCACCCCATTTTACCAAACCGAGGTTACTCACTTCTATGTAATCGCTCTTGAAAGCTGCCACACCTGCACCATAGAGTGTAGCATCGTGTCCCACACCTTCGATGGTTACATACGAAGCCTCTTTGATGCCAAGTGCATAAGCGCTTTTCATATCGGAGCACGACAAGTCGTTACTTTCTGACTTAACTGTTCCGACTATGCGTATAGCTATTGGGGTCGTTCCTGTGTTTTTCGTTTTAATGGCTTGCGTAATAGCCTGAATGCCTGTGTAGGTTGTGCTACCTATGGTTGCTGTAAGCGTCGATTTGTTATTTTGTGTAAGATAAAGCACTAAAGCTCCATTTTTGAGCGTACCATCGGCATTGTATGCACCTGGTGTTGTTGCACCTGTAAATGCAAAACCACTTCTGTCGTAAGAGCGTACGGTTAGGTTGACCTCTGAATAGCTACTCTCTGTGCTACCACTTACTGCACATACTTTGAGTGTATGCTCACCAGCTGTTAGTCCAAGGGCATCGGCACGCACTACCTTACTTAGTGTCTTCTTCTCCCATGTCACTTGTAATTGTTCATCTTCAACTGCTTCGTAGTAGGTGTATGTATCGTAGTAACGAATGAGTGGTTGATCTATCTCTTGATCATCACATAGCACTTTAAACGTAGCACCATCAATCTGTTCAAAAATAATATAGGCTGAATTGAGCCATCCTTCACTTTTCAGTATGTTAACCATCGAGTTGGTTACGTTGACGCCTTTGCGAAAATCTATTTTTGCAACGTTTGAATTAACATAGTCATCAATCATAATAGTGCCATCGCTTACTCTGACAGAGGCTACATCGTCTGTATTGTAATATTTAGTTGTTCCTCCCGAAAACACTACACGCATTTGATTAACTGACGCATTCGAGGCTACTGCTTTATCTGTTTGTGCTGAGGCTAATGTGGATACCGAAACCAATATGCCTATTAATGTCCTTTTCATCGCCTTTCCTCCCTATTTCTTGATGAACTTAACTACATAGTTGTTTGTTCGCATCATATAGATGCCAGATGTAAGCGCAGCTACACTTATTATTGTTTCATCGGCAACAGCTTTAACACTAACTACTTTTTGCCCAGATAGGTTGTAAATATCAACACTATCGCCATTTTGTGTGCCGCTAATGGTTAATACATTATCAACCATAGTGTGCAGCTTGACCATTTTTACACCATTACACACATTGGTTTCTTTCTCGAAATCGAGCACAATAGCCGACATATCGAATATTTCGGAAGTGCCTCCTTCATAGATAAGTGTTACATTATCGCCTAAAAATGTAATCTCTGTTACGACTTTTCCTTCTGCTAATTCGCCATTTATATAGAGCCTTTGCTCTGCAGCTGCCGACATACAGAATAATAGACTCGCAAATGCTATTAATCTCCTCATTTCTATAGATATTTGATTGATTCTGATAAAGCAAAAATAGCACTTCTCGAAAGCAATTATGTGGTATAAAAATATTGGATGGAGGGGAATAAGATTTGGGTGATGGTGGAATAATTAACAAAAAAGTGTTGTTTATTCACCACACTAACAATGTTTTTGTGTCTGTATCACTATCTGTAGTAGTTTGCAATATCGCTTGCAATAAGTGCATCTTCGCCTTTGCTATCGCGTACTCTGTCGCCTGCTGCACCATGCTTATATACACCAATTACTGCAGCGTCAGCTGCTGAATATCCCTGAGCTAACAAACCTGTAAGTATGCCCGTTAGCACATCACCACTGCCACCTGTGGCCATTCCTGCATTGCCTGTACTATTGAACATAACATTACCACATGGCATGCACACTGCGGTGTATGCTCCTTTGAGCACCACCACAACATTATGTTCTGCTGCATATGTTCGTGCTGTGACTATACGCGACATCCGATTGGTATGTATATGTGTCAGACGGTCGAACTCACCTTCGTGAGGAGTGAATATCATTGGTACATTTGCCACAAACGATGTTTTGTTCATCAATTGTGCGACATGCCACAACGCATCAGCATCAACCACCATAGGCACTTGAGCATTTTCCAACACACTCTTTACATAGTTACCCGTAGCCTCAGCTCGCCCAAGTCCTGGACCTATACCCATGGCATCTACTTGTGGAAACTTGGGCACATTGCAAACATCGCCTATGCACACATCACCATATGTGATAGCCATTGCTTCGGGTACTCCTATTTGAATTATATCATAACCACACTCTGGCACAACCATGGTTAACAATCCTACACCACTTCGCAGACAACCTCGAGCACACAACTGCGCTGCACCCATCATACCTTTCGAACCTGAAACGATAAGAGCTTTACCCATTGTACCTTTATGGGCAAATTTGTTGCGTTTCTTAGTTATCTGAGCTATATAATCGGCATCGATGAAATAAAAATATGAGGACACATCACGTATAGCTTGCTGCTCGAGACCTATGTCGGCTACTATAATTTCACCCACATTAGCTGCCACCTCGGGCATTAGAAAGTTTATCTTAGGAAACTGAAATGTGATTGTCCATGTAGCTGTTATTGCTAACTCCCCTATTCCATTGGCTAGCATTGCTTCATCCCCCATACCCGATGGCATGTCGATGCTTAAAATAGGCTTACCTGATTGATTAGCTACTCTGATGGCATCTGCTATTGGTCCGCTAACTGCGCGTGACAATCCTGTACCAAATAGAGCATCGACAATGAGCGACACTTCACTCTGACAAACAAAAGATTCGTTCTCATGTCGCTCCACACTTGAAGGCAACAAATGCCAATTGGCTTCACAATCACTCGAACGCTGATTGCTACTATTTGTATACGAAAAGACTATAACTCTGCAACCTACTACCGACAATTGACGTGCTACAACTAATCCATCACCGCCATTATTTCCCGGACCAGCAAGCACAACTATTGTTTGTGCCGAAAAGTGATGCATCACCCAATCAGAAACCGTTGAAGCAGCTCGTTCCATGAGTTGTAGGGAACTGATATGCTGTAGTTCAATGGTTCTCGCGTCAATGACTCGTATGTCGCGTTGCAGAAAAATTTTTGACATGATTATCAAAAACTTATATCATCGCCATCAACACCAACATCGAAGCGCCCATGTCTGACTTCGTAGGCTGCTGATTGAGTTGTCGCATTGAACTCAAATGTACCCGATACTATGGCCTCCACTTGGTCGCCATCGATATATAAAATTTGTACCCGCTTAAAAACAAGCTTACCTGACGATACATCTAACGTTTGCTCATCTGTGCTTTCATCGTCATTGCTCAATACTGCTTTTACATCTACATTATCTGATGCTAAGTCGAAAGTTAGTCCTTGGAGTTCTTTCAGTCCTACATATTTTGTTATATGCTGATATGGAAATGTGAACGACAATTCTTTTATTATTGGCGTATAAATATCCTTGTCAGTAGTCTCCATAGAAAATGTAAGGGTATTTTCGCCCGAAGTGAAATGCATCGTCGATTCATTGGCATGTCGACTCGAAGCAAATGTGCGGTTATTGACATAGGCGCCAAAACTATTATACCCCCATTCGGTGTAGGCTGGCAACCCTTCATACACGTCATCGTCAATCCAAATAACACGTTCTATGTCATTTTCGTCACACGCAGTGAGTGTGGCCGATATGGTTATCACCGATGCTATAATCATCAGTGTGCTTTGATATATCTGTTTTATTTTCATATTAATCAGCATTAATTAATCGTTGTTGCTCCAATTTGGCAATCGGTAGGTAAATTGAAGTCCAATAGCTGTGTGGTTGGCTTTGCATAGCGACGACATTTTTGCATGTTTAAGCCAATATGGGAGTGTTAGTTCTATGCATGCTGCATGATGTGACCCAAACTGAATACCAACACCTAACCATATAGGTAGTGCAAAATTGTTAGGATTCTCTATCTGTTCTGCTATATCGTCCTCGTATCTCTTCATATCTCGATTATAGGTGTCAATATCGTTACGTGTCTTTAGACGCCAATTGGCTGCAAGACCTGCTTTGAGATATATACTTGTTCTGTCCAAATCGCGTGGAACAAAACGAATATCGAATGGGATACCCAACCAATAGCTCTCTTGTTCTATTTTGCGCAAACGGATATATGATGTATATTGACCATCTTCTTTATATAGCCAATAGAAATATCGGCTATGATCACGGTCATAGTTACTTGTTGTATAGGTAAACCGCAAACCTGCATCAACACTCACTTTATTGCAAAGTGCTACTTCTGGTTTAATACCTACATACCAATTTGTTAAACGAGAATCATATCCCCAATCATAATAATAATCATCATCTGCAGCATTACTACGTAATCTACTAAGTGATGTATTATCGCAACCTACTGTATTAAACCCGGCTTCGATGTCGAAACTGATTATACTTACCGACTGACTTGCTGCCATCTGACAAGCAAACAGAAGTGCAAACAGAGATAGTTCTTTTTTCATGTTCATTTATAAGATTTAGGCTGGCAAATATAAAAAAACTCTCCAAACTTCACAGCGGAGAGCAATCAATTTTAGACCAATATACTCAGATACGTTTATCTGAAAAGTTTATTCAAAAGTTCTTTATTTTATGCGGTTATAACCATACACAGCAAGATTTCCTAATTCCTCTTCAATGCGTAAAAGTTGATTATACTTTGCCATTCTGTCTGAACGACTTAGCGAGCCTGTTTTGATTTGTCCTGAATTGGTAGCCACTGCAATATCGGCTATTGTTGCGTCTTCTGTTTCGCCTGAACGATGTGAGGTGACTGTGGTATATCCATGACGATGTGCCATTTCGATAGCATCGAGAGTTTCGGAGAGCGAACCTATCTGGTTAACTTTGATAAGTATCGAATTACCAGCTCCCATTGCTATACCTTTTTGCAGATATTTCACATTAGTAACAAAGAGGTCGTCGCCCACAAGCTGACACTTATCGCCAATGGCTTTTGTAAGTTTTACCCAACCATCCCAATCCTCTTCACTCAATCCATCTTCTATCGAGTCGATTGGGTATTTGGCTATGAGTTGTTCGAGATAAGCTATTTGTTCTTCCGATGTCAATTTCTTTCCATTAGGGTCTTTCTGCTTGCCATCTTTAAGTTGCTTATAGTCGTAGTAGAACTTACCACCCTCGCAGAAGCAGAACTCCGAAGCTGCACAATCCATTGCTATGCGCACATCTTTACCTGGCTCATAACCAGCCTTCTTTATCGCTTCGATAATGCTATCGAGAGCATCGTCGATGCCATTGAGTTTGGGTGCAAAACCGCCTTCATCGCCCACTGCTGTTGATAACCCACGTGCAGATAATACCTTCTTTAGCGCATGAAACACCTCGGCACCCATTCGCAATCCTTCACGAAACGATGCCGCACCTACCGGACGAATCATAAACTCTTGGAAAGCTATCGGAGCATCTGAATGAGCACCACCATTTATAATGTTCATCATCGGAACAGGTAATACATAAGCATTAGCACCACCTATGTATCGATATAGTGGTATGTCGAAATAGTTTGCTGCTGCCTTTGCTACGGCAAGCGACACACCTAATATTGCATTGGCACCTAACCTTGACTTTGTTGCAGTACCGTCAAGTTCTATCATCTTATTATCGATGGCACGCTGCTCAAATACCGACATTCCCTGAATAGCTGGTGCTATGATTTTATTGACATTGTCAACCGCTTTCAGAACACCTTTACCTAAATAGCGTTTTTTGTCACCATCGCGCAGCTCAAGTGCTTCATTCTCGCCTGTA
Source organism: Bacteroidales bacterium (assembly GCA_045118595.1). Lineage (GTDB taxonomy): Bacteria > Bacteroidota > Bacteroidia > Bacteroidales > Marinilabiliaceae > W3P20-009. Next base: position 35,799 of record JBGUYH010000035.1, on the reverse strand, counting down.
GATGCACCTGATGGCACGGCTGCACGACCCAATACACCACTTTCAAGTTTTACATCGACTTCTACTGTCGGATTGCCACGTGAATCGAGTATTTCACGAGCAGTAATTTTTTCGATAATCATCTCTTTAGTCTTTTAGCAAATTTATTTTTCGGTTGACTCATATATGATATACAACCTTTTTTCTACGGCACAAAATTGCTATAAAACTAAACCGTGAGCAATCGCTATTTTTGAGTATTTACATACTGCAACATACTCATTTATAGTTATTATTTGATACGTTTATAAAGAAACAAATGATATTACGGCACATTACTTTCTTCGCATCAACCGCTTATATGCCTCTTTAATATCTAAATAATGATTCATGAATTGGGCTAACCAAATAAATAATACTACTGACAATATCGGACTAAATGCCCCAGGATTTGTTGGCTCGGCCGATAATATATTTTCTATCGGTTCACTACTCGTTGCACACATATACAAAACCATGCCATTATTAAAAGCATGAGCTACTATCGGATAGATGATATTGCGTGTTTGAATGAATAATATTCCCAATACGATACCCAATACAATGCGAGGTAAAAATCCATTCACATCCATGTGCAACATACTAAAAAATACAGCCGAACTCAATACTGCCAATGTACCACTACCCGTTGAAGCATACATACCACGCAATACTACTCCACGAAAGAAAAACTCTTCACACACAGCTGGCAAAATAACCACTACAATAATAGCCGCCAATGTATGTGCTACAGTTGTCGTCGAAAGCATCCTGATAGTCAATGTATTATCAGAAAAATCGTAACTCTTAAGCCATTCAAATTGTGACCACGACAACATTTGCAAATTGGCAAACGATGCCCACTCTACTATTGCCCCTGATATAGTTATCAGCACTATACCCATAATAGCATATACCATGTCAAACGACCATTCAAAATCGTGACCACACCATTTGCGTTCAACTCCAAAAACTCCAACAAATGATGTGACTAAAAATGTTCCGATGCTTATTGCTCCTTGCGAAATCATCAGAACCCAATATGGCATATCGTTTCCAAATATATTTTGTAGCCATGCCACACATATTGATGCTACTATGGTCAATAGCATCAGCACCACCATGGATACTAATAGCGAATAGAAACAACTCTGCTTATTATCAGGGAAACCGAACACGCGTACTCCTACTCTTTTTCTATCGAACCTCGCTTATCACCTGCATGACTTGGTACACTACCATTAAGTAGTCCTTTGTATGTCGCATCATCTTCAATAGTCTGTAGTGCCTTTTGCACTTCTGGGTCGTTCTTTACTGCGTGTATTGAAGCACCTCGATGATAATAATACGATGTGAGTATTTCATTTTCAATAAGCGTCTGTACATCGGCACGAGTTGTTGCAAGATCTTTTTGCAAATCGGGAGCCAGCGCTACTTGCATTTTATCAAACAACTCTTTGTTCGAATCATAATACTTGTCACGTTGTGCAGCCTTAACAAGACGCTTCAGTTCTTCGTTCGATTCGCTCTTATAAGTGAATTTTGGCTGCGATGACACAAATTGACAGAAATCGGTATAGTCTGCATCGGTAAACTTAAATTGCTCAGGCGATGCTATGGTTGCATGAGTCATCCGATAGCGCACTGCATAGCGGAATATGATGTCGTTGGCAACAAGGGCGTATATTATGTTCGACAATTCGGGCAAAGTAATATGCACATCGGGCGACACACCACCACCGTCAAATACCTTTCGACCTCCTTTGGTTTGAAATTCCGAAATAAGCGAATCAGCAACTAAGCCTACTGCACCATCTTTATTGCGATGTGAATAGTCGATAGCTTGTATGCATCTGCCCGATGGTATGTAATATTTGGCGGTAGTAAGTTTCAGTCCTCCATTGTATTCTATCTCGCGTGTACTTTGAACCAATCCCTTACCAAACGAGCGTTGTCCAACAATAACAGCTCGGTCAAGATCTTGTAATGCTCCTGCTACAATTTCTGCAGCAGATGCCGAACGCCTGCTGATAAGCACAACAATTGGTATTTCGGTATCAATAGGTTCGTTGGGGGCTTTGTATGTTTTGTCATACATCTTTATCTTGCCTCGTGTGCTGAGCACTTCTGAACCTTTAGGCACAAAAAGATTAACTATTTTTATTGCTTCATCGAGTAAACCTCCTGGGTTGTCGCGCATGTCGAGAATAAGTTTCTGAGCACCCTTACCTTTTAAATCGTTGAGTGCCTTAATTATCTCTTTTGAACAATCTTGTGTAAAATTATTGAAGTCGATATATCCTGTTTTATCATCTAACATACCATAGTATGATACAGGATTAATCTGTACTTTTTCTCGCTTTACCGACTTTTCTATGAGTTTCTTCTCACCAAGTCGCCATATCTTTATTTTGGCTTCGGTACCTGGCTCACCACGCAAGTTATCACTCACGTCACTCACTTTCATATTCTTGGCATCTTTGCCATTTATCTCTACAATGTAATCTCCATTACGCACTCCTGCACGGTCAGCGGGTTTTCCTTCATACACTTCGCGGAACATGACATAGCATGTGTCTGACATTGATATTATCGATCCCACGCCACCATACTCACCTGTTGTCATAAACCTAAAATCATCCATCTCCTCTTCTGGGATGTAATTGGTGTATGGATCGAGCGAAGAGAGCATCTCATCGATGGCTTTGCGAACCAATTTCTTAGGATCGGTTTCATCAACGTAATAAGCGTTAAGTTCTTTGAAAACCGAATAGAAAATATCTAAGTTTTTAATTATTTCGAAGTTGCGTTTATCGCCCTTAAAACTATAAAATAGTGCGCTCACAGCAGCTATTGCTACTACACTTGAGGCTACGCATAGTGTTTTTCTTATCTTCATTAGACTTTTGCCATAAAATAATGCGCCAAGTTAGTCATAAATTACGAGGTAGCAGTGGCTTGAGATAAATTTATTCCTAAATTTCAGTTCACAGGGTTCATCTTACATGTTGATATTTCAAATATTGATTATCCGAACCGCTGACATAAAAAAAGCCCCAATGAATGGGGCTTTTTCAATTAACATCAATGCAAAACAATACTTTTTAGTTGAGTACAAAATTGACTGGCACTACAAACGAAACGTTTACAGGAACACCTCTTTGAGTACCTGGAATCCATTTAGGCATCGATTTTACTACACGCACCGCCTCTAAGTCTAAGTCTTGGTCTATTTCTTTTGCTGGTTTAACATCTGTTACATTGCCTTCCTTATCTATAACAAAAGAGATAAACACACGACCTTCTACTTGTCTATTAATAGCATTCTCTGGATATTTGATATTTTCTGCCAAATAGATGCGCATAGCCTCCTCACCTCCAGGAAATTTGGGCATGTTTTCAACAACCATAAACACCTCGTCTTCTGCACTATTTGATTCGCCATTTTCTGCTTTCAAAGCAGCATTTGTAGTCAAATCGTTAGACGATGCGTTTATGACTCCAATATTTTCACTAATTTCGCCCTCGCTATTCGAGCACGATATATTTGCAAAAGCTACTACCGCAATAGCAACAATTGGGAGAACATATAGCGCCTTGGCTATTGTCCAAACCGATGATCTTTTTCTTGACATCATAGTTATTCTATATTTTAATTTACTGTGATTAAAGCTGTTGGCAATTGAATACCACTTCGCGCCAGCAGCTTTTTTAATTAATAATATTTGATATTGTTTTGCATTAATGCCTGAGTCAAGTACGGCCTTGTCGGCCTCATATTCATGTACAGCACACAATTCACGGCGCATAAGCCACATTGCCGGATTGAACCACTGAAGACAACACAACATATCAAATAACAACACATCAAATGAGTGATGATAATTGATGTGCGCTTGTTCATGTGTTAGTATCTCCGATGCATTACATTCATAATCTTTTTTACTGATGACAATATAGTTGAACCAACTAAATGGTTCTTGCTCACTATCAACAACTACTAACATGACGCCATTGCTAAGTTGATGCCGCTCACCACTACTAAATATCTTAAACGCACTTATTATAGATACCAATATGCGCACTATGCACGCTATAACACCTATATAATAAGATGCGATAATTAACATTTGCCCAATTGCTTCGTTGCTCCTATTGGGACGAATAATAACCTCCTCAAGTGCTATAACCGATTGTGCAAATGCTATAGTCGGGTTCTCAACCGATGACACACTTATATTCAAGCTACACAATGGCAATATGAACGAGAGCAACACCGAACCAAGCAACAAAAAACGATTGGATCTGTGAATGGTTTCTCGACTCATTATCCATTTGAAAAGCAAATAGAATATCACTATGAAGGTGGCTACTTCAAGACTATATACTATCGTTCTCATTGTTGCCCTCCTTTTCTATTTGGTCTATCATATTTTTCAACTCTTCAACCGACAAATTTTCGTCGCCAACAAGAGCTGACACAACTTGCTTATAAGAATTTTGGAAATACTTGCCAATAATGTTCTTGAGCGTCAACTTACCAAAATCGCTACGACTTACTATAGCAAAATACTGATACGTCGGACCATACGCCTTATGTCCTACATATCCTTTACTCTCGAGCGCACGAACCATTGTTGATATGGTATTGGTATGAGGCTTGGGATCGGAATAGTGCTCTACTATGTCGCGAACGAACATCGGACCATACTCCCAAAACATGTTCATTATCTCTTCCTCTTTTTTGGTTATCTTATCCATAGAAAAACACTTTTTGAAATAATGCTGCTAAGATAACTAAAAAAACATTTCGCACAACTATTTTTTGTAGTTATTAGCGATATTTTTTTAGTTTCAGCCAAAAAAAGGCTGTATATATATCCTATATTGGATAATTAACAGAGATGGAGAAGACTATTTTTCTTCCATTTTCACCCCAGAATAGCTACATCAGACCTAATTTTCGCCACTTTCACCAATCGACACAGACCTCGCTCACAATTAACTTTTTGCTTTCAATGTTATGCTTTTTCTTTGTATCGTTTTTCAAAACCTATGGAATACATGAGCACACAAATAAGAAAGGATTCTTTATCACACAAATGCCACACTGTCGTACTTCGCGCAGTGCGTCACACAATACAACAAGGAGTTGTGGTTATCGATAGTGAACGATGCAAAGGATGCGGACTGTGCGTAGCAACTTGCCCAGCACAAACACTCCGTTTAGCCGATGGCATCAACATGCGTGGCTACCACTTTTCGGAGCAAGTGAGTGAACAAAATTGCATTGGTTGCGCCTCATGTGCTCTTATCTGTCCCGATGCTTGCATAAGCGTCTATCGCACTAGCATCACAAACCGAAAAACAATCTGATATGCAACACAACGATAACGACATTATGCTTTTAAAAGGCAACGAAGCATTGGCACTTGCTGCCATTCGCTATGGTGCTGATGCCTACTTCGGATACCCGATAACACCGCAAAGCGAAATTATGGAGACTCTTATTGCGCAAAAACCGTGGGAGACAACTGGCATGACAGTGTTACAAGCCGAAAGTGAAGTTGCTGCCATCAATATGGTTTATGGTGCAGCAGCCACTGGCAGAGTTGCATTTACTTCTTCATCTGGACCAGGTATCAGCCTTATGCAAAATGGCTTGTCGTATTTAGCGGGTGCTAACTTACCATGTGTGGTGATTAATGTTATGCGTGGTGGACCTGGGTTGGGCACTATATCGCCATCACAAGCCGACTATTACCAAGCTACACGTGGTGGTGGACATGGCGACTATCGCACATTTGTTATTGCGCCATCGAGTGTGCAAGAAATGGCCGACTTTGTTTCTGTTGCTTTCGATTGGGCTTCCCGTTATCGCAACCCTGCTATGATACTTGCCGATGGAACAATTGGACAAATGATGGAGAAGGTTACATTACCTCCATTCCGCAAACGATTATCACCAACCGAAGTGCAACAACTACGTCCATGGGCTTCAACAGGAAAAAACAATAACCGCACACGCAATATCATCTCTTCACTTCAACTCGACCCACTGAAGATGGAACAGCGATGCCTTGAACGGGACCAACGTTATCAGCAAGCCGAAATTAACGATGTATTATTCGAAAGCATTTTGTGCGATGATGCTGATTATATATTGGTAGCATTTGGATCGGCAGCTCGCATCTGTCAAAAAACAGTCGACATTGCACGTAGCAACAATATTAAACTTGGCTTGCTCCGCCCTATCACATTATGGCCATTCCCATCAACAGCTATTCGCACACTTGCACAAAAAACAAAAGGCATGCTCGTGGTCGAACTCAATAGTGGACAGATGATCGACGATGTGCGACTTGCCACATCAAATAATATACCCATACATCATTATGGTCGACTAGGAGGTGTTGTTTTCACACCCGAAGAAGTATTTGCTGCCACTTGCAACTGTTTCAATATCTCATTATCATGAAAAAAGTAGCACCAATAAACAACAACTTAATATACCAGAAACCGAAACTGCTCACCGATGTCAATATGCACTATTGTCCTGGATGTAGCCACTCTACGGTTAATAAACTTATTGCAGAGGTTATCGAAGAGATGAATATAGGCACCGAAAATGTTATTGGTGTATCACCTGTAGGTTGTGGTGTATTCATCTATAATTATATCGACATCGATTGGATTGAAGCCGCACATGGTAGAGCACCTGCTGTTGCAACAAGTGTTAGCCGACTCAACAAAGGCAAACTCATTTTCACTTATCAAGGCGATGGCGAGGTAACTGCAATTGGTATTGGCGAAGCACTTCACGCTTGTAGCCGAGGCGAAAATATTGCCATCATATTCATAAACAACGCTGTTTTTGGAATGACAAACGGACAAATGGCCCCTACCACTCCACTTGGAATGGCTACTACCACTTGTCCTGACGGCAGAACAGCCGAACTTAATGGATTTCCATTGCATATGGCTGAAATCTTTAGCAAGACTGATGGAACATGCTTTGTTGCTCGACAAGCAGTAAACACATACAAGGCAGTAAAAAAGACAAAAAAAGCCATTCGCAAAGCATTCGAAAATAGTATCAATGGGAAAGGTACTTCAGTTGTAGAGATAATCTGTGCCTGTCCGACTAATTGGAAAATGACACCCGCTGAAGCTAATCAATGGATAAGCGACAACACTACAAAGACATTCCCACTCGGCATATTCAAAAACAGATAACTTATACTATATTCTCTTTGACATGACAAGCGAAATAATAATAGCTGGATTTGGCGGACAAGGTGTACTCTCAATGGGTAAAATATTAGCCTATGCTGGTGCTATGAGCAACAAAGAAGTCACTTGGTTACCTTCGTATGGTCCAGAACAACGAGGTGGCACATCGAATGTAACTGTAGTCATAAGCGATGGCAGAATAAGTTCGCCCGTAATTGGTTCGTGCGACATAGCCATTGTATTAAATCAACAATCACTCGACAAGTTTGAACGCATTATCAAACCTGGAGGTAAACTACTCTACGAAACATATGGCATATTACATCACCCAACTCGTACCGACATCGACATTTTCCCTATAGCTGCTATGCAGATGGCTACCGATAATAATATGCCAAAGATGTTTAATACGATAGTATTAGGAGCGTTACTCAGCATCGAACCTATCGTTGGAGTCGCAGATGTAATGAAAGGATTGAAAAAGACACTGCCGTCTCGTTATCATCATTTATTACCCGATAACGAAAAGGCTATTATGATGGGACAACAACTTATAAAACCTACTTCACTCTAATCAGAGTTAGCCCGTCGCGAATGGGCAGTATTACTTTCTCCACCCTCTCATCTTCGGCAACTATATTATTAAAATCGACAATAGCTTGCGTCTGTGTATCATTCTTTGCGATGGGCTCTATAACATGTCCATCCCACAATATATTATCGGCCAATATGTAACCACCTTTCGACATTCGTGGCATAAGCATCTCATAATATTTAGGGTAGTCGCGTTTATTACCATCTACAAATACAAAATCAAACTTGCCATCTATACTTGCAAGCACATCGGCCACATCGCCAATGTGTAGTTGCAATTGATTCCGCCTACTACTACGATCGAAAAATTTTCTAATTATAGGCTCAAGTTCATCGTCTATCTCTATGGTATGAATAATAGCATCATCGCGCAACAACCCTTCTGCCATCGATAGAGCTGAGTAACCAGTAAACGTACCTATTTCAAGCACTAATCGCGGATTTACCATACGCACAAGCATTTTCATCAGCGTACCTTGTAAATGCCCACTAAGCATTCGTGGAGCAAGCACTTTTAAGTGCGTATACCTATCGAGTTCGTGGAGCAAGGCGGGTTCCTTGTCGATATGCTCGGCTATATAGCGCTCCATCTCTATGCTATCAACATTCATGAGTAGATAAGTATCGAAAGTTTGTCAGGATTGATAACATCATTGGCCACTGCCATTATTTCGGCAGCACTAACCGTTTCGATGCTCTTGCACGATGCTTCTATGTCATCTGCCTGACCATATAACAATATGCTTCGTCCGGCACTGAGCATTTGATCTTCACCACTATCTGCCGACATCATTAACTGACCTGTTATTTGCCGTTTTATTCGTTTCAATTTGGTCTCAGTCAATTCATGAGTACACAACTGGGTGAGTTCACGGTTCACTATTCTCAACGACTTGTTTATATTGTCAGTATCCGTACCGAAATAGATACTAAATAGTCCTGTATCAGAATATGGATTATACTCTGTCTCTACATTATAAGCTATACCATTTTTCTCTCTCAAAATTATATTGAGACGAGAATTCATACACGCCCCACCCAGCATATTGCTTAGCATATACATTGGTAATCGGTGCGCATCAAAAGCATTGGGGGCTATATTACCCATCACTACATGCCCCTGATTGGTTCCTTTATTTATCTTCTGTACAAATCGTTCTTTAGGTAGAGGCACTTGGCGTGTCCATGTGCGCTTGTTTGATGGTATGCAACCATAATATTTTTCGGCTACGGCTACTACTTCACGCCATGTCATACAACCATATACACTTAGCACCATCTGATCTGTATTGTACTTATCGGTCATAAATTGGCGCACATCATTGGGGGTAAACCGTGCTAAACTTTCAACACTACCTAATACATTATGTCCAAACGTAGCTTCGGGAAATATCAAATCATCAAAATCGTCAAATATCAATTCTGATGGCGTATCAACATACGATGATATTTCATCGGCTATTACTTCTTTCTCTTTCTTTAGCTCTTTCTCTGGGAATGTTGAGTTGAATACCATATCGCTTATCAACTCGGCTGCACGAGAAAAGTCGCGTTTCAAAAAAGAAGCATGAACAACTGTCTCCTCTTTGGTTGTATAGGCGTTAAGTTCACCGCCCACTTCATCTAAACGACTTAAAATGTGATATGATTTTCGTTTGCGAGTGCCTTTAAACATCACATGCTCAATAAAATGAGCCATACCATACTCTTTGCTGTTTTCATCACGCGAGCCTGTATTTATCACAAGTCCGCAATAACAAACACAACTTACCGATGGTATGTGCACCACACGAATGCCGTTCGCTAAAGTATGTACATTATACGACATGCTGCTGCGTGTCTCACTATTTTATGAGTCCTCTATCCTTCAATGCCTGAAGATCTTCGGGAGTGTCTATTGAAAGACTCTCAAGTTCGGTCTCCATCACTGCAATGCTATAACCATTTTCCAACCAACGCAGCTGCTCCAAACTCTCACATTTTTCAAGAGTTCCTCGCTCAAGTTTGGTTATTTGTGCTAAAATATCTGAACGATAACCATATAGACCTATATGATTGTAGAATTTATGCTTTTTATGCCACTCTGTTTCCTCTTCTCCACGCAAATATGGAATAGGAGAACGGCTAAAATACAAAGCTTTCCCTTGAGCAGAAACAACTACTTTAGGCTTGTTCGGATTGAATAAATCTTGACTATTATCGGCCACCTTTACCAATGTAGCTATCTCTGTCTCGGGCTTAAGAAAAGCCGATGCTAATAACTCTATTTGCACTGGACTAATAAATGGCTCATCACCCTGTATGTTTATCACTGCATCGTAATGTATGCCTGTTGCTTCTTGCACTTTTGCAATTGCCTCTGCACACCTATCTGTTCCACTCTGATGCGTTGTTGCCGTCATAACCACTTGCCCACCAAATGCTTTTACTGCACTCTCTATACGCTCATCGTCAGTAGCCACATACACTGCAGGCAGCACCTTCGATGCTTGCTCATATACACGTTGTATCATTGGCTTGCCACCTATATCGGCTAATGGTTTTCCAGGAAATCGACTCGATGCATATCTGGCTGGTATCAGCCCAAGAATTTTGTTGTACTTAGCGTTCATTATCTGAGTTGTCATTTTTTATCTTTCAATACCCACGCATTTTCAAAACCTGCTATGCTCCTAAATGTTCTATTGTTTCGAACTGCCGTGTCGTGGTCTGCAAACTCACCTGCCGATACTCTAACTCTCTTGCCCGATATTATTTTCTCCAATCCATCGATACCTTGGTTCTTCATTGTTGTTATGTATATATCGGCTTCTCGCTCGGTATGAAAACTTGCAACTATGATATAGTATACATCAGCAGGCAAAACTTGCGTTTTTTCTATTTCATCTATTACTACGCTACTATTCTCTGTTTCATTGTTGACCGATGCATTAGAAAATAAGTTAGCTACAACACTGGCTTGTGCATACTGACCTTGTACACTTGTGTTACGGGTCTCGGGTGCTATCATCAGCAAACCGATAAGCACAGCTACCGACGCAGCTACTTTACGCACATTGCCAAACATTGCTGCTGACAAACTACTACCACTGCTTGTTATATTTATCATCTGCTGCGACAAACCATAACTTTCGGCCAAAAAGCTAGAGTTCTTATCTTGCAATAACATTACGCCATTGCCCATCGTTTTCAACACACCAATACCATCTATATGTGCTGTTCCTGTCTGTCGCAACTGTTTATTGAGAAGTTCGGCATAATCGCTTACCATTAAATTTGCCTCATCAAGCGAAATACCATGCTGACGTGCTACATACGAAACCAACATACCATCGTTGTGCTGCAAATTCCTATTGAAGACAATCTCCTTACGTGATGGTAACATTATACCTCGCTTGGTATCTATAGTTGCTGCTACACGACTTGCTACAAAAGCTCCTAAATTGGGTATTATAAGGCAATCGTGCTCATAGAGCAAATCTGAAATATGTATGTTCGTTGCTTGCATAACGGCATTCCTCCTCAACATAAATACGATACAAAAATATCGATAAGACTTATATTTCGGAAATTTACTTACCGACTTAATGTTCAAAACGTATGTCAATAACGATATAATACACTATATATCAAAATATTATATCGTCAACAACTATTATATTATCTTACCATTCATCATCACTCTTGACACAATTTCTTCTACGATTGGCACATCTGTTTGTGGCCAAGCCAAACGCATCAGTTGTATGGGCAAAAACCATTCTGCTCTTGAATGATTAACTAATATTGCTCGACCATCAACAACTTCTGTCAAAAATGGATGCATCTCATACACCTTGCCATCTTCAACTTGTACTTCAAACGAGTTGAGTTTTTCGCACACATTTATATTCAGACCAAGCTCTTCATATACTCGCCTAACAATACAATCTTCATACGACTCGTTTTTCTTCGCCTTTCCTCCTGGAAATTCCCACTGCCCTGAATGGCTAACAGTCTCGCTTCTGTTGGCTGCTAATACCATACCATTTTTTATTATAACAGCACAAGTTACATGAGTCTTATCCATTTTTTGAGTCTGTTTGTGATAACAATACGTTTTATTTTCAAATTCTAATAAGGTGTCTTATCTTGTTTTTCTTCCCATTTCTTAAATGTCGATATTGCTTCTTCCGACAAACATGGTTCTTCTGGTATCTGACGCTTACCTATTGGCTTTTCAATCTGACGATAGATAAAACTGTCATCAAAATCAATGCGTGCGGCATCGGCTTGGGTATTACCATAGTATATATGCTTCAAGCGAGCCCAATATATAGCACCCAAACACATCGGACATGGTTCACATGAGGTATATATTTCACAACCAGTAAGATCAAATGTTCCCATATTTTTTGTCGCATCGCGTATGGCAGAAACTTCAGCATGCGCAGTCGGATCATTGTTAGCTGTAACTCTATTTACACCTCTACCAACAATCTTACCTTCTTTCACTATAACTGCACCAAATGGTCCACCTCCATTATCCACATTTTCACTTGCAAGGCGTATCGCCTCTCTCATAAAATCTTTATCCATCTTTATTCGTTTGAATCCAACGCAATTTCGGCATTTATATTTACAAAAGCAACCATATCGACAGCTTTCGTCTGTTTTTACGAAACCACTTACAACTTGTTTCTCAGCAATAAGCTACCTCCCCATACAGAATCTGCCCCTCATAGTCATACGACCTGAGGGGCAGATTCTACATCGTTTTATACAAACGTCTCAGTTCCGAAATTAGGCTGTAACCTCTTTCTCTACTGCGAGTTTACCACGATAGTAACCACATTCGCCACATACTGTGTGAAGCTGAATTGCAGCACCACAATTTGAGCATACACCAAGTGTTGGAGCTACTGCTTTGTAGTGTGTACGACGCTTTGCTGTACGTGTTTTCGAATGGTTTCGCTTAGGATGTGCCATCTTCTTACGTTATTTATTAATTATTATCTCTCAACTTTTTCAACGCATCCCAACGTGGGTCTGTTGCGTTATTATTATCTTTTTCCTCAACAACATCTTCATCACTAACTAAATATTCGTTGAGGCGCTTTAGCATGTCTGGATTACACATCGAGACTCCATTTTCATCTTCTGGATGAACAAATTTTATTGGCAAACTCACTGCCAAAATCTCATAAATCCATTGCGCTACAGATATTTCATCTTCCGTTTCCGACAACTGAAACAAATCATCAGATATTTCTTCTGTTGTTGCTCCAAACTTCACTACCATATCACCTTCGCAATCGTTTATCTCGTAGTCCATATCCTCCAAGCAAACATCACAAGGTACGGTAATTTTACCATTTATGTCGAAATGAAACTTCAACATCTGTTGGCTTTTCGACATTTGAACTCTCACCATCAGTTCTCCTTTCGGTATCAATGAGTTCTCAATGGCTTCAAAGAAACTATTGCCTATTTTGAATTCAAAATCATGAACTCCATCGGCAAATGTTCTAAAGGGTATTAAACACTCTTTTGTCTCTTCCATTTTATCCAAAAGCCTAAAAGCGGTGCAAAGATACTATTTTTTTATTTCATACAACGATAACGCCACTGTTTTTAATACTTTCTGATAAAAATAACGATTGACATTTGCCAAAAAAATGACAAATGCCAATCGTTGTCTATTTTATATGGCTATTTTATACCTCTACACTTCTTTTCCCAGTTCCATGCCGAAAGCAATGTTTCTTCTATACTCTTTTCTGCTTTCCAACCTAATTCATTGTTAGCATAAGCTGTGTCTGCCCAAATTTTCTCTATATCGCCTGCTCTACGACCTACAATCTTATATGGGAGATCAACACCAGTTGCTTTCTTGAAGGCATTGACAAGTTCCATTACCGAACAGCCATTACCAGTTCCGATATTAAAATATTCATAGTTTGCTTTATTCTTACCGCCAATGAGACGCGCAATAGCTACTACATGTGCTTTCGACAAGTCTACTACATTAATATAGTCGCGAATTGCTGTTCCATCAGGTGTATTATAGTCATCACCAAAGATGCTCAACTCTTTTCTTATGCCTGCTGCAGTTTGGGTAATGTATGGCACAAGATTGTTAGGTATGCCTACAGGTGCTTCACCTATCAGCGCCGATGGATGCGCACCTATTGGGTTGAAATAACGCAATGCTATGCACTTAGCTTGCTCATTGATGTGTGCAAAATCACGTATTATATCTTCAGCTACTGCCTTCGTATTACCATAAGGCGACTCTGCTGGCTTGCGAGGTGTTTGCTCTGTAACTGGCAGCTTATCTGGCTGACCATATACTGTACACGATGATGAAAATACAAAATTATTAACGCCATACTCTTTCATGCACTCAAGTATGTTCATCAGTGCGGTCAAATTGTTACGATAGTACTCAAGTGGTTTTTGCACCGACTCTCCTACTGCCTTAAACGCTGCAAAATGTATTATGGCTTCTACATTGGTATGACGCTTAAAAAAGCTATGTACCAATTCGCGATCTGCAAGGTCAAAGCACTCGAATTCTGGACGTATACCAGTTATCTTCTCTATGTTATCAACTACATCAGCTTTCGAATTTGAAAGATTATCAACAATAATTACATCATAGCCTGCTTGCTGCAGTTCAACAACGGTGTGCGAACCAATAAAGCCCGTTCCACCTGTCACCAATATAAGTTTACCCATTTTTTTTGCTTTTTAACTCGGCAAAGATAACCCTTTCGTTTGTTCTTAAACGACATTTATCTGCAAAAAACCGACACTTTTTGGCTATCAAACAAAAAAAGGCGACTATTAAGTCGCCTTTTTTATATGTATCAAGATTTTGATTAGAATTCCCAAACATCATGTTCTTTCTGGAACAATACTGCTTTTATACGTTCTGCCTCCAAGTTTGTATCAACATTACCTGATGCCATTTCAAGAATGGTTCTATTGTTATACACGTTGGCTTCAGAATATACATAACTACCAAAACGACGTTTTGAGAACAAGTCATCAAACGAATCGCGCTGAGCATCATTCTTCGCATTATACGCCTCTTGACGCATCAAGAATGGGCGAAGTTCTGGGAAGTAAACCCAGAAAGAAAGCAACTGGTCGATACGCTCACCTGTTTCGTCGGCCTTTTCAACAATTGGACAAATCGCAATAATACGAACATCCATACGAGTATATTTCTTATCGAAATACCAAACTTCTTTTAATAAGAGTTTCTTTGCCAACGAAGCATCTGCTTCATTTGTTATGACTTGCTTTTCGTACAAACCTGTCTCTGGATTCTGAACGTCCATTGTGTCAGTTCCTGCACCAAACTTCTTTTGTACCTCCGCAAAATCCATTCGACGATCAAATTCACGACCAAAACCTAAGTTTGCATCATATGCTGTAAGTTCTCCGTGACCAATTGCATCAAGCATTAATCTAACAACCGATTTACGACCATCTATCGACTCTTTTGTTGTTGGATAATACAATGGCAAGTTCATTTTCTCACGCATGTCGATGATACGCCAAATTGTCTTCGACCACATCACATCTGCTTCACGAACGTGAACATATGGTATAGCTTTCTTGTTAGCTATATGCTCCTTCTTGGCAATATTGTCGACTCCAACAAATGGCGACTTTGCCGTATCCGACTCTGCTGTTTGAGCAAAGCCAATAAGCGTAGAGGCTACTGCCAATGCTAAAGTTATCAATGCCTTTTTCATATCTTAACCTTTTTGTAGTTAATCAACTGTAAATGCAATAGGACTAAGTTTTCTATTTCCACCAGGACCTGTTGCTTGAACTTCTTCTATGTAGAACTTCTGACCTCTCTGCAGACCATTGATAAGGGTCTTTTGAGCTGGCGTAAACGATGCTCCGTTCGATTTTTCCGAAACAAGGAATCCCGCTTTTACTGTCGATACCGAGAAACTTGTTACTTTGAACTTAACGTCCATAACGAAGTCTTTCATCTCAGCGATGACACCTTGTTGAGCTTTAAGTACACCAGCTTTTATTCTACCTCCATTCAAACCACCAAGTGTTGCCTCTGGATTTGGTACTCGGAACAAACGGAATTCCTTACTACCAAGTGGCTTAACGCCATCAGCTGTCTTAGCTGATACATTAATAGTTGCCTTAGCGGTGTTGTTGTTAGGACGAACAACCCAATGGCTTCCGTTCTTAGTTATTGATGCTCCTGACGCTGTAACTACAAGGTCGTTATTCGACATTCCTGCAGCAGATATATCTACTGGATTGTCCAAACCTATATAGAAAGCATTCATCGCAGTAGGCGAAACTACAACCGAAGGCTCACCAACTTCATATTCTGCATCAACTTCATACGACTTCAAATCACCTGTTACAGGGTCAGGAATCTGAATTGTTGCAGTATACTTTTTCTGACCTACTGATGTTGCTGCTACCTCATACTTACCTTGACCAGCCTCCGTTCTGAGTTTCTCGCCATTGATTGTAACTATTGGGTCCATTGTTTCATCATACGCTGCTAACATAATGTCAGCTTTGTACTTCTGACCGCGCAACACATAGTTCGACTCTGGTATAGCCAAAGGTTTGATGCCGGTAAACTTAAACGATGCCTCATCAACTTTTGCATAAAGCAAGTTAACAATGTCTGATTGAGAGCTACGAACGTCATTCTGTATCTTCGACAAGATTGACATAGTAGCTGCCATTGGCAAGTGTTCTGTTATCTTAGCTACCCATGGTTCTGTGTCACCATCTGGATTCTTTATGTCATCTGTATTGAACTGCTCCTTCAACGAATTGATTCGAGCAGTATCACCTTCACACAATCCTACAAGATAATCACGGAACTCATTGACCATGTTTTTCAATGTATCACCACGTGCGCCACCAAGTTCTGTTATCATAAGTTGTGCTGCAATATCTTGATTGCTGACAGACTGATAGTTATCTGGGGTAAAAGGATTACCTTCATCATCTGGTCCGGGACCATCTGCTGTGAAAACCATCAAACACTTATAATATTGTATCTGATTATACAATGCGTCAGCTTTCTCTTTCAATTCCTTTGCTGTGTTGTATTTATCACCAGCTTTCTTAGGGTTTTGAGTATTAGCTGCGTCAAAATCAAAATATTGCTTTCTAATCTTTTGGTCAACGACTTTTGTTGAGTTCTTAATACCATTATCCACAAGGATAAAGGCATTCAACAAGTCGCCTGACACATTCAAGGCAAGCATTGCAGTAAGCATGAGGTACATCATGCCTATCATCTTTTGCCTCGGGGTCTCGGGACAGTTACCTCCACTCATCGATAAACGATTTTTTGATTAATACTCCTGTTATCTATTCACCGATTATCTGTTGGTAACAGCACTAAGCATATTGCCATATATCGAGTTCAACTCACCTACTGTTTTGCTAAGCGATGCTATTTGCTCGCGATATGCTTGTACACTCTGTACCGATGCAGCAAGTTCACTCGAAATGGTGTTCAAACCACTTGCCAACGATTCAGTCGACTTCAATTGGCTATTCAAACCATTAAGTTGCTTCTCGTATGCAGCATTTACTGCACTCATATTGCTATTCAACTGCTTCGATAAGTCAGCTTGTGATGCAACAGCTTCAGCCAACTTATTGCTCGATTCTGAGAATTTGCTACCTACAGCAGCTACTTCTGACTGAGCTGCAGTAAATTGGCTCAACGAATCGCTTGCAACCTTTACATTATTAATATATGCTTTTGTTGCCGAAGTAGCATCGGTAAGATCTGCCATTTGTGATGTGGTGTTAGCAAGTTTCTTAACGCCCTCTGCAAGTTGGTTAACTGTAGTTTGATCGATAGCACCTGCCGATACTAATGCCGACAATTCGCTACCACCACCATTACCACCATTCGAACCATGACCATGACGGCTCGATGGAGCTTCTACTTCGTCATCAAGACCAAGCAATTCTGGATAAACCAACGTCCAATCTGGCATCGCATGAGGTGGCTCAAATGCCGACATAAAGAAAATAAAAGCCTCAACGCCCAAACCTGCAACAAGCATGATACTTGCACCTGGATAGTGCATAATCTTGAAAAGCGCGCCAATGATGGCTACTGATGCTCCCCAGCCATATACATATCCCATTATTTTTTTATAGGCAGGGCTTTCAACTAATTCCTGTAAACTCATAGTGCTAATTATTTCTTGATACGTTAGTTATTTTTACTCTCCAATATAATCGCGAACGCAACGGAAACCAATGTAAGATGTTGCTGAATCTTGATATTCATACGAACGGGTACCACACTGCATATAATATGCAATATCTTTCCATGAACCACCACGTATTACTTTTCTCTTCATAACATGCGATTCGTCTGGACGTGCATTATACTTGTAATCTGGATTAAAGTCATGTGTATAGGCGTACGAAGATTCATCGAAGGCGCTCGATGTCCATTCTGAAACGTTGCCTGCCATATCATACAAACCGAAATCGTTTGGTGCATACGATGATACCGTTGTTGTTGCTGCTGCACCATCGTCTACATAACGACCACGTAGAGGCTTGAAGTTTGCTACGAAACAGCCACGATCGTTTCTTGTGTAATATCCACCCCATGGATATATTCCCGATTTGATACCACCACGAGCTGCATACTCCCATTCTGCTTCAGTTGGAAGACGATAGTCCATTGCAAATGGTTGTCCCTCTGAATGCAAATAGTTGTTGAGCAAATTACTACGCCAAATACAGAATGCTGTTGCTTGCTTCCAACTTACACCTACACAAGGATATTCATCGAAACCAGGATGCCAGAAATACATTTGAGTCCATGGTTCATTAAATGAATAGGTAAAGTCAGCAATCCAACATAACGTATCTGGATATACAAGAACACGATCTTTCATGATGAATGATGAACGGTCTACAATGTCGCCAAGTTCACCTTTTGCATCATATACTTGTCCTTCATATTGCTTTGTTTCGAAGTTATAACGATTAGAGCGCTTTGCTGCTTGTTGCAAATCGACCCACTCGTATTCATACTCAAGTTTACGAGTATCAAGTTCCTTACGACGGAAGAAACGTTCCTTTTCTGGATAGTACATTTCTTCGAGTATTTCTGCATACTCTTGGTTGTACCAATCGAGAGGTTCTTCCCAATTCAAAAATGGAGGATCAATTTCATTGCCCAATGCATCTTCTGAGATAAAGAACTGATCAAATTGATCACCAAGTAAACGGCGTGCAATAGAATCTCGTACCCAATAAACAAACTGACGATATTCCGAGTTTGTTATCTCTGTCTCGTCAATCCAAAACGAACGTACGGTAACTGTCTTCACTTGTGCGTTTGATGTATTAGCTACATCTTGCTCATTTTGTCCCATATTGAAACTACCTTGAGCAATGAATAACATTCCGTACGGACTTGGTTCAAAGAAATTTGCATCGCGGGAAACGCCAACAAGCTCACCGCTCCCAGTACCACCACAACTACTAAGCAACAGTAGTGTGAGTGCAAAAACAATTATATTCTTCATAATAGCCTATATAATCCTCTGTTAAAGTATTCGTACACTCTTATATCTTTTGGTCCGCTTTTCTACGTCTATATTGAACGTGTAGCTAACTCCTACTTCGTGCGAACCACTGTTGTATCGATGCAGTTCTGATACGCACAAATCGTATGTGTATCCTACGTACATCCCGTTTGAAAGGTTTATGCCTAACAAGAAAAAAATTGCATCTTGCACTCGATACCCGATGCCAAATGTAACTCTCTTACCTATATCGGCATTACCACTCATTTCCAACTGCCAAGAGGAGAAGTCTGACTTAAAAAAGAGCCGCGGTTCTATACTTATCTGTCCGCTTCCTAATTTTCGTCCTGCCCCTAATGTTAGCAATGGTCTGACTTTTATCTCCGAACCGCTTTTCATAGTCATCTTCGGATAGTTTACATGTAGTAACGACAAACTTGCATAACTTTCATTTGATTGATAAAAAGCTCCAAGTCCTATATCAAATGCCGTACTACTATCATCGCTACCTTCAAGTACCATATCCGATGATTGATGGTAATCAGTTTCAGCTCCATCTACTGTTGCACTCAAATCTGACACTTTAAAGGCTGTATTTATTGCTCCCAACCGGGCACCAATACCTATCTGACCTTTACTCAACTCAATATGATAGCTATAGTTAGCATTGATATTCATGGTTGTAAGTGCACCACTTTTGTCATGAAATACACTCACACCTAATCCGTGAAAACTCTTTAGAAAAGCGACTTCACCATCAATGCTCAACACCGTAGTTTGCGGTGCGCCATCGAAACCTACCCATTGCTTTCTAAATGCGCCTACTGCATTCCAATTGCCAGTCTTGCCAGCAGCTCCTGGATTTACCATTATTGGCATATTGGCATACCCACTGAACTGCATTTCGTTTTGGGCAACAACTTCTTGCCCATTCAGTGTGCAAATTAAAATAAAAAAGAGCAATAAAACACTCTTATCAGAATAAAACATTCGCAAAAAGTTCCGCAATACATTTTTTTCACATTTGCAGATGTTTTTTTGCGTTGGTTTAACTGGCATAATTATTACTCTCTAACATTTTATCACAAATATAAATGCTCGCTATTTCGCCGATGTTTTTGATGCCTTGCTTGATTTACTTGCTGTACGCTTTGCTGTCTTCTTGACATCACCTCCTTCGGCAACTTGCTTATCGTACAATGCCTTACATGCTTCGTACGACAAGTCGGCTGGTGCTGTTCCTTTGGGTATTTTTACATTGGTTTTTCCCCATGCTATATATGGTCCCCAACGGCCATTCAGTATTCTAACTTCTGTGTTTTCAGCAAATTCTTTTATTACCTTTTGGCTATCGGCTACACGCTTTTCTTCTATGCGAGCAATAGCGGCATCAAGTTCGATGGTGTATGGGTCATCATCTTTCTTGAGTGATACAAAAGCATTGTTATGTCTAATATATGGTCCGAAACGACCTACACCAATAACTACTTCTTTGCCTTCAAATTCACCAATATGTCGTGGCAACTCGAATAGTTGCAATGCTTCTTCAAGTGTTATAGTCTCTACATGCTGATCGTGACGTAATGATGCATAGCGTCGTTTATCGCTCTCTTCATCGGCATCACCTATCTGTGCCATTGGACCAAAACGACCTACACGAACACTTACTTGTTTTCCTGTTTTTGGATCAACACCAAGTATTCGTTCTCCGGTATTCTTGGCCGAATGTTCCATCGTATTTTCTACTTTTAGATGGAATGGCTTATAGAAATCGTCCATTACTTTCTGCCACTGCAACTTGCCTTCTGCTATATCGTCAAATTGCTTTTCTACGTCGGCAGTAAAGTTATAACTCATTATTTGATCGAAATTCTGAAGTAGAAAATCGTTCACTATCATTCCTATGTCAGTTGGGAAGAGTTTGTTTTTTTCAGCACCCACCATCTCTGTCTTTTCGGTTTGTTCTATGCCTTTTGAGGTGAGTTTTAATTGCTTATATTTTCGTTCTTGTCCATCACGACTCTCTTTTACAACATAACCTCTTTGTTGTATGGTCGATATTGTTGGTGCATAAGTTGATGGACGACCTATACCTAATTCTTCGAGTTTGTGTACGAGTGAAGCTTCGTTGTATCGTGGTGGTTTTTGTGTCCACTTTTCTCTTGACACGATATTTTTCATTGCTAAAGCATCGCCAACAGCCACACTCGGAAGTGTAGCTACACCATCTTCGGTATTGTCGTCATCGGTCGACTCTGCATACACTTTCATAAATCCATCGAATTGCACTACTTCCGCAGAAGCGGTAAACTGTGCTTCTGCTGCTGTTGCATTGATACGTATGGTAGTTTTTTCTATTTGTGCATCGGCCATTTGTGAGGCTACCGTTCGTTTCCAAATAAGGTCGTACAAGCGTTTTTCTTGTGCTGTTCCTTCTATTGTTTGGTTTTCTATGTGTGTTGGACGAATAGCTTCGTGTGCCTCTTGTGCTCCTTTTGAGTTGGTTTTATATCGGCGAGTGTGCAAGTACTCTTTCCCCATCGTACTCAATACTACATTTGCTGTTGTTTTCAGAGCTGCTTCGGCAAGGTTAACAGAGTCAGTACGCATGTAGGTTATTAAACCCGCCTCATATAAGTGCTGTGCTACCGACATTGTTTGCGATACAGAGAAACCTAATTTACGACTAGCCTCTTGCTGCAATGTAGATGTAGTAAATGGTGGGGCTGGGTGACGCACTAATGGTTTTGTGTCGACACTATCGATAATAAAACTTGATGTTCGTAACTTTTCTAGTAATGCAGTTACATTATCGATCTCTTTTATGCGTTTAGATAGTTCTGCTTTGAGTTCGTATTTCTGACCATCTTTACTCAATATGAATGTGGCTATGGTCTGGAATGATGGTTGTGATTCGAATGAGAATATCTCTCGTTCTCGCTCAACTATTATCCTAACTGCTACCGACTGCACTCGCCCTGCCGAAAGTTGTGGTTTTACTTTGCGCCATAAGACTGGTGAAAGTTCAAAACCAACAAGACGATCGAGTACACGACGTGCTTGCTGGGCGTTAACCAAATTCATGTCTATTGTGCGTGGTGTCTTGATAGCATTGAGTATGGCATCTTTTGTTATTTCATGAAACACAATGCGCTTTGTTGTGGCCGCATCAAGTCCTAATACTTCAGACAGATGCCACGATATAGCTTCTCCCTCGCGGTCTTCATCGGAAGCCAACCATACTGATTTTGCACTTTTCGATAGTTTTTTTAATTCACTCACTACCGTTTGCTTGTCATCGGGTATAATATATTCGGGCATAAAGCCATTGGCTACATCTACACCAAAGTTATTTTTCTTCAGATCACGAATGTGCCCATAACTTGATTTTACAACATAATCATTGCCCAAAAACTGACCTATGGTCTTGGCCTTGGCAGGGGACTCCACTATTACCAAGTCGTATGTACTATCGTTTTTAGCCATCTGTATCTATTGTTATAGAACAAGGTATCGATAAGACACCCCGCGCAAAATTAAGTATTTTCGTTCATTATTTGGTATCAATCAATAAAAAACAGAAGTAGACTATACTTTACGTTTCTTCTTGTTTGACTTCAAGAACACTGCTTTCAATAATTGATTACCGACATTTTATTTACCAGAATCGACTTGCGAGACACCACCGCTTACGATAAATTTCATAATGTCGGCCGACCCCTCTTCTATGCGTGTTACTTTGTTTGCTGGCACTATAACAAGATCGCCTAAAATACCATACGAACTCGGCATATAAACCGACACCATACCTTCGATGCCCAGTTTGCTTAAATCTTCTTGAGTAATAAATCCTAATCTATGCATCGTGCCACTATTGTCCATACTCACAAGCACTGGAGTACCAAACTTACGTTTCTGTCCTACAAATGCCGACATTAGGTCTTTTACCGATGAGTATATAACATTAACTAAAGGCATTGAATTGAGTAACTGATGCGCCAAACCTGCAAGTGGCGTTTTTAACATTATTGGTACTAACCAACCTGCGATTGTGGTGAAAACAAATATAATCACCACACCTACCCACGAACTAAAATGTCCAGATAAATATGGTATACTATCTAATACCTTATCTGCATAGCGCACAAGTGCTATAATAACATAAATAGGTACTATGATGGGCACAATGTAGAGTAGCCCTTGAAAGAAATAACCAATGATTTTTTTCATTTCGATTATCGGTTTCTGATTGGTGATTGATGATTAACGTATTAACTCATTGCGGTCGGTATCGAGTTTGAGGAAGATGAATAATAACATCGAAAAGCCCCACAACGACGAGCCTCCGTAACTAAAAAATGGTAATGGTATTCCAATAACAGGCATTAGACCTATTGTCATACATATATTTACCGTAAAATGGAAAAAGAATATACTCGCCACACAATATCCATAGACCCTACTGAATACAGAATGTTGTTTCTCTGCCAAACTTATTATGCGAATGAAAAATATTATGTATACAATCACCAACAACGATGTTCCTAGAAATCCCCACTCTTCGCCTACTGTACAAAAGATAAAATCGGTCGATTGTTTAGGTACAAAGTTGAGTTTTGTTTGTGTGCCTTGCAAAAAGCCTTTGCCTGAAAATCCTCCTGAACCTATAGCAATCAAACTTTGATTAACATTGTAACCTGCACCCAACGGATCTTCTTCTATACCAAAAAGGATGTTGATACGCGTACGCTGATGCTCAATGAGTACGTTTTCAAATATATAACCTGTGGCAAACGATATTACCAATCCTGTCCACAAATACATTAGTACCACAGCTATTTTAGCCACTCTACGTATCAAACTGCGCACTAAAACAAATACTGACATTAGTGCTGCGGCTGCAAGTGGTATGTATTCTGGCATAAATTCAGAGTTGTTGGTCAGATAGAGATATACCCCCAAGCCACCAGCTGTTAGCAAACATACCAATACCGACAATATACCATCTATCTTATCTAAGGCTTTGCTAAACATTACATACATTGCTATGGTTGATACAGCAAGCACTATCGACATTACGATGACACTATCAGATAATAACGATGCTATTGCTGCCACCATACATAATACACCAAGCAACAATATATGTATCGACATACCCTCCCGATACATTGGTAACAGAAATACGAAATAGATAAGTGCACTACCTGTGTCGTTTTGTAACAACACTAATGCTATAGGTATGAGCAATATGCCAAATAGCTTCATATAACGATTAAACGTAAATTGGAAGCTATATCTACTCATTATGCGCGCTACGACAAGGGCTGTACCAATCTTTGTAAACTCTACGGGCTGAAAACTAACAGGACCGAGAGCAAACCACGATTTTGCTCCGTTAACTTCTTTTCCGACTAGCAAAACTACAACAAGCAATAATATTGATATGCCAAAAAAAACATACGCAACTTCAACGAATATCTTACTATCGACAAGCATTATGATGCCCACCGAAACCAATGACACCCCTATCCACATCAGTTGCTTAAAATACTCTGCATCTACAGAGAAAAAGACTCTTGACTCTGGGTCGAAGTTAGCCGCATAAATATTGAGCCAGCCGAAACCAACAAGCACAATGTACAGAACGACCATCAGCCAGTCGATTCCTTTATGATACGGATTGTTGTAGTTGCTCATCTGCTTTTTTGATGTTTATTGAGTAACGATAACTGAATTAATCATTCTATCTTCTATCCACTTGCGCTCAGGGCGTATTGTTCCTGTCAGATACTTTTCTATCATCAAACTGCCTATTGGCACAGCCCACGTAGCACCAAATCCAGCATTCTCTACATAAACCGATATGGCTATCTCTGGAGATTCCCGAGGTGCAAACGACATAAATATGGAGTGGTCTTTACCATGTGGATTCTGCGCTGTTCCTGTTTTACCACACACTTTAATGCCTGGTATTTGTGCGCCATGCGCCGTTCCACCACTGGTACCCCACACTGCGGCCTCCATACCATCTTGCACTATGTTGAAGTACGAACTGTCGATGTCGGTATAACGCTTAGTTCTATAAAGCGAATCGATGCTACAATCTTCTATCTGATGCACAACATGAGGTGTGTAAAACCAACCTTTATTGGCTATTATTGCTGCCACATTACATAGTTGTATTGGTGTGAGAAGCAATTCTCCTTGTCCTATCGATAGTGATATAACACCAAGTGAATTCCAAAACTTACCCTTTGCTTTATCAAAATAGGCCGTATTAGGTACAAATCCACGATTTTCGTTGGCTATATCAATACCCAAACGATATCCTAAACCGAATTTTACCAAATGATTTTTCCACACTTCGAGTGCATTGTGCGAACCACCATATTTAGGCGCATCAAGGAGAGAACGGAACTCGTAACAATAATAACCATTGCACGAATGCTGTATCGATTGGCGCAAATCGAGGGGCGAGGCGTGACCATGACAACCCAAATGAAAACTACCTATCGAATATCCATAGTGACAAGGATATTTGGTATTCTCAGTTACAATACCTTCCTGCAATCCAATAAGTGCATTGATAGTTTTAAATGTTGATCCTGGTGGATACCATGCTTGTATGGCTCTATTGAATAGAGGTTTGAGTGGGTCGGAACTAAGTTGTGGGAAATTAACCGAGCGGTCGCGACCGACGAGTAGCGATGGATCATAACTTGGAGCTGATACCATACAAAGTATCTCGCCTGTCGATGGACGTATGGCTACTATACTACCTGTTTTGCCTTGCATCAATTTTTCGCCATATTGCTGCAGCTCTATATCAAGCGATAGTGTCAGATCCTTGCCACTTACTGCTGTCGTATCGAACTCACCATCACGAAATTCACCTTTCTGCCTACCATGCACATCGACCATAAGATAACTTACACCCTTTTGTCCGCGCAAGTAATCTTCAAAGCTACTCTCTATACCACTTATACCTATATAGTCGCCTTGTGTGTAGTACGGATTTTTCTTTATTATATTTTCGTTCACCTCACCTACATAACCTAACACATTAGCAGCATTGGGATATTCGTATTTTCGCAAAGTACGTCTTTGGGCATAGAAACCGGCGAAACGAAACATCTTTTCTTGAAATGCAGCAAAGCGCTCACCCGAAAGTTGCTTAATAAATACCGATGGTTTGTACGTCGAAGCTCTTCGGCGTCGTATGTTTTGCCTTAACTCTCCAAATAAGGCTTGTAATTCACTTTTTTCTATTCCTACTGTGTTACAAAAATCGGTAGTGTCAAAATCTTTCACTTCACGTGGCACTATCATAATATCATACACAGCCTGATTCGATACCAATAGTTTTCCATTGCGGTCGTATATCAATCCTCGCGATGGATATTGCACAACCTTTCGGCGAGAATTACTCTCTGCCGTAAGTTTGTACGAACTATCGAGCATTTGCACTTGAAACAACCTACCTATGATGACAAACGCAACTGCCACCATAAGCATTATCACTACTATTTTTCGCATCCCATACATAGCGAATGCAAAGATAGGAACTAATTATTTTACTATTTACTATTTTACGATGTACGATGTGCGATTTATTTTACATTTTTACGCTGACTGATACAGAAACATCAGTAATGTTACTTATGTCAATATTTACGAAATGAATAACAAAAATCGCGCTTACCCATACCAAAGGATAAGCGCGAATATGTCGCATTCTATTCAAATATGCTATTTCACTGTCTTTGTTGTTTTTACAGCACCATTTGAATATGTAGTTTTCACAATATTGACACCCTTAACTGGTGCTTCAACCTGTACACCTACTGCGTTATAGTATTCTACCGACACTACTTCGCCATTAGCTTCAATTGTGTTTACTGGAGTAGCTGTTACTGCTTCATATGCATATCCTTCAGGAACAACTCCATCTTTTATAAATTTGATGCCATAAAAGTTTAATGCACCTACTGGATATTCAACCTTAATATCACCAGCCTTAACTGCAACTACTACAGGTATATATATTGGTTTGTTAAGATTATCATCATCTATATCTGCCTTACCAGCTGTTATCTCGTCAGTAATTGGTGTATTAAATAATTCTACATCATTCTGAGTCAATACTAAAGACCTATCAGTAGCCGAAGACGATCCTGTTCTTACATATACATATAACACTCCATCAGTTTCTACTGATATTTGAAGTCCTGATTTTGACGAACTTTTTCCTCCTGTCTTTAATCTATAATCATATTTTTCTATCAAAGACAAATCATCAGCAGATAATCCGAAAAATGCAGTGTTTTTATCAATTGCAAATTTGCTATCAGTATTTGCTGTTACTGCAAGCGACAATTCTCCTTCTTGCCATTTCGATTCTGTTGTTATACTAGCAGCGTTAACTTCTTCTGTCCACTTTATCACATCTTGTGCTGTTGCAGCCACGCCAATAGTGAGTGCTGCCAAAGAGAGTAATACCTTTTTCATAAGCTTTTCTTTTTTGATTGATTACTTCAAATCGGAGCTTACTTCTCATTTGTAAGCTCAACAGCACAAAACTAAGCCAACAAATGTTATTAAATGTTATATTTTTATTTCCCCATTGGGTGATTTTTTAGTTGTGACGATTTATCGCCCATCGATTATTCAACTACTTTTTGCTCACTACTCTTCACCCCATCTGCCAGATGGTACAAAAAATTGAGCTGCTATTATAAAACCTATTGTGGTTATTATGCTGAGTATGATTCTGAGCATCGTTGGCCAGAAAAACATGGTATCAAATTGCTCAATGAAAAAGAGTGATATATGATGTATACCAACCATCATTGCTGCATATTTCAAATACCAACCTATTCCATATTCACCTACCGATGGTATAATATCGGCTTTGTACTCATCGCGAAAGGCTATTAATTTCAGTATATATTGACGCAAATATCCAATAAGTACACACGCTCCTGCATGCATTCCTGGGGTATCACAAAAAATGTCGATACACAAGCCAGCAAGCATACCTATTAACATTGTCATAGATACTGATGTACCAAAAGGCAACGACATTATTATTAACACATAGACATATGGGTTGATAAATCCTGATATTTGCAAATTGTTGAATAACAACAGTTGTAGCAATATGCACACTACAAATATTATTGTCGTTTTTAGCAAATTTGATGAATTGGCCATAATCGGAATAGTTCTCTTTTGTGAGGCAGCTGCCTACTGATAATTTTTTTAATTCTCTGTTTCTGATTTCAACTCTAACTCTCGCTGCTCGTTTTGCTCCCTATTCTCCACTACAATAACATCGTAGACCGAACAAAAATCGACAGCCAATTTTATTGTGAGTTTATAGAAACCTCCATTCTTATCCATATTCACCTCACTCACCTGTCCAACCATCAATCCTTCAGGGAAGAATGTCGACGAGCCACTTGTAACTATGCTATCGCCAACAGCAACCGATGCATGTTCAGGCACATCGACCATGGTGCAGTATTGAGGCGAAACACCATTCCACGTCAACTGACCTCGATAATTAGTTCCGCTCAACTTTACCGAGAGGCGCATACTGGTATTGACAAGTGGCAACACTGTGGCATAGTGTGCCGACACAGCACTTACTAAACCAACAACACCACTGCCATTCTGCACAAACATATCGCGCTTCAAACCATTTTGCTCACCTTTATCTATTGTTAGATAGTTTCTACTCTTATTGGTCGATGCGTTTATTACATGAGCCGCTGTACTTATGTATTTCACTTCGCTATGTAGCAGTTTTATTTCTGTTGTCGAATCGGTAAGCAATGCTACTTGCTTTTCTAGTTCCGATATACGATTACGAAGCATAGCATTTTCGGCCGACAACTGTTCGTTGGCGCTACCCAAATGGAAATAGCCCGACACAGCGTCTTCAGCCGAATATATTGTTCCACACACGGCATTCGACGAACTCAGAAAGGCAGTTTTCTGATAATCGTTATAGTTAAAAACAAGTAAGCTACATACACCTTCGAGTAAAAGAAACAGTAAGAATGTAGCATGACTTGCTAAGAAATAGAAAAAATTGCGCATCGTTTTCTGATAGTATCCAAAAGCCGAAGCCTCTCTCTATCGAGAAACTTCGGCTTGTTGTCTGATTCTGTATGCCATCAACGGAGCAAATATGGCAATCCGCGATGACGATTTTTGAGTGCTATACCAGTGCCTATTGCCACCGACAAAAGAGGATTCTCGGCAATATGGAATGGTATGTTAATCTTATCTTGCAAACGCTTATCCAAGCCACGAAGCAAAGCACCACCACCTGTCAGATAGATGCCATTGTTAACAATGTCGGCATACAATTCAGGAGGTGTCTGCTCAAGTGCCGAGAGTACAGCTGTCTCTATCTTCGACACCGACTTCTCAAGACTATGCGATATTTCTTGATACGAAACTGGTACTTCAATTGGCAATGCTGTCATTTGGTTAGGACCTTGTACAACAAAATCGTCTGGTGCGTTTTCAAGTTCAGGCAGTGCTGAACCTACACGTATCTTAATCTCCTCAGCAGTTCGTTCACCCACTTTGATATTGTGTTGGCGACGCATATACTCCATAATATCAGCAGTAAGGTCGTCACCTGCGATACGTATCGACTTATTAGTTACGATACCACCCAACGAGATAACAGCGATTTCGGTAGTACCACCTCCGATGTCGACAATCATGTTACCTTGTGGTGCTTCAACGTCGATACCGATACCAATAGCAGCTGCCATTGGTTCATATATCATATAAACCTCACGACCACCAGCATGTTCCGCAGAGTCGCGCACAGCACGCAATTCAACTTCTGTTGAACCCGATGGTACGCAAATAACCATAGTAAGTGATGGTGTGAAGAATTTTGGCTGTGGAAGCAACTTTATCATACCACGTATCATCTTCTCGGCTGCGTTAAAGTCAGCTATCACACCATCGCGCAACGGACGAATGGTGTAGATATTGTCATGTGTTTTACCATGCATCTGACGAGCTTTCTGTCCGATGGCTATGGTACGATCGGTACGTCGGTCGAGAGCCACTATCGAGGGCTCGTTCACCATAATCTTATCGTTGTGAATTATGATGGTATTCGCTGTTCCCAAGTCCATTGCGAGTTCTTGGGTCAGAAATGAGAAAAGAGCCATTTTTTATCCTAATTACGAATTACTAAATATGATTTGTAATTGTCAATTGTCAATCAATTTAATGCTTAAAGTGTCGGACTCCGGTGAACACAAGTGCCATTTTCTGTTTAACGCAGAAATCGATGGTTTCTTGGTCGCGTATCGAACCACCTGGTTCAATAACTGCTGTTATACCTGCTTCGCTTGCTATTTGAACACTATCTCCAAATGGGAAGAATGCATCGCTTGCCATAACGGCTCCCTTTAGATCAAGGTTGAAATGGTTAGCTTTTTCAATGGCATGGCGTAATGAGTTGACGCGTGAGGTCTGACCCATACCGCTACCTATGAGTTGTTTATTCTTTGCCAAAACTATTGCATTCGACTTGGTATGCTTTACAATCTTGTTGGCAAAGAGCATATCTTCAATCTCTGCCTTTGTTGCTTCTCTGCCACCTTTGTTCTCCAACTGCGATGCATTTTCGGTTGCCACATCACGATCTTGAACAAGCACACCATTGAGACACGAACGTACGGTTTTGCTACCTACTACGTTGTTCTTCTGTATGAGTATGATGCGATTCTTTTTTGTTTTTAGCACTTCCAATGCTTCATCGGTATACGATGGTGCGATGACTACCTCGAAGAATATTGAGTTCATCTCTTCGGCAGTTGCCTTGTCTATCTCTACGTTGGTTATCACAATGCCACCAAATGCCGATTCTGGGTCGCCAGCCAAAGCATCTTTCCATGCTTCGCACACTGTTTGACGACTTGCTAAGCCACATGCGTTGTTGTGTTTCAGTATTGCGACTGTGGTTTCAGTAAAATCGTTGATGAGATTTACAGCTGCATCGATGTCGAGCAAATTATTATACGATATTTCTTTACCATGAATTTGATCGAACATACCAGTGAAGTCGCCATAGAACTCACCTTTCTGATGTGGATTTTCGCCATAGCGCAAAGGCATCTTATCGTCGCCACAGATACGCACTGCTGTGTGATCATCACGATCAAAATAACTAAAGATGGCGCTATCGTAATGGCTCGATACCATGAAGGCTGCTTTGGCAAATTGCAAACGGTCTTCTTCGTCGCTATAGCCATTCTTCTCTGCTAAGAGGTCGGCCAATTGCTGATATTGTGCTTTAGATGGAACGATAATTACGTCCTTATAGTTTTTAGCTGCACCACGAATGAGCGAAATGCCGCCTATATCTATCTTTTCTATTATAGCTTGATGTTCAGCTCCCGATGCTACTGTTGCTTCAAACGGATAAAGATCTACAATAACAAGGTCTATCTCATCAATGTTATATTTCTTCATCTGTTCCAAGTCTTCAGCATTGTCACGGCGTGCTAGTATACCACCAAAAACTGATGGATGCAACGTTTTTACTCGTCCACCCAATATCGATGGGTAACCAGTTATGTCTTCAACTGCCGTAACGGGTATGCCCAAACTTTCAATAAAGGTTTGAGTTCCACCTGTTGAATAGAGTTTTACACCAAGTTTGTGAAGATTTTTGACGATTTCGTCAAGACCGTTGTCCTTGTAGAACACCGAGATAAGGGCCGATTTGATTTTTTTTGTATTACTCATCGTTGCTATAATATTTCCGTACCCGACGGCAAATGCCGCCCAGTTTGGTGGCTTTTTTCGATTTTTTTATGCGCAAAAGTAGAAAAAACTAAAATGAAATCAAATAATAATTACAATTCAAGTTTTACAACTATTCAAATTTATTCATTTAACACTACAAACACATCTTCGCTATTTTTTCTGATAAAAAGAAAACATTATATTTTTTCTGATATGTCATGGATATTGATTTTCCTTTAAGTGTAAACCCCACAACTGTAAAGCATGTAAAGTTTTTTTACACTCCCATAACTTACTACTTACAACTTATTACTTACTACTCAATGAGTTACGACTTTTGGCACACCAACTGTTTATCTAATCGTCAAGTTGTCAAATAGTAAAATTGTAAAATAACAACATAACGATATGAACAAGAAAACTACAGTATCTACCGTCACCAACATCGTGGGCATGAGCGTGGCTTTTGCTGCTGCCATAATACTTATGGTACAAGTGAAATGGGATGTTACTTACAATAAGAATTTCGAGGGACACGAGAAGGTGTTCATATTCGAGCACGACATTTTGGGTTCGGGCACTTATCAAACAAATACGTGCCGACCGCTTATTGAGGCTCTTCGCACTGTCAGCCCGAACATCGAAAGTGTGGGAACAAAATGCGATTGGGGAGACAATTTTTACCACCGCGAAGGCGACAAAGAGCACGCTATAATTTTAGACAGATCCGCAGTTGATAGCTCATTTTTTTCTGTCGTACAATTTGAATGGGTTGATGGCTCATTATCCAATTTTACGACGCAGGGCACGGCGGTGATTTCCAAATCGAAGGCTCAAATGCTTTTCGGTGACGAGAGCCCAGTAGGTCAGGTGATAGAATCAGTTTCAGGTCAACAGTTACGCATTGCGGCCGTATACAACGACATGCCGCGCAACACATGTTTTTGCTCCGGCTTGATAGAAAACCTTGGCGATGAAAATATTAACCTTGCCTCAGAATGGTCGTATGGTATGTTGTTGAAACTCAGAGACGAGCATCAAGCGAGTGAGACGTTGGATATGATGAAGGATGGGGTTCTAAAATTGTATAACGTAAAAGACGAAGATCGCGATGACCCTGAAGTGCAAAGGTTTCTCAACAGCATGCGCCTCAGTAATATTCACGATGCGCACTTTGAGTGCGATGTCCGTTGCTTTATTCCATGCGTCAATATAGCTATCACTATCACTTTGGCTACCATTGCCGTTTTGCTCATCATCATAGCCATAATAAACTTCATAAATTTTGCGTTTGCCGAAATTCCTTTCAAAATAAAGAATATAAATACACGCAAAGTGCTTGGCGAAAGTCGTACAAGCCTCATTGGCAAACAACTGACGCACGCCGCCACGCTTGCCGTAGTGGCTTTTAGCATAGCTGTAGGCATTGTCTACATAGTTAATGGCACATCGTTGGCATCGTACGTATCGGGCAGTCTCAATTTGGCAGACAATATTGGATTGTTGGCGCTCACCTTTGGCGTGGCACTCGCATCGGCTGTGGTGGCAGGCATCGCACCAGCTATTTACTCCACTTCGCAACCTGCAGCTTTAGTCCTGAAAGGTTCGTATGCCATGAGCGTGAAGGGCCGTGCGCTGCGCAATGTGTTGGTAGCCGTTCAATTTTTACTATCGTTCGTATTTATAATTACAGCGCTCTATGTGACGGTACAGACTAAGTATTTGATGCAAAAAGATATGGGCATCAATCAAGCGAATATATTGCAAGTGCATTGCGGAAGGGATGCGTGCGAACATCAAGAAACGCTGACCGACAAATTGTTGCAAAATCCTAATATTATTGACGTTACATATACCGACCGACTTTTTGTAAATAATGTCCAAATGGGATGGACACGCGATGGCGATGATACTGACGGCAAAGGCTTATACTACGAGGTGCAACCTGTAGCCGAAAACTTTGTGAAATTCTTCGGTCTACAAATTGTAGATGGGCGCGATTTCTTGCATTCCGACTTTGAGGGTGCAGGCTGCTATATATTCAACGAAAACTTCATGCAAAGCCATCCAGAGATGCACATTGGTAGCCGTTTGTACGGACACACAGAAAGAGTTGAGATTGTGGGCGTAATAAAAGACTTCAACTTCAAGCCATTGCAAGAGCCAATAGGTCCGTATGCGCTCTATTGTTGGGGTAAAAATCCGTGGCGCCCGTTCAATATTATGTATGTAAAAACGCTGCCAGACGCGAACCCCGAAGAGGTGCGACGCCACATACAACAGACCGTAAGCGAGATAGACCCAACCCGCACACCCGACCAAGTGAGCGTGCAATACCTCGACAGCTGGATTGAAAATATGTACAAAAGCGAGCAACGCCTCGGCAACCTCATCACCATTGCGTCGGCGGTGGCACTGCTGATAGCTATAATAGGCATCATCGGGCTTGTGTTCTTCGAGACTCAGCTGATGCGCAAAGAGATTGCCATTCGCAAGGTGAACGGCGCAACCGTTGAGAGTCTGCTACAGATGATTAACAAGAAATACATAACAATGGTGGGCATCAGTTTTGCCATAGCTGCGCCCGTTGTGGTGCTGATAATAACCACGTGGCGCCAAAACTTTGCCTATCAGTCGCCCATACCAACATGGATTTTCGTAGCGGCACTTGGCATAGTGATATTGATAACGCTAACTGTGGTCTCGCTGCAAAGTTGGCGCGCCGCCAATGCCAACCCCGTGGAATCGCTGAAAGAGAATTAGAAATTCAGAATTCAGAATTGAGAATTCAGAATTCATAATTGAGAATTCATAATTCATAATTGAGAATTCATAATTCATAATTTACATCTCCGAACTTCGTTAGCTGAGGTTCGGAGATGTTGTTTTTATATGCGATAGGATATAATTAGAGCCAATGAGAGATAAATTATATGCGATGGGATATAATATAGCATTAACCTTTGAAAACGAAATCACTATGATATTGCAAGTATTTTATTCGTTCATCATCTATCGGCAAAATTGGAATCTGCTGATTATCTGATATATTGATATGTTTTTTATCATAGTTAGATAACCAATTAGTAATTTTTACGCGTCGGTCGGGAGTAAAAGTAATGAAGCCTCTGTCGAATAATTTATCGAACAAAGGAGAAAGTATAAATCCGTTTTTGGGGTCAATTTTTTCTTGGTCGTTGCTTACTGTCTTATCCCAAAAAAGGTTGACTCCACAAAGAGTCAACCTTTTTTGGGATAAGACAGTGGGCATATTAACTTATATTTTTATCAAAATACTTGCTATCTCTGTTATGGAATGCAGGATAAGTACCCTCCAAAACATTTACTATGCACTTATTCATATCAGGGTTTTCTATAGAACCAGACATAAATGAGACAATATTTTTTTTATTCTTTTTATCAATATCCATTTTGATTACTTGGTCTGCATCGCATACCACGGCTAAATTAGGATTATGCGTCACCATTATTATTTGACGTTTCTCCTTCGCCCGCTTGATAAACTTCACAAGATATTTATACACACTTTCATTATCCAAATTTTCTTCTGGTTGATCAATAATCAAAGGTTTATCATCCA
>JBGUYH010000034.1:0-21448 GCA_045118595.1 Bacteroidales bacterium | reverse complement strand
TCTTAACTATCTTGTCAGAAGCAACTAAAGTATAAATATCGGCTTCTGGGAACAACCTCAACAATTCGGAAAACACTTTTTCCGCACCACCTAAGGCTGTCAGCCAATCTTGCACTAATGCTACTTTCAATTTTCTTTCGGTCATAAAATCCAGTAAATAACTTACGAGGCGCAAATATACAAATATATATTGAGATTATTATCTACCCCAAGATGCGTTATTTCTTAGCACTATCAACAGTAAAAAAATACAGCTATGATTATATCCTATAATCTATCTACCCTATGTTGGTTTAAATATATTCTATATGCGGTCTGAATTTTAATCCATCGAAAAAACCTTTCAACACATTCTTCTTGAATATTGCTTGCTCTGTGGCTTTACGCTTACCTATGTTATGAAAGGCTAAACGCAGATGATTCAACTCTTTTATATAAAACAATATTCCACTGCCATATTTTGCACGGTTCATAAACATAGAATTGCGCTGTCCATAGTAGAATTTCCATGCCGATGCTACTGGAGCAGTATCTATCGATGGCCCATAATTCTCTTTTGTCTTGTGCAACACTATACTATCAGATACGAGTACACCTTTATAATCTGCATTCACTATTCTTTGGGTATATTCTAAATCGTCGCACCAAATAAAGAACTCTTTGTATGGCAACCCGAGTCTCTTTATCGCTTCACTCTTTACCAATAGCGAAACAAACGATGCCGATTCTATCAAACGGCATTTGCTATCTTTGGGCTCGTCTTTGTGCACATAAGATGGCATGTTCATAATATGCTCTGTGCCATCTATCCATTCTACTCTACTATTCGCAAATCCAATATTATCATCAGATTTGACACAATTACATAAATGCGTCAGCGAATCTGCTTGTGGTATGGTATCATCGTCCATTAACCAAACATAGTCACACCCCTCTTGCATTGCTAATCGGATTCCATAAGAGAATCCACCAGCTCCTCCTATGTTATCTTTTAAATTAGCAATCTTATAAAAGGGATCTGTATCCAATTTTGAAAGATATGCAAACGTTTCGTCAGTCGATGCGTTATTAACAACGACAACCATTTGTGGTTTGGTTGTAAGTGTGCTAATAGCATTCAGACATTCGCGAAGTAACTCATAGCGATTATATGTAACTACTACTGCTATAACTTTCATTAGTCTCTATTTTATCTGGTTCAAATAAATTCCATCAGCAGCCAATCCGCCAAGCACATCGTCTGGTATTTCTACAAAAACAGACTTGTGCGAACGATGCTTCTCGAAATAGAATTTCAATGCTCGTTTTATTCTTTTTCTGAGCGGAAGTACGCTATCGGGTTTGGTATGCGACATATTTTCGCCTGCAGGACACATCCATGGCAGTTCCTTATATTTGAGTTTTTTGCACATTATGAAAAGACCTAATGTCCATTCGCCCATATAACCAATAGCTCTATTCTGACGAGAATATGGTTTGACCTTTATTCTCTTTTCCACTGCTGACAAAATAGGCATCAGGAATTCGCAATACTCGTCCATCAGTGTTTTGGACATTACAAACATATTGAATCGGAAAAAGAGATGACAATCAAAAAAGTAGCGTTTTATTTCGTCAGTATATTCTGGATGTAATGTCAATAGTGTATCGAAATATATCCATGCATCTTCGGTTGACGATGCTATGGCCAATTTGTCAAAATTGCTATCTCTATTCTTAGTATAGAGTACATCAACAACAAGTATATCAGCATTTTGCCCCAGATATTTGTCAATATTTTCATCATTTAGGTCAACATCAAAATAGCGCCTATAATGACACAAGCCTACATATTGGGTGTCTTTCAAATTTTTCCATGCCCAATATAGTCCTGTCAGTTCATTCCACGATGCATTTTTCTCACTAATATTATCTCCCTCATTATCACAAATATACCCCAAATTCAAATCAGGATGCAATGCTTTTCCTACTTGTATTGGCACATATGGTCCATCTTCTCTTATTGAATTACTCGCCTTGTGAGTACACACTAATATTGCTAATTTTTTCATCGTATCCTATGTATTAAAATGTACGTGTTACCGAGAACCGTAAACCTACCGACTTATATAACTCGCCCAAATCGACTGCTATGGTAGAACCAAATTTGAGTTTTTCACTTGCTACGTATTGTGTTTTTAGCATCATATACATTTCAAATTTTGCTCTGTCGAAATAGTAATTGTCGAGGAGTTCCCAACTATACTGACCACCTACATATCGTTCGCCCCTCGTTCCTGTATTGTTCGAGAGTGTGAGTTTTGCCAAATACTCAACTTTGTTGGCCACGATGCCATCGGCAGCTAATGTGAGTGCTATTATGCGTGTATTGGGATAAGCATACAACCGTTGCCAATTGTATCCGCTACCATATTTTTCTACGGTCTCTTGCGAATGAAAAAGTGCCGACTGCATACACATGCCGTTTACTGTCCAGCCTTGCTGATAGTACCCATTGGTGGCATACAATACACGTCCACCAAATGGCAATCCGTGATTGCACCACTGACTATAAAAGAGAGATGATGAATTTGATTTGCCCCATAGTGTCAGACCACTACTATTGAGCCATTCTTCAATTTCTTCTGCTGTAAAATGTTCATAGAACCACTCCTTATCATGCTTGTCGTAAGGAGGATAGATGACAATAAAATTGCCATTTTTATCATAACCAACAGGGTCGGGCATGCCATTACCACACTGATAATCGGTACGCATCCATTCAAACGAGAGATGCTTCAATGCCGATTTATTTTTCAGTGCAACGACAGCACCAAAATAGAAATCGCGACTACGACGTGTAAAGAATTTACGTCCTACCGCATCAGAAAATGGTCGTTTATACGATAGGTGTATATCATAGTTAGTCAACTCTATATCCATACCAGAATCCCACAATCCCTGATGAGCCCCAGCTGCGTTAGTTTGCTCACCTACAAACTGCCCTGAAAAGTCGTCAGATGTAGATCCTTTACCACAAAATGATGCCCAAAAGTCGGTAGGTATTTTTGTCCCATCTGGCATTATTCCTCCCATCATCACACTATGTGCAATGCCAAGATATGGCTTAGCTATCCACCCACCCAAACGCACAAAGGCAAATTTTTCGCTTATTGTAACATCACGAGTATAGTTGCATCGATATTCGTTGGAGGCATCGTATTCGTTGAACAATCGCCCAACATACACGCCACCTTTAATTTGCAACCAATTGCGTGTGTATGGGACACTCAAATAGTCGAATATACCAACACCTATGCGAGGATAGGGTCGCGCATTGCTCGACATTAGGAAGTTACCGCTTGTATAGTCGTCGTACTGAGCAAGTGGCGAGTGCGCTTGAGCACCTATGGTGTAGTCGAAAACAAAAAGTTTACCTGCAAGATAGGCCTCGTGAAGCATACTGCGACTCCACTGTGTTGTTCCCACTCCACCCAGACCGGCACTGAGTGTAAAATATTTAAAATTGGCAATTCGCAGTTCGGCCTTAGCATGTGCAAGCAATTCGGCTTGCTTGTATTGTGT
The DNA here is from genome assembly GCA_045118595.1 of Bacteroidales bacterium. GTDB lineage: Bacteria > Bacteroidota > Bacteroidia > Bacteroidales > Marinilabiliaceae > W3P20-009. The sequence continues at coordinate 17,884 of JBGUYH010000034.1, read as the reverse complement.
GTAGATGCCCCACTGATTAGAATAGAGCCACAATGGGTTAAGCTCGTCGTTGGACGACACTGATGCCGATGCCGATACACTTACCGACAATGAATCGCACCAATGACTTTGCGCATGGGTTACTGTTGTAAACGCAGCAACAATGCAGGCTACTATCGCTTTTGTTTTCAATCTGATTTGTTATATTTTCTTACTTGCGGGCAAAGGTAGACAATAAATGCTGAAGTTGCACAAAATGCATATGCACAATTAGCATTAAGTAGCATTGCGGCATAATAGCTAAAGAGGCAGCACAACGAATACGTTGTACTGCCTCCTCTGCGTTTATTTTGAATAGTATGGCTATTATTCTTATTTCTTTGCCACCTTCTTGCCATCAACGATATAGATACCTCTTGGCAATTCGCTCCATGTTGAGTCTACACGTCGACCTGCAAGGTCGGTTATGGTAGCATTTTCATTGTTGATTTGTAATGTAGTCACTGCAGTTATGGTCTGATCGTGGGCAGCATCATAAACACCATCGCCTGTGGTGCAATATCCATCTTCGCCATAAGTGTGTTCCTTGTGGATGTATATAACCTCACCCTCTTCAATGTTTGTTACTGTATAGATGCCATCACCAACTGAAGTTATGGTTGCTCCATTTTTGGCTGTTATGCATTCAGCATCGCCATCGATAGCAAGCACTCCACTTGTCCCGTCAAAATCGACCCACTCTGCTTTGACATTTTCATCACAATCTAACTGCGACATCTCATAAACATTATATTCAACTTCTGTAGGTATTGAAGCTGCTAATGCTGTGCTATATGCTTCGAGTGTACCACATGGCACATAGATACTCAATTCTTTTGTGCAACCTGCAAATAAATTAGCACCAATAGTTGGTACGGTACTACCCAAAAATACTACTGTTTCGAGCAACTCTGCATTACAGATAGCATATTCTGCCAAATTAGTCAGCGACGTTGGAAACACTACCTTTTGGGTATAACTACTTTGTAGCAAGCCACCAGCTGTTATGCTCTCAAAACCATCGTTGAAACGTAATGTCTTCAACTTGTAACAATTTAAGAAATCGCTACCTGCTTTATATTTTAAACTATTAGGGAATGTAAGCGACTCGAGCATAGTACACATATTAAATACACCATATTCAATAGTTTCTACACCTTCGCCCAAAGTAATATCTGTAAGCGCATTGCACGACTCAAATGTGCCTACCTTTATTGTTGTTACACCATCTGGTATCGATACTTTACCCAATGCATAGCATTTAGAAAAAGCATATTCACCAATAGACGTCACATTCTTCGGAACTATGCATTCTTGTAACGAAGAACACATACAAAAAGCTTTATCACCAATGTTTGTCAGAGATTCTGGCAAAGAGATACTCTCCATTTTAGAGCAATAATAGAATGCTTTATCACCTATTGTAGTAAGATTATTACCAGCAAATGTTACATCTCCTAATTTTTTACACTGCATAAATGCTGATTCACCTATTTCTGTTACACTCTTTGGAATGGTTATTCCACCCAATATGCTACAATCATAAAAAGCTTCCTTGCCTATTATCTGAATTCCCTCACCCAATGTAACATCAGTCAATTTCCAACAACATCTAAATGCACTATTACTAATAGTAGTAACACTTCCTGGTATTACAACACGTTCCAATTTTGTGCATCCATTACATAAACTTTCGCCAATAGTAGTAAGTGATTCTGGCAATACCAATTCTTTCAAGTATTCGCAATTCAGGAAAGCGTCATCGCCAATAGATGTTAACGACGATGGGATTGATACATACTCCAACATTTCACATCCATTAAACGATTCTTCACTTATATAGGTCAAACTTGTGGCATTGTGCAAATCGGCATGACTAATCGCCATATCGGATCTAAAAGCGTTCTTTCCAATACCAACTACAATCCACTCTGTTTCATCTATGATATAGGTTGAAGCTAGTACAAAAGTTCCATCAGTTAATGCATCTTCAAATGTTGATTCATCAGCAATACCAGCAACTTCACAAGTGTGGGTATCGGCATCAACAATGTTGAACTTTAAACCAGAATTATCGTGTGTCAAATAATTGGCTGCGAAAATGCTTGTACAAAAGAAAATAGCAGCGGTAGCTACAAAAGCACGCAGCATAGCAAAAATAAGTTGTTGTTTATTCATAATCGCAAATATTTGTTTTTGCGACATTTACGACACTAACCAACTATATAGTTACTCATAATAACATTAATTTGCACAATGAATACATTTTTGCACAAACCAACTTTTTTTGTTAGAAATACAAAAACCTTATCTACTATTTAACCGTAATTTCCACACTTAATGCCACACATTTCATCTCAATTCCAACAGGCGGATTCATCTTTGCCACACGCACAATGCCCCCTATTAAACCGTATGCCCCAAACGACGATGCGATACGTGAACAAATGCGTGCTACCACATTTTCGAGCAAATGACTCGTTTGCATCATCTCCTCTTTTACTATTTGAGCCACTTCTACATAATTAAGAGCATCGGCAATATTATCAGTTTGTGCAGCTTTGGTAGCATCGACCTTCAGAGTAACATCGACCGTAAAATTATTACCAACCACTTGTTCTTCGGCATAGCAGCCATGATGTGCGTATATCTTTATCTGTTCAAGTTCTATTGTTGCTATCATTGGGGCAAATTTTAAAAATGCACAAAAATACACCTTTATTTGTTAGAGTTTAAAATCTTCTGTCGGAAAAAGAATTAATTTTGCACCCACAAATACAGATTCTACACAAACCTCTAATAAAAAACTCAATCATTATGAGTACAGAAGAAGCAGAGATTGGCAGTGAGAAGAAGAGTAACTTCATCATTGAAGCCATAGAGAAAGATTTGGCCGAAGGTAAAAACGGTGGCAGAGTGCAAACTCGTTTCCCGCCAGAACCTAACGGATATTTGCACATTGGCCACGCAAAGGCTATCTGCATGGACTTTGGTGCAGCCGAGCAATATGGTGGTGTGTGCAACTTACGCTTCGACGACACAAACCCAGTGAAAGAAGATGTTGAGTATGTTGATGCCATAAAAGAAGACATCAAATGGCTTGGCTTCCAATGGGGCAACGAATATTATGCTTCCGACTACTTCCAACAACTTTGGGATTTCGCAGTTCGCCTTGTAAAAGAAGGCAAAGCATACATTGATGAGCAAACATCAGAAGAGATAGCTCAGCAAAAAGGCACACCTACCACACCTGGTCAGAACAGTCCGTATCGCGACCGTCCGATAGAAGAGAACTTAGCTCTGTTTTTGAAGATGAATAGCGGCGAAGTGGAAGAGGGCGCAATGGTGCTACGTGCCAAAATTGATATGGCAAACCCCAATATGCACTTCCGCGACCCTATCATATATCGCGTAGTTAAACATCCACACCATCGCACTGGTAACAAGTGGTATGCCTACCCAATGTACGACTTCGCACACGGACAGAGCGACTACTTTGAAGGTGTAACACATTCACTTTGCACACTCGAATTCGTAGTTCATCGCCCACTCTACGACTATTTCATCGACGAAGTAAAAGAACAAAAAGATCTCGACGACAATCGTCCGCGCCAGTACGAGTTCAACAAACTCAACCTCAGCTACACCCTTATGAGCAAACGTAACCTTCTCATATTGGTAAAAGAGGGACTTGTTCAGGGTTGGGACGACCCACGAATGCCAACCATCTGTGCATTCCGTCGCCGTGGCTATTCGCCTGAATCGATACGTAAATTTGTTGATAAGATTGGCTACACTACATACGATGCACTCAACGAATTTGGCTTACTCGAAAGCGTTGTTCGCGACGACTTAAATAGTCGTGCAACACGTGTTTCGGCTGTGCTCAACCCTGTAAAATGCATCATAACCAACTATCCAGAAGGACAAGTGGAACAAATGGAGGCCATCAACAACCCAGAAGATCCAAACAGTGGCACACACACCATCGAATTCAGTCGCGAATTGTGGATTGAACGCGATGACTTTATGGAAGATGCTCCTAAGAAATATTTCCGCATGACACCTGGTCAAGAGGTACGTCTCAAAAATGCATACATCGTAAAGTGCACAGGTTGCAAAAAGAACGCAGTTGGCGAAGTGGAAGAGGTATATTGCGAATACGACCCACAAACACGCAGTGGAATGCCAGAGAGCAACCGCAAAGTAAAAGGTACACTACACTGGGTTAGCGTGGCTCACTGCCTTCCTGCCGAAGTGCGTCTGTACGACAGATTGTGGACTTGTGAAAACCCACGTGACGAAATGGCTCGCATCCGCGAAGAAAAACAATGCGACGCACTCACTGCTATGAAGGAGATGATAAACCCAGACTCACTCAAAGTGCTTACCAACTGCTACGTGGAGAAATATCTGGGTAACTCAAAACCACTCGACTACTTACAGTTCCAACGCATTGGCTATTTCAATGTCGATAAAGACTCAACACCCGAACATCTCGTATTTAACAAGACCGTAGGTTTGAAAGATAGTTGGGCTAAAGAATCTAAAAAATAAGCTTTAGAGTAACATTTAAATATGTGGAGACAAGCAGAATCAGAAAACAATTCTGCTTGTCTCTTTTCGTATTCTATACGATGAGACATAAAAACAAATGCCATGCACGTTATTACGCACATGGCATTTTTCATTGTACATAAAAAAACTAACCTCTATTAAGTCACATTACTACAGAGAGTAGAATCACACACCTAAATATGGAGAAGCAACATATACTGCCTTTTCCGATGACAAAATAAGATAAAAAATATCATATTACAGCATCAAACGTTGATACTTTTTAAAAAATATTATTGCTTTGTAAACAATTAATACACAGCGCATTATCTACAATAAACAACACACATAAAAACAAAAACTGCAAAGCCTTAATACTTTTTCAATACAAACACAAAGTTGGCACACATTTTGCTAAAAATATAAATTTTGCCTGGTTACAAACAACCAAAATCGTCACTCAAATCCTGTATAAATAATACATATACAAACTTGCGAATTGTAAGCTGATTAAATATTAAAAGACCATAAACAAAAAAATGGAGCATGATAACACCCATGCTCCATTCACTTTGAACTAAATATTTTTCTTAGTTTCGATTTATCTTAAATATCGCAATAGCCTGTTGCAACTCCTTAAGCATTCGCTGCAACTCTTGTGCTCCCTCATCTATCATCTCTGCATTGGCTGCATTTTCTTGCACCACATGATTCAAATCCATTATAGCAGAGTTCACTTGATTAACACCAGAATTTTGTTCCACACTTGCTGCGGTTATCTCTTTTATTAGGTTTGTAATCTGTTCTATCTTAGGCAGCAATTCGGCAACACAGTTAAATGCAGCTTCGGCTTCAGATATACTTGATGTAGCCACATTATTAATATCGTCGGCAGTTGTATGTGTCTGATCAGCAAGTCGACCAACCTCTTTAGCCACCACAGCGAAACCTTTACCTTGTTCACCTGCTCGTGCTGCCTCTACCGAAGCATTGAGTGCCAAGATATTGGTTTGCATCACAAGTTCGTTGATAGCCTCAATGTTATTTGCAATATTGCGTATGGCTTCGTAACTCTTGTTCGATGAATTACGCAATGCATCTACTTGTCCGTTAACTTCTTCTGATAATTTATTGGTTTGTATGGCATTATCTGTATTCTGCTGTATGTTAGCCCCCATCTCTTCCATCGAACTTGATATTTCTTCGAGCGATGCAGCTTGGCGGTTAGCAGAATCAGACATGCTAGTCGATGCGCTAGTAAGCATTCCTATCGAGTTTAGAATAGTGTCGGCTATCTCAACAATAGGTTTAAGTACATCGTTGATGCTATGCTTCATAGCGTTAATATCATCGGTCAGCTCATCAATCTCTTTCGATGTATTTGATGGATCGATATGAATTGTAAGATCACCTTTCGATAATATCGATACTTTTTTCGACAATAGTTGTATAGGCTTTGCTAATCGACGTGTTATGCTATACGATAATATGAAACTAACCAAACATACAACGATCAAAAGCATAATAACAAATGTCGATAATGATGTTTTCACCTCGGTGCTCACGCTTTCAACAAAGCGCATCATCATAATACCTTTTACATTTCCAAATATGTCCAAGCACGGCACGCACGATAGGTGTGCTTCTTCGCCCATAAATTCGGTATTGCCTATCCACGACACTTTACCTATCAAACAAGAGTCGACAGCTTGCGATATTAATGGAATGCTACTCAATGCAACAGAAGTGTCGCTTGTGGCTATGCATTCGCTATCCGACATGATGTATATATCAACACCCATCTGTTGTTTTAAGCTACTAAGTGTTGCTGCATCGTTGAGTATTCGACCAACGAGCATCATAACGCCAACTTTTTCTTGTTCAGCGTTGTACACTGTAGCTGCTACATATTCGCATAATGCTCCGTTGATGAATGTGCCACATCCTTGCACTATTCCTTTTTCCGTTGCTCGCCCTACAATGCTACCTATCTCTGTCGCATTAAGGTCTGAATAGCTACTAACCATCACGCTACCATCGATGTCGGTGAATACATAGCCCTTCATGTCCGACATTTGGGTAACCCAATTGGTTTCTTTTTCAAGTTCTTCCAAATTGTGTGCTTCGGCAGCTTCGTGCATACCAGAGTAACACTCGGCATTTACCTGCTTGGCTGTATTAGCCATACGTAAGCCCATTGATGAAAAAACAGCATCGGCTGATGATATGCGGTTTCCTAATTCTCCATAAATATACTTATCGATTATCGATGCTTGCAAAATGTATAATGCTATACATGCTATTGTTGCTATTCCTGTTAAAAATATCAGAGGCTGAACAACTATCCGCCTAACACTCTTTTTCTTCATATTGAACAATTGGTATATATGTCATTAAAACTTCACTACGCAAAAATAATAAAGCAATTTACCATATAGAGGTATATTTTATATAAAAAAGAGGATACAGTAAAAAATCACCTATCCTCTTTTCATCTCTCTATTTTGTTTATGCGCTTATTATATTTTAAATATTTTAATAGCCGATGTTACGTCATGCAACATTCGCTGTAACTCTTGCACGCTGGCTGCAATTTGTTCTGCTGTAGCTGCATTCTCTTGAGTAACTCTATTAAGGTCCATAATAGCAGTGTTCACTTGGTTTACTCCTGCATTCTGTTCCACACTAGCTGCCGTTATCTCTTTTATTAAGCTAACCACTTTTTCTATCTTAGGTAACAACTCAGTTACTTGAGTGTAAGCAGCCTCAGCTTGTGCTATACTCGATGTAGCTGTTGTGTTGATACCATCGGCTGTGGCATGCGTTTGATCAGCAAGTCGACCGACTTCTTTAGCCACTACTGCAAAACCTTTACCTTGTTCACCTGCTCGAGCAGCCTCAACTGAAGCATTGAGTGCCAAGATATTGGTTTGCATCACAAGTTCGTTGATCGAGTTTACATCGTTGGCTATATTGCGAATAGCTTCGTAACTATTATTGGTTGCCTCGCCCATACTACCAACTTCCTGATTTATATCTTCAGCCAATTTGTTGGTCTGAATCGAGTTGTCGGTATTCTGTTGTATATTAGCTCCCATCTCTTCCATCGAACTCGATATCTCTTCAAGCGATGCTGCCTGGCGGTTGGCTGAATTCGACATATTATTCGAAGCGCTAGTAAGTTGTCCTATCGAACCAGTTATCGAGTCGGATAATTCCACTACAGGCTGAACTACATCTTTTATCTTTCGTTGCATTTCGGCTACTGCCGATGCCAATGTCATTATTTCTTCGCCATATCGAGGTTGGTCTATCTGTTGAGTTAAGTCGCCTGTAGATATGACAGTTACATCGTTGACCAAATGTATTATTGTGTCAGATAAACGACGTTTAACACGAAGAAATACAATGAAAACAACAGATAATACACCAAGTGCTATTATAGTACAAAAAGTAATGAATATGTTTGTTATAAGATCGTACACTCCACGATCTACACGTACCATAAGCAAACCTATAGTTTTTCCTGTAAAATCGACGTATGGAGTACAACCGACAAACTCATTAGTACCACATATATCAGACATACCAAGCCATGTTGATTTCTTCACATAACAAGAGTCGATAGCTTCGGAGTTTACACTTACGCAATTTAATTCAACACGATCATCGGTTGTTGAAATACAGCTATCACCATCGAATACATATAAATCAACATCGTTAATTGTTTTGACATATTGTAATGACTGCTTATCGTTTGCTACATAACCAATCATCACACCAATAGCAAGTTGTTCTCCATCTTCTTCTATCACAATAGAACAATAATCGCATATCTTGCCTTCAATGAATTTACCAAAACCTGTTACCTTTTTGCTAGTACGTGTAGCACCAACTATCTCGTTTAACTCATTTTGCCTAATATTATTGTACGACGATGCCATTATATCACCATCAAGTGTAGTAATGATATAACCATCTATATGAGCGCTTTTACATGTCCATTCCATTTCTTGTTTGAGCGTATCAATATCCTCTTCATGTATTGACTTATACAATTCATGATAGTCGTCATTGAGGAGGTCAGCTGCGATCTTCACAGTTTCACGATGCTGATTATAGGTAATGCCTACTACATTCATCTTCTTTTCAAGCAAAGACATTTCGTAATCAACCATCACCAACATTTGTGCAAAATAACCTATAACACATGCACCAAGGAATCCTATAACAATGATAAGAATGGGTGTCATTACAATACCCATTACACTATTGGTATTAATTCTCTTCATTTCCACACCTTATTTTTGTCAGTTACATTTTCTAATTCAAAACACTTGTTATATACGACTGCTATTGCATATAGTTATTTTTAATTTCAGCAGTACTTTTATGTCGCAAACCACTACACTCTGATAGTATTGCTTTTACTGACCCTATCAAAATTTTAGCTTCAACAACAATTGGCACATGATTTTCATCGTCAGTTACCCACACTGTCATATCTTCACCACCTGTGAATATTGTGCCTTCGACAAGTAGTGGACTGAATTTTTGGCATCTGAACGTTTGATTATGCTTAGTTGTTATTGTCTCTTTCCCTAAATATCGTATGTATAGTTTGTATACTTGTCCGTTTATTATCATTTCAATAGGTATTTTTTCTCCTATTGTCCGATTACTAAAATTGATATTTCTGGCTTTATATACCATCGTCATCACATCAAACGAGTTACCATCCCATTCTTTGTCTATTCGTCCATTAGCCTTTATTGTTTTACCTTCTTTTATGTATTCTGTACCTGTAAATCGCTTATTCTCTTTGTCAAAATTGTAAACATTACGCACTATATTTTTGCCTTCATAGTTTTTCTGTACAAACTTTAATGGCGAAAGTGTGAGTGTGTCGACATATGAGATAAAAGTGTCGCGAACATAGTAAAATTTGTCATATCCGCCTTTTGTCTGTCCATAAGCTTGAAGTTTATACACATCGTGTCCCTTTAGTTTTGTTTTTTCTGTTCTGAATACTACATCACCAGCATTTAACCATATAAAATGCCAATTGTAATAAGCACTATAGCGAGCATATTCGCCACTTATCGTTGTTGTATTTATATCGGCATTTTGTCCGTACAAAGCAACACTCGATAGCAGAAGTACACATAATGTACTAACGATACTTCGAAGTGCTACTCTCATAGATATTGACATAGCTCTGATAACGACTCAACGCCAATTCTCCATCCTGAACGGCTTGTTTCACTGCACAACCAGGCTCGTGCATGTGTGTGCAATTGCCATATTGACAGTTAGATGATATTTTGAATATATCACGGAAATAATGAGATATTTCATCTTTGTCGATATTTGCTATACCAAATCCTCGAATGCCTGGTGTATCTATAACATAGCCACCAAAGCTAAATGCATGCATCTCTGCGTATGTTGTGGTATGTTTACCACTATTGTTGGCTTCACTTATCTCATCTGTTTTTAGATTCAGACCTGGCTGTATGCGATTGATAAGTGTTGACTTACCAACTCCTGAATGCCCTGCAATTACACTTACCTTATCTTTTAGTAGTGCTTTTACCTTGTCGAGTCCAATCTCTTTCTTGGCACACACATCGATAACTTGATAACCAAGTGATGTATAGAGATCTTTGTAACGGTCGAGTTCATCGAGATTCGACGCAGTGTAACGATCGACTTTATTAAATACGATAATAACAGGTACGCCATACGCTTCGGCCGATGCCAAAAACCTATCGATGAAGACCAATGTTGTTATAGGGAAATTGATGGTAACTACGAGCAATGCTTGATCTACATTTGCAGCCAACACATGAGTCTGCTTCGAAAGATTGGTTGATTTACGCACTACATAGTTGCGACGTGGCAACAACTCAACAATTGCACCATCTTCATCGGCATTATGCAGTGGAGCATCGTCGAACATAACAAAGTCACCCACTGCCACTGGGTTGGTGCTCTTTATATCATCGAGACGCATTTTACCTTTGATTCGGCATGTATGAAGTGAACCGTCGTCGGCTCTAACTACATATTGACTACCTGTCGATTTTACAACTGTACCTCTTTGTGCCATCAAATTGTTTTTGTTGCAAATGTAATGTTTTTCAAACTACCTAACATAAGTTAATACTAACAAATATGCATTCCTTTTCACAAATAAATATCACAATACAATTCACAACTGACTCAATTACTACACTGCTACAAAAAAATAAGTATAGCTAAGCACAATATTTACTGCCTATATGCTCAATTTGTAACGTAAGCGACATTTTTTGTTATTTTATCCCCTTATGTAAACATAATATCCACTAATTAGGAACAATATAGTTCCCTCTCATAATTATAATAGCTATAACTTTGCCATTGATATGAAACGGATAAGTAAAATGCTTAAAGACTTTTATTCGTCAGCACTATTGTTGGCTAAAAAGACGGGGCTTAGTGATTCAGATCTGCTCCGCCGAAAAATTTTTGTATGTACCATGACCGAAAGTCTATTGGTAATACTACTTTTTGCATTCTCACTCTTCCTTTTCCACATCATGGTAGGTTGATTTTATTTGGTATGGTGGTAACGTCTCTCTTATTTTTCAAGAAATAAGGGAGGCGTTGCTTTTTATTTAGTAATTTTGCAAAAAAAAACGAAAAATGGAGAAAGTAGTAAGTGGTATTCGCCCTACGGGCAACCTACATTTAGGAAATTATTTTGGCGCAGTAACGAATTTCGTGCGCATGCAAAACGACTATAATTGCTATTTCTTCATCGCTGATTGGCATTCGCTAACAACACACCCTAAGCCCGATGATATTATACAGAGTGCCGATACCATTTTGGCCGAATACTTAGCATGTGGCTTAGACCCTGAAAAATCGACAATATATGTTCAGAGTGATGTTAAAGAGGTGCTTGAACTCTATCTCTTCCTCAATATGAACACATATTTGGGTGAACTTGAACGCGTAACAACATTCAAGGAGAAGGCTCGCAAACAACCCGACAATGTGAACGCTGGCTTGCTCACCTATCCTACTCTAATGGCTTCTGATATTTTGGTACATCGTGCTGTAAAGGTTCCAGTAGGTAAAGATCAAGAGCAAAACATGGAAATGGCTCGCAAGTGTGCACGTCGTTTCAACAATATCTATGGTGTTGAGTTCTTCCCAGAACCTCAGTCGTTCTACTTCTCAGAAAAAGCTGTTAAGATACCAGGTCTCGACGGTTCGGGTAAAATGGGCAAAAGCGAGGGAAACTGCATCTATCTAAAAGATGATGCAAAGACCATACAAAAAAAGGTGATGAAGGCAGTAACTGATAGTGGACCAACACAGCCTAATAGTCCAAAACCTGAAGTTATCGAAAACTTATTTACATTCCTCAATATTGTCAGTACGCCAGACACTGTGCAATTCTTTGAAGAGAAATGGAACGATTGTTCTATCCGCTATGGCGACCTCAAAAAGCAATTAGCACAAGATATTGTTAATTTTACCGAACCTATTCGTGAACGCATCAACGAATATTCGGCAAACAAAGAACTTCTACATAAAATTGCTGCTCAAGGTGCTGACAAAGCACGCGAAAGTGCACAAGAAACAATACGTGAAGTGAGAAAAATTATTGGCTTCAGACAATAAGATAACAAATACTTTACACATAAAAACATAAGAGGCTACCTCTATTTCGGGGTAGCCTCTTATGTTTTTTATACCAATGGACTTCAAAATCCCTTTATAGCTATCAAAACAACATAGCCTATTATTATTGATATTACTCCCATCAAAATACCAACCAGAGCCATATCCTTCTGCTTGATAAATCCTTTGGCATAGGCTAATGCATTAGGTGGCGTACTAATAGGCAATGCCATTGCAAATGATGCCGACAACGCCAATCCGACAAGCAAAGTTGATATACCACCATATTCAAGTAACTGACTCTCCATTCCCTTACCTACAACTGCCAATATTGGTATGAGCAAAGCTGCTGTTGCCGAGTTACTCATAAATGTACTCATCACACAACACAAAACACCAGAACCTATTATTACAAATATTGGTGACCATGTATGGAAAGGTATTGAATTAACCATATGCTCAGCCAAGCCTGTATCGTCAAGACCTACACCTAATGCAAAGCCTCCAGCAACAAGCCATAGTACATCCCAATCAATAAGTTTCAAATCGTCTTTAGTAAAGATACCTGTTATGGCAAATACCGCAAATGGTATAAGTGCAACAACATTAGCATTGATACCTGTAAGTTTCTCACTCACCCACAATAATATTGTCACTATAAATGTAATCCATACTATGCGCGATTTTATGTCTGACTGCATTTCACCCTCTATCGTTATATCATCAATAACTTTCTTCTTAAATGGGAAAAGGAATAAGAGTAAACGCCATGATATGAGCAAAATAACAATAGCAACAGGTACCATAACCAACATCCAATCGTCAAAACCGATGCCCATATTCAATCCGTCAGGGTCATTCAAGTACCCTATGGCAACGGCATTTGGTGGTGTACCAATTGGTGTTCCTATACCACCTATGTTGGCTGCAATAGGTATAGAGAGTGCCAATGCTATTCGTCCCTTACCCTCGGGCGGCATCTTAGCTAAAATTGGAGTTAGAATAGTAAGCATCATTGCAGCAGTCGCTGTGTTGCTCATAAACATTGAACAAAGTGCCGTAACGGTGATAAAACCCAACAAAACATTTTCAGATTTTGTACCAAATGGCTTCAATATGGTTTTTGCAATAACTGCATCGAGTTTGTATTTCGACGCTGCTATGGCTAACACGAAACCACCCATAAAGAGCATAATAATAGGGTCGGCAAATGTAGCCATTATGCTTTTGAATTTTATCGGCTTACCAAACGTAGGATCGATATATGTATTAATCTTTCCTTCTTCATCAAGCACATAGTTTAATCCCTCAAACATACTTGTCGATGTGGTAAGTAGCATTAATACAAGAATAAGCACTGATGTAGTCCAAATAGGTATTGGCTCTGTTATCCACATTATGGATGCAAATGCAAAAATAGCAATCAGACGCTGCTCAATTACCGTTAGTCCGTCTATTCCAAAACTCTCAGATGGGAGAAACCAGATGACTAAAAAGGTTAGAATAGATATGACAATCTTAACAAAACTACTTCTTGTCATAGCGATTTTTATTACTTTAGATTGTTTAATGTTGGGTTTGTAACTCTATTTGATGTTAGCGATAGCAAATTTAATTTTTTTAAACATTCTACAATAGAAAAAATAAAATATTATAACGTCTCAACAAAAAAAGTGTCGCTCAACCAATTGAGCAATTGGTCAAATTTTTATTGCATTATCATTCACAACTCATATTTCGTAGTTACTTTTGCACATAAATAAATTTGTATGAAGAAAATAATAGGAATTATCGGCGCAATGGACGTTGAAGTTGCATTGCTCAAATCGATGCTAAATAATACTACAACTACTAATGCTGGCAATTGCACATACTACAGTGGCACTATTGAAGGTGTAAACGTTATTATTGTTCAATCAGGCATAGGTAAAGTTAATGCTGCTCTGTGTGCACAGCGTCTGATTTTACAATTCGGAGCTACACACATTATCAACACAGGCATAGCTGGTGCAATGGGCAGCGGACTATGTGTGCAGGATGTTGTAGTATCGTCTGATGCTCTCTATCACGATTTTGACCTCACTGAATTTGGGTGTAAACCTTGTGAAATAGAAGGCATGGCATGCTCTGATTTCCCTGCCGATGATATTATGATTGATAATGCTATTACAGCTTTTAACGAATCAGAAACAACACACGGACATAAAATAGTAAAAGGACGTATGGCCAGTGGCGACCAGTTTGTAGCCTCACGCGAACAAAAAAACGACATAGTAAGCAAATGTGCTCCTATGTGTGTTGATATGGAAGCGGCTGCCATTGCACACGCTTGCTACCTTTGTAATATACCATATGTTGTAATTCGCTGCATGAGCGACATGGCAGATGATAGCGGAGTCGACACTTACTCGTTCAATAAACAAGAGACAGCTCATATGAGTGCCGACATTGTGTATCGCATGATAAAAAAATTGGAAAACTAACGTTTCTCTGATAAGCGACAAATAGTTGCTCCTTTGCTACAAAATGTATTAAGGTCGAAGCCCTCGATTAGTAACAAATCGGGGGCGCTACCTATTGCTATCGCCCCGTGTTGTGGATATGTATGTGCTTGTTGCGCTCTTATCGCAGAGAGTTGATTAACCTTGTGTAGAAAGTCTTCTCTATCAGAAAAAACAAGAGGTAGATTATCGCCAATCAAATCAGAACTATACATATAGCCTAACTGCTGACAAGCATCACCACATGCAGTAAAAGCTGGTACAATAACACCTGAAAAAAAACGAGTGCGTTGTATCTCCGACATTGCGTCGCCACATTCGGTAATTGCAGTTATTATCCCTTGATCATTAACTTCGATGATAGGGAACCGACCAAGTGTGCCATCAGTACGTAAATAGAGGTGGGAGGAGTATCTCATCAAACTTAACGCTATCGGTTATTACATATGGCATATAAGTGACACTAACTTCTGATATTGTTGCTAAAGCTTTCTTAAAATCGTCGGTGTCAATAAGATTAACTTTCAACTTCACTGCCTTTAGCGTATCGCGCACAGCATATTCTACTTCTGCGCGTTTGTTTACGTGACTATATATCAAACTAACATTAGTTGTATCGGCAATTGTGTCATTGTAGACAACAATAAGACGCATATTTGCTGGTGCTTTTGCTTCGTTTTTGCGCAGAAACTGATAACTCATATTTGCTGTTATAATGCCACCATGAATAGAGTCAAGATCATAAGTAAATTTAAGATTCTTCTCTTTCACCGAGTCACGTGCTTCAACTGGCACATGCACCATTCGCTTTCTCTTAAGATATGTAACGCGTATTGAGTCGTTTTTCTGTTTGATTATATTATTAATCGAATCGCGCTTATTGAGCAATATTTTATAGTCGCCCTCACGCTTCGATAATATACTCACTACCATATCATAGACCTTCGCATATTTTTCTGGTCGAGCAGCATACCACACTATGGCCGAGTCAAAATCAGCCTTTGTAATATCATAATGTTGCAGAACAGTGTGATAGGCATTCTCCGTCGTGCGATCTTTTTTCTTATTGCTTGAGTAGAGTTCTCCTTTGGTCTGAAATATTGCATCTACATGATACACATCAGCTAATATTCGAGCCATTTTGCGCTCCGATGGTATTTTGCTATTTTCACTCAAAGCCATCCACACCACTGCTGCCGCTACGACAGCAATAGCAGTGACTATACATATTATTGTTTTGCGAGTCATTAATTTTACAAAAAAGTAGAACTAAGATTTTGCAGTTCTTATATTCACATCATTTACCATCAGCTCTGAAGACTGTTCTGATTGTTTTCAAGATGATGACCATATCAAGAGCTAACGACCAGTTGTCGATATATTCCATATCCATGTTCATCCACTCTTCAAACGTTATTTTATTACGCTCACGAGCCACTTGCCATAAGCATGTAATACCAGGCTGCATAGCTAAACGACGCAACTGCCAACGTTCATATTGTTCAACCTCTTTGGGTAGTGGTGGACGCGGTCCGACAACCGACATATCGCCTAAAAATACATTAATGAACTGCGGAAATTCATCGATACCTGTCTTGCGTAATATGCGACCAACACGTGTAATACGTGGATCGTTGGCTATCTTGAATACAGGACCATCCATCTCATTCTTATCCAACAAATTATCACGCAACTCTTCAGCATTGACCACCATTGTGCGGAACTTATACACACCAAACACACGCCCTCTCAACCCCGAACGTTGCTGACGGAAAAATATAGGACCTTTTGAGTCTAGCTTTATCAGTGCTGCAATGATGAGGAAAAATGGGAAACCAAACAATATGACACACGACGAGAATAATATATCGAAAGCTCGCTTTGCAAGCATTGCGACATAATTGGTTGGTGTGTTTGTTATTGTAATAACGGCATTCGTATCAAAATAACGCAACTGTGTATTTTTTGACATACGATTTAAGAATTGCGAATAGAGTCGGAATGTGATACCCAACTCGTTGCAAATATCCAAATAACGCATTATTTCTTGCGAGCTATCGTATGTTTTGGCATATATCAAATCTTCGGCCTCTTGTGTAATAAGCTGATCGATATTGGCTTCTGATGCATCATAAACAGGGAATTCGCCATTGTACTTATTCACAATATACGAGTCACCAATAACACCTATTATTTTATATCCCCATTCATAGTTGCGATGAAGCAAACCAAGCAACTTATCGCCACCTTTATCACACACAAAAAATACTTTTCTGGTATTATAACCTTTTTTGCGTGCGTTACGCATGGCATAATAGAATACAAGTTTTGCAAACAAGCAACTAAGTGTACTTAATCCGCCAAATATAAACATTACATTTCGTCCATAATTTGCCAATCCGAGCAAGACCGATGTAAATGTTATGAGGATGATGCCTATTATATTCTCTACGAAGTGAAACAACACGATGTAACCATATGAGCGACTTCGATATACTTCGTTGAGTTTCAACCATGTTTCGAGCAGCGACCAATAGAGCGTAATAAATACACACATTATCATAAAGTCGGGGTTAACAATATTCCATAGGCGAGGGTAAGCATGACCATATGTTATTGCAACCGCTGCAAAATATGATAATATGGCCAGCATCACGGTCATTGCCGTAAGCATAACCATCACAAAGCGTGCTCTATTGCTTAATCGTTCAGTGTCCATATCCGACTATTTTTTTATTTCAACGTTTCACTAAACTCTTTGATACGTTGTTCTTGACTTTTTTTGCATATCAACAATGTGCCATTATCATCGGCAACTATATAACCATCAAGACCTTGAAGCACCATTTTTATATTCCCAGATGCGCGAACAACACAATCGGTACTCTCTATCATCGATACATTTTCTGCGCCTATTACAGCATTTTGATCGGCATCTTTCGCACTCTGTGCATAGAGTGAACCCCATGTACCAAGATCAGACCAACCAAAATCAGATGGCAACACATATACGCCTGCATCTTTGCCATTGAGGGTTATGTCTTTTCCTGCCAAACGCTCCATTACTGCATAGTCGATTGATATTTTGTTTCACTGTGGGAACAACTCCTTGACTACCGACTGTTCGCTAG